>NZ_JYNQ01000001.1:1042500-1390833 GCF_000934685.1 Lacinutrix sp. Hel_I_90 | reverse complement strand
TTTCTGTGCTACTGTTTATCGCTATTCCAGTAGGAAATATTATTCTCCCCCTTATTTTATGGCTCAATAAAAAAGATAAAATAATCGGCCTTAAAAAAACAGGAGCAAATCTCTTAAACTTTCAAATTGTTTGGTCTGTGTTTACCTTTACCTCAATTACGATCTTCACAATATTTAAAATTCAGCATTACGGAACGCCTACATTTTTATTATACCTATTCATTGGGCTTTATGTAGTGAACATCATTTTACCAATCCTATTTGCCGTTAAGATAAGTAAAGGGAAAACAGGAAATTTCTATCCTAATCTAATAAAACTGATTAAATAGTTATTACTATCCTATAAAATTAGTAAGCCTGTTTATTAGAATTCTTGTGTCTAAAAAATATGGAATCACATGCTATTTATTTTCACTAAATTAGATGCTTAATTATAAAACTGTATACAAACACAAATAAAGACTCCGCTTTCTCGGAATAATTATTATGAAAAAAATACTATTATTAGTAGCATTAGCAATAGGGTTTGCTGTAAATGCTCAGGAAAAATTAAATGAAGGTGTTTTGGTTTCTAAACAAATACTGTCTAGTGAAAACGAGCAAGTACAGCAACAACTTGCTATGATGGGAGACATGGTCTCTGAAACTTATTTTAAAGACTCAAAATCGCGTGTTGAAATGTCTAACCCAATGACCGGCGATATCACTACAATTTCTAATGGTGAAACAAACGAAGTATTAGTGTTAATGGATAATCCAATGGCAGGAAAAATGTATTCTTTAAAGAAAGCAGAGCCTTCTAAAGAAGATTTAGACAACATCACTGTAGAAAAGGGAACAGAAACTAAAACCATATTAGATTACAAATGTCAGCAATACTTTGTAAAAATTAAGCAAGGCGAAACGATGATGGAAATGGAAGTATTTACTACTGATGCCATAGACGCTTATTCTAAAGAGACCGCTATGTTTGAAGGTAAATTACAAGGATTTCCATTATACACAAGTATTGATATGAATCAAAATGGTGTGGAGATGACTGTAGTTTCTGAAGTAATAGCAATTCGTAAAGAAGATGTTCCAGAGGATAAATTTGTAATGTTACCACCAGAAGGTTACACAAAAATGGAATAATAGTAGTCTTTTCATTAATTTCGCAATACAATTTGAAAGAGCAACGCTACAGTTGCTCTTTTTTTTTGTATAAAACTTAAGATATTATTGGCACTTCTCTATGTAAATCATATATTTGGCGCACGAAATAACCCTGATTTATGCTCTTTTTTAAAGAAGTAATGTGTTGTTATTTTTCAAATCCCCGTTGAAAAACAATAGGTATAGACCCATGAAAGCCAAATGGTATTTTAGTGCTTTAATTATTCTTCTCGCTACTTTAGGTATGTGTCGAGAACAAATAGCGGTGCCTAATCAGGAAATTGTACTAGAATTCATTGGTGATGATGTGACTTCAAAAGAAGCACAACATGCCATTGCTACTGTAAAAAAGCAATTACAGAGTATAGGAATCGAGACTATAGAGGTTAGTACTTCGGCAGAAGGAAAACTAAAAATAAAGTATTATAGTGCTACAGATGTTCAGCGTATAAAAGACATCCTTTTAAACGACATTGAATTGGGTTATGCGGCTAATGGCCTAAATAAGAACAATACTAACTTTCCATCTAGAGAGCCTGTAAAAAAGTACAATGTAGACGTTTTTGAAATTCAAAATGGAAATAAGCTGCTGTCAGACGTTGGTGGAAAATGCAGTCTTGAGTTAAAACAAGAATACGATCGGTTTTCTAATCCTAATGTGTTTTCAATTATTGAGCTTATAGTAGTTAGCGAAAGAGAACACCTTATAAAGGTAGCCTACAAATTAAACAGAACCATTGCCATTGCAATAGACAATACTTCACATAAGATTCCTGAAGTCAGGGCAGGTCCCAACTGCTAAGGGATTCAAAATCTTAAACTATAGCATTCTTAATCATTAGAAAACTATCATAATATTACAATAATCACAACCATTAATTGTCAAATGAAAAGGTGAGTTTATAGCCGCCTGATTAATACATTTGACACAAAAAAAGACAAAATGCAAAACAAAGGATTAGTAAAACTCTTTGCAGTTTTATTTGGATTGGTAAGTATTTACCAACTATCATTCTCGGTAAAGAACAGTAGTATCGAGAACAAGGCAGAAGACATGGCTATCGCAAAGTATGATACGTCTGTCGAAGATTTTAAAACGAAAAGAAAGGAATTTGAGGTTAATTATTTAGATTCATTATCAAATTCAAAAGAGAACATTTTTTTAGGAGAAACTTATGCGAAAGTAAAGGACAACTCCTTAAAATTAGGTCTGGATTTAAAAGGTGGATTAGAAGCCATTCTTCAAGTGTCTGTTAGAGACATCTTAAAAGGATTAGCAAATAATTCAATGGATCCAACGTTTAATAAGGCTTTAGATGCTACCGATGAACTTCAAAAGAGTAGTCAAAATGATTATATCGATGATTTTTACGACGAATTTGATAAAATAAAAGGAGACAAAAAATTAGCTTCACCAGATATTTTTGCCACGCGCTCTTTATCTGAAGCTAAAATTGTTACCATAGGAATGTCTGATGACGAAGTAAAAGATGCGTTATCTAAAAAAATTGACGAATCAATTGTTTCAGCATTACAAGTATTACGTACCCGTATTGACCAATTTGGTGTAGCCTCACCAAACATTCAACGTTTAGGAACGTCTGGGAAAATTTTAGTTGAATTACCAGGGGTTAAAGATATTGAACGTGCAAAAGCTTTAATTACTGGCACAGCCGAATTAGAGTTTTGGTTTGGCTATGATTCAGCAAAATTAGGAGAATTTTTTCAAGCCCTTAACGAGTCACTAAAAGAAAAAGAGACGACTGAAGAAGCTACGGCGGAAACAGAAGAAGGTGAGGTCGCTGATGTAGATCAGGAAGAAGTGGCAGAAGCGTCAGATGTAATTTCTGAATTAACAGGAGAAGACAATGAAGTTGAGGTTGTCGTTAATCCGTTTTTAGATTTAATAAAAGGACCAGGTTTTGGTTCAACAGTGGGCACCTTTAATATCTCAGATACTAAGAAGGTATTAGCAATGTTGTCTTCTAAAGAGGCTAAAGCATTATTACCATCAGATGCTAAAAACGTAAAATTCTTATTTGGAAAGCCAGAAAAAGGAAGCGAGCAAGTTGCGTTATATTCATTAGAAGGGAACAGAGAAGATGTAGCGCCTTTAAAAGGAAGTATTGACGATGCAAGACAGGATTATGATTTAAAAAATGAGGTGATTGTAAACATGCAAATGGATGCACAAGGTGCAAAAATTTGGGAAGAAATGACAACAAGAGCTTTTAAAGAGCAAAACCAGATTGCGATTGTTTTAGATAGCTTGGTGTATTCTGCACCTGGTATTAATAATGGTCCAATTGCAGGTGGGAATTCTCAAATCTCTGGAAATTTCACAGTAAATGAAGCGGTCGATTTAGCGAACGTACTACGTGCAGGTAAGTTACCAGCAAAAGCAACCATTATTCAAAGTGATGAAGTAGGGCCAACATTAGGTCAAGAAGCTATAGATAGTGGTACTATGTCATTTTTAATTGCATTAGCATTAGTATTAATCTGGATGGTGTTTTATTACGGTAAAGCAGGTTTGTTTGCAGACATCGCGATGTTATTAAATATCTTATTAATTTTCGGTATTCTTGTAGGCGCATTTAAAGCGGTATTAACCTTACCTGGTATTGCCGGTATTGTATTAACTATCGGTATGTCTGTTGATGCAAACGTACTTATCTTTGAGAGAATTCGAGAGGAAATCGACAAAGGTAAAGATCAAAAAATAGCGATTAAAGATGGCTTTAGTAATGCATTATCTTCAATTTTAGATGCCAACATTACTACAGGTCTAACGGCATTAATCTTATTCTTATTTGGTACAGGACCCATAAAAGGTTTTGCAACCACTTTATTAATAGGTATTGCAACGTCTTTATTTACAGCAATCTTTATTACTAGATTATTAGTAGACTGGTATGTTGGAAGAGGAGGAAAATTAGAGTTCACTACAGGGATTACTAAAAACTTGTTTGTAAATATTGATATCGCTTTCCTTAAAAAGCGAAAAGTGGCTTTCATTATTTCAGGGATTTTAATTGTAGGAAGTTTGGTGTCATTAGCAACAAATGGTTTAGATGAAGGTGTGGATTTTGTTGGAGGTAGAACCTATCAAGTGCGTTTCGATCAGCCAGTAAGTGCCTCAGAGATTACAAAAACATTGTCAGACCCAGCAGTATTTGGTAGTGCAGATGCTAAAACGTTTGGTGAGGATAATCAGTTAAAAATTACAACGAAATATAGAATTAACGAAGCTTCAGAAGAAGCAGATGAGGCCATAAGACAAACCTTATTTGATGCTTTACAACCACATTTAAATGGTATGGATTATGCAGCCTTTATTGATAATACAGAAGGCAAATCAGCTGGATTAATGAAAAAATATAAGGTAAGTCCAACCATTGCAGATGATATTAAATCGGCGTCTTTCTGGGCGGTATTAGGGTCATTAATTGTTGTGTTCTTATACATTTTATTACGTTTTAAGAGATGGCAATTCTCACTTGGTGCGGTTGCAGCAGTTTTTCATGATGTATTAATCGTATTAGGTGTATTTTCTTTGACCTACAAATTTATGCCATTCTCTTTAGAAATCGATCAGGCTTTTATTGCCGCGATTCTAACAGTAATTGGTTACTCATTAAACGATACGGTGGTGGTCTTCGATAGAATTCGTGAATTCTTTAATGAGCACAGTTCATGGCCGTTTGATAAGGTTATCGACAAATCATTAAGCTCTACATTAAGTAGAACATTAAACACCTCTTTAACAACATTAATCGTGTTGTTAGCGATCTTTATTTTTGGTGGAGAATCAATTAGAGGATTCATGTTCGCTTTAATTGTAGGTGTTATTGTGGGTACTTACTCATCATTATTTATCGCAACACCAGTTATGTACGATACAGTGAAAAAAGGAGATGCTACACAGGCGCTTAAAAACAAAGTAAAAGAAGAAGAATCAGAAGAAGTGAAAGCTTAGTCTAAATCGTTTTAATATTTAAAAAGCCTTTCAGCTAATTAGCTGAAAGGCTTTTTTCTTTAGTAGAGTTACTCGAAAAAGGTTTAAGCATTGTCTCTTGGCTGGTGCACCTCCTTTTTATCCTTAATTTGGTGGTTAATTTCCTCACCGTCTGTTGGTACACCTTTTTTGTTGATTGCTTGCGCTTGTTTATCTTGCTTGTTTTGTTTTGGCATTTTATTTTTAGAATCCATAATGATATGTTTTAAATGAAGCCATAATTTACGAATCTCAATAAAAATAATAGCGTGCGATTAAATAAAATGGAAGTGTTATTAATTAAGATTTAATTCTAAAATAGTTTATGGGTTTTTGGACCTTACTTTTTCTTTAACCCTCATGTAGACCTACCAAAACTTGACGATACAATAAAATCTTACAAGAGAAAACGTTAGGCGTTTCCCGATGTCTATTGCAGAGAAAAGAGCGTACCATCATCATGCCTGTTTGTTCACAGCTAGGTGTAGCGCATTAGTCTAGGTGTGTTTCTCAATCCAATCTTCAGCAAGTTTCCAAAGTGAGGTTTTAAATCTTTTTCTAAAAAAGCCAAAGTGCTGTACATCGTCAATATTTAAGGCTTCTGGCTTAAGGTGTTGTCTGTCAACAGTAGCGTTTTCAAATCTGTCAGTTAACCAATCAACTGCCAGTTTAGGTGCAAATTGGTCTCTTGGAAAGCTTAATGATAATACATGGCACTTAACGTTCTTAAAATATAAATCACTTGTGTTAAATTCCGATAGCATATAATCAGGTTTTACGCCCCATTTGCGCCATTGGTAGGTCACGTGTTTTGGTAGATTTTCAAAAAGACCTAATATTTTAGCCGGAAAATAGCCAAATAAAGGCGTGGTGATTGGTATCATGACATTCCAAAAGGCATACATTCTTAAACGACTATACCCTTTAAAGAGTTTCCAGTAGCCACTTTGTGAACAGACCATAATTATGGCATCAGCCAACCCTATATTTGGATTGAGACCAATCAATTGTCCGCCAATACTGTGTGTTAAAAGAATTACTTTATGCTCAGGACATGTCGTTTTAGCGAAAGCTAATACTTCAGCCTGGTCTTTTGCCCAATCGTTTAAATTACAGGTATTCTTCTTAATAGTATGAGCTTCAGAGTTTCCAATACCAGAATAATCAAAAGTATATACCGTAAAACCTAAAATAGAAAAATGCGCAGCAAATTTGGTGTAATATTTTCGTATAACACCAGTAGCAGAAGATATGACAATACTTTTAGCGTTGGACCGTTGCGGTTCGAATTTTGAAACCGAAACACGCCTTTCGCCGTTTATCTCTATTTCAAAATAGTGAACAGACATACCTGTTAGTTTACAATCTTATACTCAAAGTAATCCATTTTATCACCAACTTCAAGGCGCCATTTTTCAGCTAAACCAGCATTAACCTCAAGTACAAATTGAGCTAAGGCATGAGATGGTAGTGAAGATTCGTTTAAAGGCTGAGCATTTTCTTGAAAACTAACGACCGTTTTGTTATGATCTAAAAAAATTAAATCTAAAGGAAAACGTGTGTTTTTCATATAAAAATTACGTTCTCTAATCTCATTAAAGACAAACAGCATGGCCTGATTGTCTTTCATTTTTTGCCTATACATCAAACCTGTTTGTATTTCAAAGTCGGTTTTAGCAAGTTCAATATCTAATTTTGTAATAACCGTATCTGTTATGGCTTTATACAAAGTGAGTTCTCCTTCTTTACTAAAGGTTATCTCAGGTTGTTCAATACTTTTCGGCGCATCTTTGCAAGAAGTAAAGCAAAGCATTGTAGCGCAAATAAGTGTAAAAAACAGACGTGTTATAACCCTCATTAGTTAACAGGTTTTTTTTGTTTGTATATAAACATAAAGTAAAGGCCAATCAATATAAATGGGATACTCAACCATTGTCCCGTTTTTAAACCAAACCAATCAATATATTCCTCGCCTTGAGGAATTTTTACAAACTCCACGAAGAAACGAACAGCCCATAATAAGACTAAAAATAAACCAAAGAGAAACCCAGGTTGATTTCCTTTATTCGTTTTTAAATAGAAAAACAACAATATTAAAAACACGAAAATATAACTGAATGCTTCGTATAATTGCGCGGGATGCCTATAAGGAACGGCTTCTAAAAGGTTTTGAAACTGCGGATTATTAGTCACGGCTTGATAAGCTTCTTTATAATCTGCAATACCTGTTTCCTTTACAATTCTATATTTATTGTAATAATCTTGAACAAAACGAACGCCAAAATCAGAATCTGTTATAACACCGTTAATTTCTGAGTTGATAAAATTTCCAATTCTAATAAATACGGCGCCAGAAGCTACAGGTATTACAATGCGGTCTAAAATCCACATCAGCGATTTATAATGGTATTTTTTACGGTAGAAATACATGGCGACAACAATACCAATAGCAGCACCATGACTCGCCAGACCTTGAAATCCAGTAAACTCAAACCCATTCTGAAAGCTAAAGGGTAAAAAGACACTAAAAAAGTCCTCTTTAAATAATTCTGGTTGATAAAAAATGACATGACCTAAACGTGCGCCAAGCATGGTTGCTAGAACAGTATAAATAAAAAGAGGGTCTAAGTATTCAATATTAACCTGTTCTCGTTTAAAAATACGTTTCATGATATTCCAGCCAATAATAAAAGCTAAAACCCACATTAAACTGTAAAAATGAATTTTGAAATTTCCAACGATGTCGATTCCTGTTAATGGATTCCAATCGAATTCTAAAAAGTGCATAGATTTGTTTTTATAACTGTAAATATAGTATAACCTTTGGAGACTACAATGATTATTTTAGAACGGAATTATTGATTGGTGCATCAAGCCTCTCTTTGGGCAGACAGGGTTGAGCGCTGTGTTTACTCTCTTTTATTACTATGTAAAACAGTGAGACTTGAGGGCCAAACTTTTTGCCAGCCTGAAAGGTGTCTTAAACCTGGCAGGGATTAAAAAAACCGACGAAAAATTATTTTAAAGAACTGGGTCGCATCCTTTACCTCCCCAAGGCGAAAGCGCGTTAGAAAATGTAAAGTGTACATTTATAGTGAATGTGCGAGTTGGAACGCTGGCTAGTTGTCATCCGTGTCGGGGACTGGATCGTATCCTTTACCTCCCCATGGCGACAGAGCGTTAGAAAATGTACGGTGTACATTTTTAGTGAATGTGCGAGCTGGCGTGCTGGCTAGTTGTCATCCGTGTCGGGAACTGGATCGTATCCTTTGCCTCCCCAAGGATGACAACTAAAAATTCGCTTAATGCTTAATTGCATTCCTTTTAAGAAACCGTGTTTTTCTAAAGCCTCTTTAGTGTAATGAGAACAGGTTGGTTGGTACCGGCATGTTGCGGGTGTAAAAGGCGAAATAAAGGTTTGGTAAACCTTTATTATAAATAGGAAAGGAGCGATTAATAGTTTTTTCATAATCCATAAGTCTGCGCCTTTGTAGCAGATTTAGGTAAGTCCTTAATTCGTTGAAAAAGTCGTGCCTTCTCGACCGTCATTTAATTGTATACCTACAGCCTCAAGCTCATCACGTATTTTGTCAGATAAAGCAAAGTCTTTGTTAGCTCTGGCTTCTTGTCTTAATTTAATAAGTAATGCAACAGCTCCAGATAATTTATCGGTACCAATTAAACTATCTTCAGCAGTACTTTTTAGCCCTAAAATATCAAAAACAAAAGTAGTAATGGTATTTTTAAAAATGTCTAAATCTTCTTTAGTGATGGTCGTACTACCCTCTTTTATAGCATTAATATGATTCACGGCTTCAAACAAATTCGCAATTAGAATTGGCGAATTAAAATCGTCGTTCATGGCATCATAGCATTTCTGTTTCCAATCTTGAATATCGAAAGAGGTCGTGTTAGCGGTGTTTAAGTTTTCTAAATCAGTAACGGCGTTCATTAAACGGTTAAACCCTTTTTCGCTGGCCAAAAGCCCATTATCTGTTAAATCCAAAACGCTTCTGTAGGCAGATTGCATCATGAAAAAACGGATAACACTTGGATTATAAGCTTTAGACATGATATCATTTTGGCCAGAAAGCAAGGCTCCTGGATTTATAATATTCCCTGTAGTTTTAGACATGCGTGCTCCGTTAAGCTCAAGCATATTAGCATGCATCCAGTAATTTACTGGATCTTTTCCTATAGCTGCTTGATTTTGTGCAATTTCACACTCGTGATGGGGGAATTTTAAATCCATTCCTCCGCCATGAATGTCAAATTGTTCTCCTAGATATTTTGTGCTCATCGCGGTACATTCTAAATGCCAACCAGGAAAACCATCACTCCATGGCGAAGGCCAACGCATGATGTGCTGTGGTTCGGCTTTCTTCCAGAGCGCAAAATCTTGTGGATTTTTTTTGTCACTTTGTCCGTCTAGAGCCCGTGTGTTATGGATTAAGTCTTCTAATTTTCGTTTGCTTAAAATGCCGTAATCATTGGTCTCATTATATTTATGCACATCAAAATAGACCGAGCCATTAACGGTGTAGGCAAAGCCATTCTCAATAATTGTTTTAATAAGTTCAATTTGTTCAATAATATGTCCAGTAGCCGTAGGCTCAATACTTGGAGGTAATAAATTGAACGTATTGATGACATTATGGAAATCTACAGTGTAACGCTGTACTACTTCCATTGGTTCAATCTCTTCCAACCGTGCTTTTTTTGTAATCTTATCTTCACCAACATCTGCGTCGTTCTCTAAATGCCCGGCATCTGTAATATTTCGAACATAGCGCACCTTATATCCTAAATGCTTCAAATAGCGAAATACCATATCAAAAGACATAAAGGTTCTTACATTGCCTAAATGTACATTGCTGTAAACCGTTGGGCCACAAACATACATGCCTACATAGCCCTCATGAATGGTTTTAAAGGCTTCCTTTTTTCCGCTTAGAGAATTATAGATTTGTATCTGCTGATTTTGGTAAAGCTGCATTGGTCTTTTTATTATAATGGTAATGACTGTAGTGTTGAAAATGGAAACTAAAGGACTAAAACTTAGTGTCTAAGTTAATGTAATCCAAAAACTCGCGTTTGGTTTCTTTATTTTTGAATTGCCCTCCAAATTCTGAAGTGACCGTACTACTTTCAATATCACGAATACCACGAGAATTTACACATAAGTGCTTGGCATCAATAACACAGGCAACATCTTCGGTGTTTAATACATTCTGAAGCTCCTTGACCACTTGAATCGTTAAGCGCTCTTGCACTTGAGGACGTTTTGCAAAATAGTCCACAATACGATTCATTTTAGATAAACCAACAACAGTACCGTTAGAAATATAAGCAATATGTGCTTTTCCAACAATAGGTAATAAATGGTGTTCGCAAGTAGAGTAAACCGTAATGTTTTTTTCTACAAGCATTTCTCCATATTGGTATTTGTTGTCAAATGTAGAAGCGCTAGGTTTTTTATCAGGATTTAATCCGCCAAATATCTCATTAACAAACATTTTGGCAACACGTTTAGGTGTTCCACTCAGGCTGTCATCTGTTAGGTCTAAGCCCAAAGTGTCCATAATACGACGCACATCCTCTTGAATGCTTTCAATTTTTTCTTTATCAGAAAGTTTAAAAGCATCAGCTTTCATAGGTGTTTGAGAAGATGTTCCCACATGATTTTCACCTAAATCATCGTGAATATTTTCTATATTTTCAATTTTCATATATTCAATAAAACATTAGTCCGCAAAGATAAGTAATAAAAAAATTAGAGTTTAGTATAGCAGTTTTTTAATTTCAACTGTTTTATTTGTCTGAGGACTATTTCTTAATAATTATTATTTCTTTTTATAAGTAGCCTTTTATTGCATTCATTTCTTGAATTTCATATATAATGATTCAGTTCTTACTTTTGACGTAAATTTTACAAAATGAATACCGGCTTTTGCTAATAGTAAAACACAGCATAGAAGTTGGTTAGTTGTTATAAAAAAGGCCTAAGTATACTTAGGCACTTATTCATTGTTTTATACTTAACAATCTTATAACTGAAATCCTAAAGTTAGTGTGATGTTAGAATGTATCGCATCAATTGTAGTGGCATCAGTTAAACCCGTACTGTAGAGTTGGTGATTATTAGTTTGTTGCGCCTGATCGTAAGTTAAATCTAGCTTTGTGTTTCCAAAATTATAGCCTAAGCCAAGAGAATAGCCATTTAAATCTCCAACTGTTGTGCCATTTTTGTAGGGGCTCTCTTCAAAACGATAGCCACCTCTAAAACTAAATTGATTGTATTTGTACTCGCCACCGAGTTTGTAGGTTGCAGCAGTCGTTAATTGATTAGAAATAATACTATTTTGTGCTGAAAAGTATCTGTCAGAGGTAGGTTTGAATTTTGTTTTACTAAAATCTCTTCTAGAATAATCAAAACTAATCAATCCGTCTGTTCCAAAGATATAGGCTAAGCTTCCAGTGACTTTTCCTGGTGATTGTAATCTATATTGTGGAAATAAGTTTACGATTTGTGGATCAACAACTTGTAATATGTTTTCGCCAGATTCAACGCGAACGGTTTCAATATATTGAGTGGTTTCTTCTTCTATAGTCATCCATGTTGGGGAATCATAAGTTAATCCAACTCTAAATGCCTCTGATAATTTAAAGATACTCCCTAATTGAAAAGAGAATCCGTTACCAAAAGTAGAAATATAATTTTCAAATCCAACTTCATTTACTACAGATGTTGCATTATCATTCTTTTCGTATAAAAATGTGGAGCGCTCATAGTTTAAAAAGTGAGAATTTAAATTCAAACCAAAATAGGCGTTTTCACCATATTGAGCACCAATATTAAATGCGATTTTTCCATTATAACCAGTTGCTGCATAGGAATATTCCTGATCAAAAGTTCCAGTTCCAATATTAGAACTATAGCTCGTATTATCATCGTCAAAAGTGTCTGGCTCTAAAATAAAAGAATCATAACCTAAATAGGCTTGTTGATGAACATACCCGTAAGTATTTCCAATTGCGGCATAGGCCTCAGAGGTAGATTCACCAGATATAGCAGAGATTTCACCTAAAGGCAAACCTTGCGCATTATTCAAAAAATAACTATCAATAGAATTCGTGTTTATTCCCCTTGAATACCAGTTATCCTCATAGTTTTTAGTGTTATCGTAGACAATACTTAAAGCAAATTTCTTCCAAGGAGAATTTTCATTTCTATTTTTAAAAACAAAAACACCTCCACCTTGATTTAAAGAGATGTCTGAGTCTGATGAGGCATTTGTTCCTCTGAAGTAAAAGGTTTGATTATCTGTACTTTCAGTGGCCAAAGATACAGAGGCAAAACTATTAGTAAAAACGGCTGAACTAGCAGGATTGGCATTAACAGCACTTAAATCACCACCTAAGGCTCCAAAAGCCCCGCTTAGTGCTCTATAACGCGCTGAGCCCATGATTTCTCCATTGCTGTATCGCAAGGCATCATTAATATTTTGAGCATTTAATGCAGTCATAGATAAGGCACCTATGAATAGTAATAGTAACGTTTTCATATTAGATTTTTTATATGTGTATTGCAATTTTATCCTCTTCTTCTTGAGCCTCCAGTTGATCTTGATGAAGATGAACCTGAACTCCTTGTAGAAGAACCAGAGCTTCTAGAAGAGCTATTCGATCGCGGTGTTGTTGCTCTGGAATTACTTCTTGGTGTTGATGTTCTGGTTCTAGGTGTTGTTGTTCTAGTTCTCGTTCGAGGTGTTGTTGTTCTCGTTCTCGTTCGAGGGGTTGTTGTTCTCGTTCTCGTTCTAGGGGTTGTTGTTCTCGTTCTTGGTGTATCAGACGCCTCTCTGGTTCTCGTTCTGGTTGACGAGTTTGTTCTAGGGGTAGTAGTCGTTCTTACCCGTGGCCTTGTAGATGTTCTGGTACGTGTTGACGTCGAATTACTTCTCATGCGATTAGCATCGATTCTTCTACTTAAAGCAGAAGTTCTTCCGTAAATAGCACCTCTTCTTGTAGAATTAAAAGCTAAACCGCGACGATAAAATCCGTTTCGACCATAATAACCATTATAGTAAGGATGTCCATATCCATAACCATACCCGTACCCGTAACCACCGAATCCGCCATAAGGAGAAACCCAGAAGGGATCATAGATGCCGCCATATCCATAGCCAGAATAGTAATTTCCAAATCCAAATCCTACATTCCAAAAAGGTCTGTTCCATCCCCAGTTATTCCAGCCATAAAATGGCGTATTCCAATAATTATTGAAACCAAATCCAGAATTATAAACATTTACAGAGACCTCTGTGCCGTTATCTCCCCAAGAACCATAGCCTTGCCCTTGTTCATTTTCGTTGGCATAAGTACTTTCATAAGAATCAATATCAACAAAAACCTCTTCTTCCTCTTCTTGGGTTTGGGTTAAAGCTTCCATCTCTATAGATTTTGCTTTGAAGTAGTCTTTATAATAATTATTATCAGTAGTTGTTTCTGGATTCTCTTGTTCAATAATTACAACTTGCTCATTATCTTCGCCATAGATACCATCAGTATCTTGTCCAACATACTGATATGAACCACAAGAAGTCATTGCTAATGCCAAACCTAGAACGGTTAGCGTTGGTAATTTTGTCTGTAAGTGTTTTTTTAATTTCATAACTGTTGTTTTTATTGTTGAACATAACAAAAATAGTTAGTTTTGTGCAACTATTTTCTTTATTTAACAGAGTCACAATATTTGTGCCAAAATACTAAGTATGAGCAAAAAACTAACGAGTAGAGCAGAAGATTACTCAAAATGGTACAACGAACTGGTTGTAAAGGCCGATTTAGCAGAAAACTCAGCGGTTAGAGGGTGCATGGTTATTAAACCATATGGCTATGCTATTTGGGAAAAAATGCAAGCCGAATTAGATCGCATGTTTAAAGAAACAGGCCATCAAAACGCTTATTTTCCGCTTTTCGTGCCAAAAAGTTTGTTTGAAGCTGAAGAAAAAAATGCTGAAGGTTTCGCAAAAGAGTGCGCGGTGGTTACTCATTATAGACTAGAAAGTGATCCGGATAATCCAGGAAAATTAAGAGTAGATCCAAACGCAAAGTTAGAGGAAGAGCTTGTTGTGAGACCAACGAGTGAAGCTATTATATGGAATACCTTTAAAGGCTGGGTTCAATCTTACAGGGATTTACCACTATTAATAAACCAATGGGCAAACGTGGTACGCTGGGAAATGCGTACACGTTTATTTTTGCGTACAGCGGAATTTTTATGGCAAGAAGGGCATACCGCTCATGAAACTAAGGCTGAAGCGTTAGCGGAAGCAAAAACAATGAATAACGTCTATGCAACTTTTGCCGAAAATTTTATGGCGATACCTGTTGTGCAAGGCGTAAAATCTGAAAGTGAGCGTTTTGCAGGAGCAGACGAAACCTATTGTATTGAAGCACTAATGCAAGACGGAAAAGCCTTGCAAGCTGGAACCTCGCATTTTTTAGGACAAAATTTTGCTAAAGCTTTTGATGTAAAATTCACCTCAAAAGAAGGTAAACAAGATTATGTTTGGGCGACTTCTTGGGGAGTATCGACTAGGTTAATGGGGGCTTTAATAATGACACACAGTGATGATCAAGGTTTGGTCTTGCCGCCTAATTTAGCGCCGAATCAAGTCGTTATCGTGCCAATATATAAGACTGATGAAGAACTAGGGGGAATCACAGCAGTCGTTGATGACATTATAAAAGAGTTGCGCGCAAAGCATATTACAGTAAAATTTGATAATAGAACAACGTATCGTCCTGGAGCAAAATTTGCACAGCACGAGTTGCAAGGCGTGCCTTTGCGTATCGCAATTGGAGCGAGAGATTTAGAAAATGGTACAGTAGAATTAGCGAGAAGAGACACCTTAACAAAAGAAGTCATTGCTTTAAATGCTTTAACGGATAGAGTAGAAGGGTTGATGACCGAAATTCAAGAGGCGCTATTTAAAAAAGCTTTAGACTATAGAAATTCTCATATTACTGAAGTTGGAACTTTTGAAGAATTTAAAACGGTTTTAAAACAAAAAGGAGGTTTTATATCTGCCCATTGGGATGGCACTGCAGAAACAGAAGATAAAATTAAAGAAATTACTAAAGCAACAATAAGATGCTTGCCTCTAGATGGACCCTTGGAAGATGGCGTTTGTGTGTATTCTGGAAAGCCTTCAAAACGTCGAGTATTGTTTGCTAAAGCATACTAATTAATTTTTTTTCAAAAAAAATTAATTAGTTCTTGCTAAAGTAGAAAATAGTTGTATTTTTGCCATCGCAATGGAGACGTTGTAAAGTTATTTGAAAAGTGTTGCAGGAATAAAATATATAGTATATATTTGCAAACTCAAAAATAAATGGCCCGTTCGTCTATCGGCTAGGACGCCAGGTTTTCATCCTGGTAAGAGGGGTTCGATTCCCCTACGGGCTACAATTTTTTAATATAAGAAAACAAGAACAAATGGCAAATCATAAGTCAGCGTTAAAAAGAATCAGACAAAACGAATCTAAGCGCGTAAGAAATAAATATCAGCACAAGACGACTCGTAATGTAATTAAGAAATTACGTGAGTTGACTGATAAGAAAGAAGCAGAAGCATTATTGCCTACGGTTTATACGTTGTTGGATAAATTAGCTAAGAAAAATATTATTCACGCTAATAAAGCAGCAAACCTAAAGTCTGGTTTAACTAAGCACGTAGCAGCTATATAATAAGCTTTAAAGTTATATAAATAAAGAGGAAAGCCTATCGATTATTTCGGTAGGCTTTTTTTTTGTTTTTATACTGTATTAGAGTGGGCTGCCTGCGATAAGGGATTATCGGGATTGTACTAAAAGTTTTGTTTATGCAAATCGTGAGGTTCATCTAAAGAAAAAAATGGAGCATTCCAAATTACTGTACTTGGAATCTAAAGCGTTGTTATTTATAGAAAATAAAAATCTTAAAAAAGTGTCTGTATTTGATTTCTAAAAATATAAATTTGCAATTATAAAAAGTTAACTACATACATAATCTTACTCCTTTGGAAAATACAAAAGCAATTAAATCAATCGATAAAATACTTAAGAATCTTGATGATACAGGTATTAATACAGACACACTCATTGACGATATTAAAGAATTACGAACTTATGCCTTAGAGGAAGAACAGCCGTTAGTGGTAAAGGTACTTAGGTATACTTATGAGCATATTGAGAAACACAAATCATTTCTTATTCCGCTTCTTGACGATGAAGCTATAGATGAAGAAAATGCTACTGCAGAAAACGAGGCAGCTTCTCCTGTAGAGAGTCTAAAATATTTAATAGCACTCACAGGAAACCTTAAAAATAAAGGTAATATTTCCGACTTAAAAGAGTATAAAGCGCTTTTAATAGCTTATTAATTATAGATACAACACTTTTGGTGTATAAAAAAAAGCCTTGACTTAGATAAGTCAAGGCTTTTTTATGTTTTATTTCTTGAAGAAATTTAGTCTGAACTTTAACCGTTCATAGAAATTAAAAACTCTTCGTTATTTCTGGTTTTTTTGAAACGATCGTTAATGAATTCCATAGCTTCTACAGGATTCATATCTGCAAGATACTTTCGCATTACCCACATACGTTGGATAGTTACATCATCTAATAAAATATCATCTCTACGGGTGCTTGAAGAGGTTAAATCGATAGCCGGGAATATACGACGGTTAGAAATCTTACGATCTAACTGAAGCTCCATATTACCAGTTCCTTTAAATTCCTCAAAAATTACTTCGTCCATTTTAGAACCTGTTTCTGTAAGCGCAGTAGCAATAATCGTTAGTGAACCACCATTTTCTATGTTACGGGCAGCACCAAAGAAACGTTTTGGTTTGTGCAAAGCATTTGCATCAACACCACCAGAAAGAATTTTTCCTGAAGCCGGCTGTACAGAGTTGTAAGCTCTTGCCAAACGTGTGATTGAATCTAGTAAAATAACAACATCATGACCACATTCGACTAATCGTTTTGCTTTCTCTAATACAATGTTAGCGATTTTTACATGTTCATGAGCTTCTTTATCAAAAGTAGAAGCAATAACTTCTCCACGAACATTACGTTGCATATCGGTTACCTCTTCAGGACGTTCATCGATTAATAAAATCATTTGATAAACTTCTGGGTGATTTGCTGCTATAGCATTCGCCACATCCTTTAAAAGCATGGTTTTACCTGTTTTAGGTTGCGATACAATCATACCACGTTGTCCTTTTCCTATTGGTGAAAACAAATCCATGATACGCGTTGAAATAGTGCTTTGCTTTTCTGCAATATTGAATTTCTCTTGAGGAAATAATGGTGTCAAGTGCTCAAAAGAGACGCGATCTCTAACGACATCTGGACTTTGTCCGTTAATTTTATTAACTCTAATAAGCGGGAAGTATTTTTCTCCTTCTTTAGGAGGTCTTACATTTCCTAAAACGGTATCTCCTACTTTTAATCCAAATAAGCGAATTTGAGATTGTGAGACATAAATATCATCTGGTGATGATAAATAGTTGTAGTCAGATGAGCGAAGAAAACCGTAACCATCCTGCATAATGTCTAATACGCCTTCACTTTCTATGATCGCATCAAATTCGAAATCTGGTTCACGGTAACGGTTACGACTGTCTTTATTTCCATTACTACTGTGCGTATTACCGTTTTTGTCCTGGCTTCTATTTTGATTTGACTTCGTGTTTTTCTGACGATTTTGATTAGGGTTATTACTAGTATTCTCGTCCTTTTTATGACTATGAACTGGTTTTTTATGCTGCGGTTTTGGTTGTTGTTGCTTTTTTTCAGGCTTTACCTCTTGCTTGGTCTCTGGCTTTCTTTCTTGTTTAGCCTGGGGTTTGCTATCTTGTTTAACTGGTGCTTTTTCCTCTTTATTATCTTTAAAAGCTAAGGTTTCTTGCTTAGTTTTAGGGTCCGTTTTAGGGTCAGTTTTTTTCTTAGCCGGACGTTGAACACGCTCCCTTTTTTGTTTTTGAGGTTCTGATTTGTCTGCTTTTGGAGCTTCTTTTTTGACTTCTGCAATAGCTTGAGGGTTGGCAGCTTGCTTATCTAAGATTTGGTAAACAAGGTCTAGTTTTTTTAATGTGCGAAACTTTGAGATGTTTAATTTTTTCGCCATTTCCTGCAACTCAGGAAGTTTCATTTCTTTTAATTGTGTGATTTCAAACATGTAATAAGTTGAATTGAATATTTTTTGTGAAATATATTTGTTGAAATTTTTCCGTAGAAAATAATAATGTAATTCTGAAGATTAACGTATTGCCAATGTGGTTGTTGCAAATGGTCATTGCAATAATACAACTTTATTTTAAGTTTTTCACTTAAAATTAATAAAAGAAGTTATATTTTTGTGCTATAATTTTTTGAAAGAATACATGATACAACGCATACAATCTATCTATTTACTTTTGGCGGCTGGCGTTTCTGGAGGACTGATATTTTTGTTTCCTTTATGGATTACTGAAAACGCTAAAGTATTTGCTCAAGACGAGTTGGTTTATTTTGGTTTGTTTTTAGCGTCTGCATGCTTGTCGTTGTTATCTATTTTTATGTTTAAAAACAGGAAGTCACAATTTGTATTGGGGCGACTTAACATCATATTAAACTTTATTTTACTAGGATTACTTGTATATCAATCTCTAAAGGTATCTGGAGAAATTAATTTTTCTGAGAAAGGTATTGGGATTTTTCTTCCTATTGTGTCTATCGTGTTATTAGTTTTAGCTAATAAGGCCATCAAAAAGGACGAAGATCTTGTAAAATCTGTAGACAGGTTGCGATAAGCCTAACATCTTAGTAGTATTAGTGCGTGAGCCCAAGGTGAAGATCTTGGGCTTTTTTTAATACCGCCTGGGGAATTCTATGACTTCTAAATTTTCAATTTTCTTACCATCAATAGTAAAACGCAGCATGGTTCTTACTTTATGAAAACCATGAGTACCCACAGCACCAGGATTCATATGAATAAGATTGAGTTTTTTATCAGGCATGACTTTGAGAATATGTGAATGACCGCATATAAAAATACGCGGTGGATTGTTATAGATTGCTTCACGAACCCGAGAATTATATTTGTTTGGATACCCGCCAATATGTGTGATCCAAACATCGACGTCTTCACACATGAAGCGATTGTGTTCTGGAAACTCTAACCGCGCTTTCGCATCATCAATATTGCCATAAACCCCTTTTAAAGGTTTTAGCTTTTTAATAGCATCCGTTACGCTTAAATCACCAATATCTCCAGCATGCCATACTTCATCTGCTCCTTTTACGTATTTTAAAATATCTTCATCAATATAGCTATGTGTGTCTGAAAGTAAGAGGATTTTTTTCATTGAATTTCTTTAAATTCATTCCCTTGAAAAAGGGAATCTATAGTGTTCATGACTTCCGTGAAGGCGGGAATCTTTTTCTAATGTTAGTATTCTTTATGACTTCCGCAAAAGTGGTGATCTCATTTGTATTTGTCTTTAAAAACCCTGATTTTTAATAGTAATTTAGGATTTCTTTAGAAAGAAAAACAATTATCTTTGTCAATCTTAAAACAAAAATACCACATTATTGCGCTATTTTATAGAATTATCTTACAATGGAAAGGCATACCACGGTTGGCAAATACAACCCAACGCTATTGCTGTGCAAGAAGTTTTAGAAAAAGCATTGTCTACTTTGCTGAAAGAAAAAATTGCTACTATGGGAGCAGGCAGAACAGATGCAGGAGTTCATGCTATGCAAATGTTTGCACATTTTGAGACGCATGTAATTTTTGAAATTGAAACCCTGATTTTTAAACTCAATTCTTTTTTACCAGAAGATATCGCAATTAAAGACCTCTTCAAGGTTAAGCCTGAGGCACATACTAGATTTGATGCTTTAAGTAGAACATATTTATATAGAATTGCTGTAGAGAAAAATCCCTTTAATACAAATCAGGCATTTTATGTAAAGCACAAAATTGATGCTGTTAAATTAAAAGAGGCGACCAAAATTCTATTGGAGTATAAAGATTTTCAATGCTTTTCTAAAAGTAATACAGATGTAAAAACGTATAATTGTAATATTATGAAAGCCGAATGGCTACTGGTTGAAAACGAATTACAATTTACTATTAAAGCAGATCGCTTTCTACGTAATATGGTGCGTGCTATTGTAGGAACACTTATTAATATAGGTTTAGGGAAACTAGAGGTAGCGGCATTACATGACATTATTAAGTCTAAAAATAGGAGTGAAGCTGGTTTTTCGGTGCCTGCGCATGCATTATATTTAACCGAAGTGGTTTACCCAGAGCATATAAAATTATAAAAAAACAATTAAAATGGCCTGTTTTTTCAGGAATCCAAGATGTCCAATAATAAAGAAAATATATTCGATTTAGACTTATTTAAACGTCTGTTTGAATATACAAAACCATACAGAAAGGTCTTTTATGGCGTGCTACTCTCAGTAATCATTATTGCGGGATTGAGTATCTCTGTGCCATATATTTTAAAAATTGCCATTGATAATAATATAAAGCTGCAAAAAAAAGACGGCTTCTTGTTTTATATTTTATTGATGATTGGCATGCTGCTTTTAGAAACCGTTTTTCAATTTCTATTTACCTTTTATGCTGCTTGGTTAGGACAAAGTGTGGTTAAAGATATTCGGGTAAAGCTCTTTAATCATATGCTAAAATTCAAAATGAAGTATTACGACACGTCTTCTGTTGGTGCACTTATTACGCGTGCTGTGACAGATATGGAGCGTATAGCCGATATTTTTGGGCAAGGTTTGTTTATGATTGCGCGCGATATAGCAGTAATGCTAGCGATTGCCGCGGTTATGTTTTTTACCAATATTAAACTCAGTTTAATCGTATTTGTAACCATGCCTATTGTTTTATACGCTACAAAAGTATTTCAACGTTATATGAAGAAAGCTTTTGAACAGGTACGTGCCGAAGTTTCAAACCTTAATTCTTTTGTACAGGAACGGGTAACTGGAATGAAAATTCTTCAGCTATTTACGCGTGAAGCCACCGAGTATAAAAACTTTAAAGCTATAAATGAACGGCATAAAAAAGGATGGTTAAAAACCATATGGTATAACTCGATATTCTTTCCAATTGCAGACTTTTTATCGTCAATAACCTCTGGTTTAGTTGCCTATGTTGGTGGGTTAATGGTTGTTTTATACGCTACAGCGAGTGTGAGTGAGTTATTTATGTTCATTATGCTTATACCAAAACTGTATAGACCTTTACGGCAAATTGCAGATAAGTTCAACACATTGCAAATGGGAATGGTAGCTGCTAAACGTGTATTTAAAATTATTGATACAGATTCTCAAATTGATGATTTAGGAACTTCGGAGGTCTCTCATTTTAAAGGCGATATAGATTTTAAGAATGTACATTTTAGTTATGTGGATGATGAGGAAGTACTTAAAGATGTTTCGTTTAGTGTGAAAACAGGACAAACCGTTGCGATTGTAGGTGCAACTGGAGCTGGAAAATCTACGATTATTAATTTATTAAATCGCTTTTATCAAATTAACAGTGGACGTATTTGTATTGATAACATAGATATTACAACGGTTAAATTAGCATCATTACGCAGCCATATAGCGGTTGTTTTACAGGATGTGTTTTTGTTTGCAGATACAGTTTTGAATAATATAACCCTTAATAATCCGAATATTACTGAAGAAGAGGTTATTCAGGCAGCTCAAGATATTGGTATTCATGATTTTATTATGAGCTTACCTAACGGTTACCACTATAATGTAAAAGAGCGCGGTGTGATGTTATCTTCCGGACAGCGACAATTGATTTCTTTTTTACGGGCTTATGTCACTAATCCTAGTATTTTAGTTCTGGATGAGGCCACATCTTCTGTCGATTCTTACTCAGAGCAACTCATTCAAAATGCAACCGATAAAATAACAAAAGACAGAACCTCTATAGTTATTGCTCACAGATTAGCTACGGTACAAAAAGCAGATAAGATTATCGTAATGGATGCAGGTAAAATTGTCGAGATTGGTACGCATAATGAATTGCTTAAAAAGAAAAATGGCTATTATAGAAATCTGTACGAAGTACAGTTTTTAAAGGCTGAAGTGGCTTAGTTTTGGGGTGCGAAATCTTTAAAAGACATGTCACTAAAGACAAAAAATAAAAGGACTATTGCCAAAGATATGCCTATGTAGAATAAGAAAGATAGGGGAATGAAAATAAGAATCTTTAGAAACAGTTGTTTTATGCTCAAGTTAAATAATCTTTTAAATAAAACGGCATGGTATATAAACAATAATAGATATTGAAGTAAACTTAAAGTCATAAAGTAACTGGTATCTATGGATAGAACAATTAAGCCTGTTACCATAGAAAGGATACTAAATAAGGACATACTATATAGGTAAACGATGATATGTTCAGTATAATTATATTTTTTATTGTAAAATACGATAATAGAGATTAGGGCTAAAATTGGTATTATAATTGAATTTACTAATGAACCATAATCATAGAAGATGGCCATTATGCTTTCTTGCAGTTTTACCTGCGCCTCGCCTTGTTGGCCTGACAAGGTTGCGAAGTTCATGGCATCGTTAAAGTATTTACGAAGAATGAGAATGTAAAGCCCCGAAAGGGTTAAGTTGATAGCGAAAAAACTAATAGGATTAACATAGGTTTTTCTAGTGCCTTCGACATAGCTATCTATTACTTTTTCCGGTGTTTTTAAAAGCGCTATGATCGTTTGCAAAAAGAGGTTGTCATAATTGAGAAAACGATAGGCAAAATCCTCAAACAGATTACGCATCGTTAATCTGTTTTTTATCACTTTTGCGCCACAGCCGTTACAGTAATTAATTTGCTGGGGTAATAATCTTTTACAGTTTTTGCAAATCATTAATCCAAATCATCTTTAATAATTTCAATCAACTCAGTAGAGTCTTTAAAATCTACAAAAGTTCCATTTTTAAAACAGGAAATTTGTCCGGTTTCTTCGCTTACGGCAATGGCAATGGCATCTGTACGTTCTGTAATACCAACAGCGGCTCTGTGACGTAAGCCAAAGCGTTGCGGGATAGTTTTTTCATTATTTACAGGTAAAATAACACGGGTAGCTTTTACGATATTGTCTGAAATAATAATAGCACCATCATGTAACGGACTATTTTTAAAGAAAATACTTTCTATAATAGGCTGTGTGACCTTGATGTTCATTTCGTCACCGGTTTGCACTAAAAAGTCCAGATTGTTATTGCGTTCTAAAACAATTAAAGCACCTGTTTTTGTGGTTGACATTTTATTGCAAGCGGCTATAATAGTATCAATATCTGTCAACGATTTGGTTATACCTTCTGTTTTTAAGAATTTTAAATGCTTAAGTACCCCGCGTTTAGAGGCGAAATTGGTAGAGCCAATCATTAATAAAAATTTTCGGACTTCCTGTTGAAAAACAACAATTAAAGCGATAAAACCAACACTAATAAAACCGCCTAAAATTTTAGTAAGTAATACCATTTGTAGCGCTTCAACTATTAAATAAATAAAGTAAAGCACTACGATGCCTATAAAAATATTAATGGCTACTGTACCACGAACAAGTCGGTAAGCATAGAATAAAAGTAAAGCGACTAAAAAGACATCTATAAAATCTTTTATTCCAAAATTAAATACGGTGTTAAAAATTTCCAATGGTTATGTGTTTGGGTAAATTTAGTAAAATATGATTAATCAAAAATGAATTCCATTGGACTTATTCTAAAATCATTATTAGACAAGTGTGATAGAATGGATTTGAATGTAATATAATCCTGAAATGATAATTGGTCATTAAATTCTAAGAATAGAATGGGGTTTTCTTCTTCTGAACTTTTGTTTTGAAATAAGTCTTTACCTAAATCTGAGATATTAGTTTTAATTAATTTTTCACGGTTGGTTGTAATCTGTATTTCATCTGGTGAGGTAAACAGGATATGAAAAGTAATTGTAGCAAGATCAACGTGGTCATCGACATAAACCACATCGGTAAAATCAATAAAGCCTAAATTTTTAATGCTGGTGTCATTACAAGTAAAGTAGTTTTTAGCATTTTCATTTTTATGCAGTGTAGCCTTTCGCTTTTTATCTTGTAATTTTATAATAGAAGGTAGTGCTTGTTTTAACGTTAAGCGCTTATCGACATTTACTAACCAGTTAGTAGAAATTATCAGGTTTTTTCTGTTCAATTCTACACTATCAGGTTTTGTTTCATCGTAAAAAATATAAGCAGGAGAAACATCTGTAATAGTGGTAATCTTTGCATTTTGTATTTCGGGTAACTGTATGACTTTTTCATTTCCGCAAGACAGCAGAAATAGAAATAAAAAAAGAACTCTCATATTAGGCATGTAATTGGTTGTAAAGTTTAACACATTCGACAGCTTCTTTTACATCATGTACACGTAAAATTTTTGCGCCTTTTTCTAAGGCAACCATGTTTAAAGCGGTGGTGCCGTTAAGTGCTTCGGATGAAGTCGTTTGTAATGTTTTGTAAATCATAGATTTTCTCGAAATCCCAGCTAACAAGGGTAGCTCGATTATTTTAAAACCTTCTAAACTATTTAGCAATTCAAAATTTTGTTCACGTGTTTTAGCAAATCCAAATCCAGGATCAATAATAATATCTACGATTCCTAAAGCTCTGGCTTTCGCTATTCTTTCAGAAAAATAAAACAGAATTTCTTTTAAAATAGATTTATAATTTGTCTGCTGTTGCATTGTTTCTGGGGTGCCTCTCATGTGCATCATAATATAAGGCACGTTTAAGTGGGCAACGGTTTCCATCATTTTATCATCTAAATGCCCAGCAGAAATATCATTCACTAAGGCAGCTCCTTTTTCAATACATTGTCTGGCAACTTCTGCACGAAAGGTGTCAACAGAAATCACGAGGTCAGGAAAGTGTTTCAGCAATAAATCAATAATTGGGAGTATGCGCTTTAGCTCATCCTCTTGAGAGACTTTATCTGCATTAGGTTTCGAGCTGTAGGCACCAACATCGATAAAAGTAGCTCCAGCTTCAAGCATTTTTTCTACTTGTTTTAAAATTAAAGAGGGGTCTTTGTAAAAGCCGCCATCGTAAAAAGAATCTGGCGTAACGTTTAAAATGCCCATTACTTTTGGTGCGGTTAAATCGATAAGTGATCCGTTACAATTAATCGTCATAGATAGCTTTATGTTTACTGTTTGTCAGGCATTTAGAAACTATAAACGCTAAACCTTGAATTTTAAACAATTTTATGCGAAATTTACACAAAATTCATTCAATTTATGCAAGATACTTCAAAACAATATGATGCTGTAATAGAAACGTGTCGTAGTTTGTTTATTAATAAAATGAGCGACTACGGAAGTGCTTGGCGTATATTAAGATTGCCATCGCTTACCGATCAGATTTTTATTAAAGCACAGCGCATTAGAAGTTTGCAGCAAAATGAGGTTAGGAAAATTGATGAAGGGGTGCAGAGCGAATTTATAGGCATTATCAATTATTGTATCATGGCACTTATTCAGTTAGAAAAAGGGGTGGTTGAACAACCCGATTTATCTCTTGAACAGGCCACCAAGCTTTACGATGATAAAGTCACTAGTACTAAACAGTTAATGCAAGATAAAAATCATGATTATGGTGAAGCCTGGAGAGAAATGCGTGTGAGTTCACTTACAGATTTAATCTTACAGAAACTGTTACGCGTTAAACAAATTGAAGATAATTTGGGTAAAACACTAGTAAGTGAAGGTATTGAAGCTAATTATCAAGACATGATTAATTATGCTATTTTTGCAATGATTCATCTGGCTAGTTCAAATTCCAAATAATAAAAACTAAATTCCAAAGCTATTGGGAGAAGAAAAAAACATATAATCTTGAACGACGCACTTTTGAATTCGCAAGAGACTGTAGATTTTTAGTTAAAGAATTAAAAAATACAATTTCAAATATAGAAGATGGTAAGCAGTTGGTTAGGTCTTCAGGCTCTGTTGGTGCAAACTACATTGAAGGAAATGAAAAGCTAGGTGATAAAGATTTATTGTTTAAATTGAGAATATCGAGAAAAGAAGCAAAGGAAAGTGAATATTGGTTAAAACTTCTGAAGGAATTAAATGAAAATGAATCAGAAAGAATTCATAAGCTACTGATTGAAGCAAACGAATTAAGAAAAATACTATCATCAATAGTAAATAAATTAAGATAATTTTAGAAATTTTAATTAAAAACTGAGGACCTTTTGGGATTTAGTTTTTGTGATTTAGAATTTTAAAATGTAAATAAAATTTTATGAAATACATAATACACATTTGCCGCTTTTTAGTTGGTGCATTATTCATCTTTTCAGGATTAATAAAACTAAACGACCCTATAGGTTTCTCTTATAAATTACAAGAATATTTTAGCGCAGATGTTTTAGATTTACCCGTTTTTATGCCTTACGCATTAGGAATTGCGGTGTTTGTAGTGGTTTTAGAAGTCGTTTTAGGTGTTTTTTTATTGATAGGGTATAAACCGAAATTTACCGTATGGAGCTTACTGGCCATGATTGTGTTCTTCACCTTTCTAACCTTTTATGCAGCCTATTTTGAGAAAGTTAAAGACTGTGGCTGTTTTGGTGATTTCTTAAAAATGGATCCTTGGGAAAGTTTCTTTAAAGATTTGATTCTTTTATTATTAATCCTCGTTTTAGTCTATGGTTTAAAACATATAAAACCCTTATTCGGAAGGTTCCCAAATACCCTTCTAGCCTTATTAGGTTTTATTGGAAGTCTTTGGTTTGGCTATCATGTACTAATGCATTTACCCGTTTGGGATTTTAGAGCCTATAAAGTGGGTGCAAATATAGCAGACGGTATGACTGTTCCTGAGAACGCGCCAAAAGCAATTCAGGAATTCACCTGGACCTTTAATGTAAATGGTGAAGAAAAAGTAATCGTAACAGACGGTAGCTACCCAACAGTAGAAGGTGGAGCATATGTAGGTGTAGAAACTGAAGTTGTTAGAGCGGGTTACGATCCGCCAATAAAAGATTTTTCCATAGAAACGGAAGATGAGAATCTTACCGATACATTTTTAGCAGAAGACCATCTCATTATGGTGGTGTCTTACAGTTTAGAAACGGCAAATGCTGAAGGCTTCAAGAATGTTAAAGACATTACAGATTTGGCAATAAGGAGAGGTTATACCGTAATAGGCTTAACCGCATCAGGAGCTGAAGCAAAAGCAAAAACAAAAGACATCTATAATTTGAATTTCGATTTTTATTTATGCGACGAAAAAGCATTAAAAACAGTTATTCGCTCCAATCCAGGAGTCTTAAAATTAGAAAAAGGAACGGTGGTACAAAAGGTGCATTTTAATGATGTGGATGATTTAGAATTGCCAGAAGTACCGCGTAAGCCAGAACCAATTGCCGAAGAGAAGATCACCTTGTATTTTATTGATGATGAGCCCGCGACGGAAGAAGAGGTTGAGGCTTTGGATCCTGATACTATAGAGCAAATGAATGTTATAAAAGATATCATTCAATTGAAAGAGCTAAACATGCAAAACAGTAGTGTTGTAAATGAAATTATAAAAATTAAATTAAAAGAAAACTAATCTGATAAGCTATCTTCTAAACAAAACGTTCTACGCATTACTTACATTATTTGGAGTTGTTACTCTTATATTTTTTTTATTTAATGTCTTGCCTGGTGATCCTGCATTAATGATGTTGGGGCAGAATGAAGACAGTGAGCAATTGGCAATCATAAAAAAAAAGTATGGCTTTGATAAGCCTATTGCAACGCAGTATTTATATTATTTAAACGATTTGTCGCCCCTTTCATTTCATTCTACTAAAAGAGGTAATTACACCTTTTTTCGCGACAATAAATATACGGGGACAACACTTTTTACTATTGGGGAAACCACTACTGTTGTAAAGTTCCCTTATTTAAGAGAGTCATTTACAAAACAAGGGAAGAAAGTAAGTCAGGTGTTAGGTGAAACCTTACCCAATACTTTTGTGCTAGCGGTAACAGCGATACTCATTGCTTTGTTATTGGGCATCAGCTTAGGTGTCGTTTCAGCCTTAAAAAAAGACACGTTTTTAGATAAGTCCATTCAGATATTAAGTACTATAGGCATGAGTGTGCCTTCCTTTTTTAGTGCCATCTTGTTCGCCTGGTTTTTTGGATTCGTACTCCATAAGTACACCAATTTAGAAATGACAGGTAGTCTTTATGAGTTAGACGATTTTGGTGAGAATATGAACATCAAATGGAAAAATTTAATACTACCAGCTATCGTTTTAGGTATTCGCCCATTAGCAGTAGTGATACAATTAATGCGAAATTCGTTATTGGAAGTTTTTAACCAAGATTACATTCGTACTGCGAGAGCTAAAGGCCTATCTGAGTTTCAAATCATAAAAAACCATGCGCTTAAAAACGCAATGAATCCAGTAGTCACGGCAATCTCTGGTTGGTTTGCCAGTATGCTAGCAGGCGCCGTATTTGTAGAGTATATTTTTGGTTGGAACGGCTTAGGAAAAGAAATTGTGAATGCGCTAAACACACTAGATTTACCAGTAATAATGGGTGCTGTTTTAATAATAGCCTTACTTTTTATTATCATTAATATTTTTGTGGATATTATTTATGGTTGGTTAGATCCTAAGGTAAAGTTCGAATAGATTTTTATCAAGGAAGGCATTTATTTATAAAAAAATAATTAGAGATTTAGTAATAATTTGAATGTAGATATAAATATTGTAAATAATAATTACTAATTTTTAGGTCTTAAAATCAGAACGTTAAAAAAACAAAGTATAAATTAAAAGATACCTGTGTTGGCAGGCATTAATTATGAGACAAAATATAGTGGCAGGAAACTGGAAGATGAATAACGATTTATCACAAACTGAAACCTTAATCACCGCATTAAAGAAGCAAAAGCACAGATCAGATGTCGAGGTAATGATTGCGCCAAGCTTTACTAATTTATGGAATGCTTTTGAGGCTTTAAGACAAAGCGATATAGAAGTTGTTGCGCAAAACATGCACTTTGCAGAAAACGGGGCATATACCGGAGAAGTAAGTGCGGCAATGTTAAAAAGTATTGGCATACAAACCGTTATTTTAGGGCATTCAGAGCGACGTGCTTATTTTAATGAAGATGATGCGCTTTTAGCAAAAAAAGTGGATGCTGCCTTAGCTAATGACATGCGTGTTGTTTTTTGCTTTGGTGAAGAATTAGCCGATAGAAAAGCAGGAAACGAAGAAGCTGTAGTTGAGAGTCAAATTAAAAATGCCTTATTTCATTTAGAGGCGTCAGCGTTTAAAAATATAGTATTGGCTTATGAGCCCGTTTGGGCGATTGGAACAGGTGAGACAGCGAGTCCGGAGCAAGCACAAGACATGCATAAATTCATAAGAGAAACGCTTAGTAATAAATACGGTAAGGCACTAGGCGATAACATGTCTATCCTTTATGGCGGCAGTGTTAAACCTGCAAATGCCAAAGAAATTTTCTCAAAACCCGATGTAGATGGCGGTTTAATAGGAGGAGCAGCTCTTAATGCAGCAGATTTCTATGCCATTGTGAATGCGTTTTAATTAAATAACCAGAAAGAGTAACTATTTTTTTAGAATGGCGTTACCACGAGGGTCGGGCTTTCAGTAGTCGCTCTCTGCGAGGAGCTCCAACAAATACTTCAATCCCTAACGCAAATTGAGCGTCTAAGGAAATTCGTAAATCAAAACATATAATTCGTAAATTAAAACATGTCAAATACTATATATTTAGGTTATTATTTTAAAGTCCAACCGTTACAACCAGGAACCGAAATTTTGATAGCCGAGCTCGGCTATGCAGGTTTTGAAAGCTTTGTCGAAACCGAAGACGGGGTGACTGCTTACATTCAAAAACACGAATGGTTTGAGGGTATTTTAGATGATATCTATGTGCTTACTAGTGATGAATTCAAAATCACCTACACGTTTGATGAAATCGAGCAAGTTAATTGGAATAGTGAATGGGAAAAGAATTTCAATCCTATCATTGTTGACGATTTGTGTTCAGTAAGAGCGCCTTTTCATGAAAAGCCAGATACGAAGTACGATATCATTATCGAACCTAAAATGAGTTTTGGAACAGGACATCACGAGACGACACACATGATGATTCAGCATATTTTGAAAAATGATTTTGAAGGAAAATCAGTTTTAGATATGGGCTGTGGTACTGGTGTTTTGGCAATTCTTACAGCGATGAAAGGCGCAAAAAGTATTGATGCCATAGATATTGATAATTGGTGCTATTTAAATAGTGTCGAAAATGCAGAACGTAATAATACGTCTCAAGTTAATGTTTACGAAGGTGACGCCAGTTTGTTAAAGGATAAAACCTATGATGTTATTATCGCAAATATTAATAGGAACATACTGTTACAAGATATTTCTGTCTATACGACTTGTTTAAATAAAAATGGAACCTTGTATTTGAGTGGGTTTTATAATAGTGATATTCCTTTCATACAAGATGAATGTACTAAAAACGGACTAACATTTCAATCAAAATTTGAAAGGAATAATTGGGTGGCGCTACAGTTTAAAAATTGATTATGTTTAATATTTTGCCTTAAAAGTTAATAATAATGTAATATTTTAATAAAAATTATGCATTTTACGGTTAAAACCGTAATTTTTTTAGTTTCTATTACTTACATTTGCCTCAGAAATAAATTTATTTTAAAAGTATAGTTTGTTAGTATTTAATTTAAATAACTGATGCATGTCAAGCTATGCCCATTGTTTACGTAGACCTTTAATTTATTATTAATTAATCACAATTACCCAAAACAAATGAAAAATTTTAGAATATTTTTAATGGCAATTATTTCATTATCGTTCTTTTTCCAATCTTGCCAAAAAGAAGATATTAACGAATCTCAACCAGAATCTAAAGTCCTTCCAGATTCAAATACTAACGATGTTCCGGAGGTTATCGTTAATAAGCTAGCAGAGTTTTATTTAAATACAGACGGCGTTAAGAAAGTAGATTTTATGTTGCCTGATGGCACAACAAAAGAAATGTATCAAGTCGAAGAAGACATCATTATGAGCGAGAAGCAAATAATGGAGTTGGAGATAGGTATGGGTGTTACAGACCGAAATTACCGCACCAACAATTTAGTGTCGCAAGGTCGAAACATCTCTATCATTGGTTATACTGGTGGCAGTCAAGGGCTATCAAGTAAAGAAAGAACCGCATTACAATGGGCTGTTGCTAATTACAATCGTTTGAGTGGTGTTTCTATTTCATTCACATTAACTTTTGGCACAGATTATCAAAACAAAGATATGGTGGTTTACCGTGGTAGCGGTGGAGGTGCAGGTGGATCTGCTGGTTTTCCAAGTGGAGGCTTTCCAAATAAGTATGTTCAAATCTATGGTTTAAACAACTATGATACAAATGTTATAGAGCATGTAATTACTCACGAAATTGGTCACTCCGTTGGATTTAGACATACAGATTGGGACACGAGAAGAAGTTGTGGTCAAAATGTTAACGAAGGAACAGCTGGTGTAGGAGCAATTGCTATCCCAGGTACATCTTCAGGATACAACGCTAATTCAATCATGGTGGCTTGCTTTAGCTCTGGTGAAAATGGTGAATTTGATAACGATGATATTATTGGTTTACAATATATGTACTAAATAAATATAACGAAAAGTTAAATTTTTTATAAAGGGCGCCAATTTTTGGCGTCCTTTTTATTTTTATTCATTAAAAAAAATTATTTTAGTTTAAAATATTGAAAATGAGTACCAAAGAAGAGGTATTAGAGCAGGTTGATACTGTAACTAAAGAAAAGAAGAACAACGAGATTGTTGTTTATAATGACGATGTTAACACATTTGATCATGTCATTGAGACCTTAATAAAAGCTTGTGATCATACTCCAGAACAGGCAGAACAATGTACTATTTTAGTTCATTACAAGGGTAAATGCACCGTAAAAACAGGAGATTTAAAAGATTTGAAACCAAGGTGTTCCAGGATTTTAGAAGCGGGTATAAGCGCAGAAATTATATAAAAATTACGTTTTTAGTTTTAATAGCGCTTAGGTTAAGTTTTCATTCCTGTTTAAGTTTTCATTCCTGTACTTATTTCAAAAAAGTACAAACGTAAATTTTATTTATTCGCGTTATTAAACGGGAAATGAATTGTTTTAATTAATTATAATGAAAAGAATAAAGTTAAAGGTTTCTGCTATGCAATGCTTAGGTATTACGACCTTAATTTTAATTACTGTGGTCTTCTTTGCTGCACTAAACATTGCTTTCACTTGGGTGTTTTACTTAATAGTAATAGGTCAAGGTTCATTAATATTTACGGTCTTTAAAGTCTTAAAAGATGATTATATTACAGCTAAAACATTTGAAGACTTTTATGAAGACAAACCAATTGCTAAAGCGTAATTTTTTCTTCTCTTTGCTCAAAATTTAATTCAGGCATATATGCTATCTAAAATAGCTTTTGGAGGAGGCTGTCATTGGTGTACAGAAGCCGTGTTTCAAGCACTCGTTGGTGTTGAGAAAGTAGAACAGGGTTTTGTCGCTTCAAATGGTGAGAACCGTTCGTTTTCTGAAGCTGTTATTGTCCATTTTAATCCTCAAATAATTACATGGACTTTGTTAATAAATGTTCATTTATTAACGCATAAAAGCACGTCACAACATGCCATGCGAAAAAAATATCGTTCAGCAGTGTATGTGTATACCCAAGAGGAAATGAACAAAGTAAAGACTATTCTAGAAAAATTTCAGAACCAATTCAATAAACCCATTATTACTAAAGTTTTATTTTTTAAAGCTTTTAAACCTTCACAGGAGTCCTTTAAAAATTATTATTTAAAGAATCCTGAAAAACCGTTTTGCAAAACATTTATTAAACCAAAATTAAAAGTGTTGCTACAGCAGTTTCCAAAGCATGTTGATACGATGCTGATAGGAGAGTGAGGTGTATTTCTTTTTAAATATAGTATTTGTAATACATTTTTACTCAAAACACCTTATAAAAAAGGGTTTGGCACCTGCTAATTTATGAGAATTTTAAGACCATTCATTTTATTAGAAATCTGGATGGTAGTATATTTAACTTTAATCATAAAAAATATTAACATGAAAACATTATATGAAGCAACTACTAGCGCTTTAGGAGGCAGGAAAGGACATGTAAAATCTGAAGATGGACCTATTGATATGAACCTATCGGTTCCAAAATCAATGGGAGGCGATGGCGGTACGGGTACCAATCCAGAACAACTTTTCGGAGCTGCATACGCTGCCTGTTTTGGAGGAGCCATACAGTCGGTAGCCAAAAACGAGGGGATTACTATTGATGAGGAAGCCTTAAATGTAACTGCTATCATAGGGTTTTGTAAAGATGAAGAGGGCTTCTTTTTAGAGGCAACCTTAGATTGTTACATTCCTGGAGTAGATATCAAAACAGGAGAAGATTTGGTAGAAAAAGCGCATGAAGTGTGCCCGTTTAGTAAGGCAACACGGGATAATATTACAGTAACATTAAATTTATTATTAGACGAGTAGATTCGTGTATTACTGTAAAATAGCTTAAAAATGGAAAAAAAAGCTCACCAATTGGTGAGCTTTTTTTTTTTTGACCGCAAATGGATTGAAACGTAGTCCTTCCCTTTGAGTCGCAACCAGGCACCCCTTAAGCCACATCTAGCATGCGTGTTTTAGGGGCTCTAAAATTTAAAAACAAGCGTAAAAGTAGCACATTATTTAAATAATATTGAAGACTAGAAATGAGTAGAAAATACACCTTCTAAAATTCAATAGTACCTTACTTTGTAAGTTTTACTAGCGTTATATCTCATTTTTTTTTAGAGGAATTCGTTCATCCGTCTCCCTTATGCACTGCTGTGCATTGGATTGGTGTATTTGTAGGGCAAGATATATTGTTTCTTCAAGGTTTTGTTACTAATCTCATTGCTTGAAGGTATAGAAGTGGTAGAAATTGTGCCGAATATGAAACAGTGCAAAAAAAAGATAATGAAGGGGTGCAGTTGAGAATGATGCAATGATGAAAGAATTAAGTCACTATATCAATTTCATAGGAACAGTCGACACGCTCGCGCTAGCAGGGGAGTTATTTGTTCATTTTAGTACAGAGGAATTGTTTAAAAAAAAAGTGATCCTATAAAAAAATCTCAAAATACATGACTTTATTTTCGGAAATACTGCAATTATCTACTTGTTATAAAGTCAATGGCACAAGCTATAAATCCTTGTAGCAAACGTCTTCGTTTAATGATTACTTTCACGATATCTTTTTACAAAACAGGTGTAAAGCCTTATTGTTTAGATCTTTTGGGTTAAACCTATTTGGTCAATTCTTGATTCTTATTAGAGGCATCCACAAAAGCGAATAGAGAAAAAACTTAATGTTTACTATATATTTTAACACGAGTATAGCATTTTTTTAATTATCGATTATTAACAATAAAAACCAACAAATTATGAAAAAATCCATTAATCTTTTAGTGATAGCAATGCTGTTATTTATGAGTTGTGAAACAGAAAATGTAACGTCTGATGATCCATTGGCTAATAAGGAACTAGACAGCGAAGCTGTTTTTAAAACCTTATTTTTCTATTTAGGAGAAGAGGCTAATTCTATTTCTACTTTTGATCAGCAAGTAGCATTGTTGAACAAAACAAAAGCAGAAGATAAAGCGTTTTTTGAACACTATAAAGCTTCTGCAGAGGCTTGCTTTAATATGGTAAAACAAAAGAATCCAGTTTTTATAGAGCGATTAACAGATGCTGTTCAGCACAAAGATTTTGAGCAAATAAAAGAAGAACTGGTTTATGGACGTAGCTTGCTAATGGCTATTGTTTCTATAGATATTTTAAAGGCAGCGACAGATAAAAATATATTAGAACAGCTAGAGAATCTTGATATTGATCACTATAACCTTTCTAGTAGTGAAACATTAGAAAAGTTAAATAGGGAGCTAGTAGTCATTATGGATGCATTTGAAGTAAGTAAAGAACAAGATGAAAATTCATTGAATCCTAACCAAAACAGGACAGATCCTAGTCCTCATCCTGATTTATTACGTTATCAATTAGCGTACAATTATAGCCTTAAATTGATTGAGGTGACTAACAATTTTGCAAGAGTACTTATTTACCCATATAATCCTACTTTTCCTTTTGCGTCACCTTTGGCTTTATCTAGTAATCATTTGTGTTTGCCTCGTGTTCACGTGAAAAAAGCGCCTATAACGCATTCAGATTATGAAAATTATTCCGGCGAAAAACTGATTAAAGAAATTGTCATGGCTTTTGAACAATAGCAGAAATACTTAAACCCCTTGAGCTTTAGTAATAGCTCAAGGGGTTATTTAAAAGCACTAGACAATTGTAAAAAAAATAATCTTATGAAACATGTACTTCTTTTGTTTGGATTTGTAATAGTATTTGGATACTTGCATATTAATTTCATTACCAGTTTAGGTGATAATGTCATGAATGTCTCTACAGCGGAAACAAAAACAATTCAGACCTTCTTTCCACAGGGTTGGGGTTTTTTTACCAGAGACCCTCGGGAGCCAAAATATAGACTGTACAAAATTGTGGCGGGAGAACTACACTTAGTAAACTTCCGTATTACTTCTTCAGATAATTACTTCGGACTCTCACGCAAAGGTAGCCGCATCGGGCTGGAAGTGCTTCGTATTAAAAATAAATTGCCTCAATCAGAGGCCTGGGAACCTTCTACTATTCCTCTTGAAAAAATGCCCCTGAAAAAAATGGCATATGAGTGTGTAGACCCCATATCCGGTTTATTATATATAGAAGAAGGAAATTATATACTCAAAGAATATCAAACCACGCCGTGGTCTTGGGCAAAGTATCAGGGACCCTATTCTAAAAACTATAAATACATTCCATTTCAATTGGTTAAATCATGATACAACACTATAAAAAAGCTTATAATACTATAAGTAATCACATGTTTTCTAATAATCCATTTACCTGGGTGTATGGATTATCCAGAACAATACTTGCATTGTGCGTCTTAATTATTCTTTCATTTAGTGATACACTTGTATTATTTGACCAAGGGATGTACAACGGTCAATTAGGAGAGAAATTATTTAGCAACTATAACTTATTTTATGTCTTTGGTTGGGAGAACTTAGGGTATTCCAAAGCGATAGCAATTGTCATTTTACTAATTGTTGCCTCTGGATGGCGCCCAAGATTTACTGGAATATTGCATTGGTGGGTTACAGCTAGTTTTTTTCACGCTTCCAGTTTGTTAGAGGGCGGAGATCAAATAGCAATGATTCTTACCTTGTTATTAATTCCTGTTACTCTATTAGATCATAGAAAGTGGCACTGGCAGGCAAGCGATAAGTTTTCTGAATATAAAAAGTTTGTCGGAAATTTGATGTTTGTATTGGTTGCCATTCAGATGTCACTCTTGTATCTCAATGCAGTAACAGATAAAATCTATGTGTCTGAGGAATGGAAGGTAGGCAGCGCATTTTACTATTATGTTAATGATGCCTTCTTTAGCTACCCAGAGTGGATGGACCCATTTATGATGAATTTATTAAACAGTTCCATATTTGTCTCAGCAGCGACTTGGGGGACCCTTTTGTTAGAACTCGTATTATTTGCTGTAATTTTTTCTAATAAAAAAACCAAACTTTTAGTCTTTCCTCTCGGCGTTATGTTTCATTTTTTTATTATCCTATTCTTGGGATTGGTTAGTTTTTTCTTTGCTATGTTAGGCGGACTCATTCTATATTTAATCCCTTCAGAGACACCCCCGCCGGTATTAAAATTAAAACCAATACCTTTTAGAATACGAAATGATAAAAGAGAAAACCAAGTACTTTCTTTTTTTAAGTGGAAAAACCATCTAGGAAAACAGGGCATAAAAACAAATGTTGCTGGAAAAGGATGATTGCAGATTAGAGGGATATCATTTAGTGTTCACGATTCTATTTAATATCGCAGAGAACTGGTAGAGATTATGGTTAATTATTCATTTTATTAGGGTGATTGTAATGACTGTTATAAAGGATAATACTTCATTAATGTTTACTCCAAATAAAGGCTAGCAACTCTACTTTAAGGGTTAAGTTACTCATTGGTTTTCTAGCGCTATGATGAAACGTTCTGCCTATTGAAGGCAAATAATTATGTACATATGAGTAATAAAAAAGTGGATTCATCTTTTCTTCATTTTCGTGTTATTATTAATGCGTTTTGAAACAGAATAGTGTGCGTCTGACGATTACTTAATAAAGCATTAGACAGTGAAGCTGTTTTTAAATCAATCTTTATCACGATTAGATAGCAATCGTTTCCCACAATAAAAGGGTCTGATTTTTTCTTTTTATTTATAGCTATTAGCGTTCTAAATTATGTCGTTTACCTTTTGCACTATGTTAAAAAAAACAGATATATTTATATGATTTATAGTTATTTAGTGTAAACTATGTCCTTAGTATTATATAAATTTTATAACTTAGTATGACACATACAAATCAACAAAAATGCTAAGGGCAATTATAGTAGACGATGAACAACTCTCCATTGATAGTTTAAAATGGGAGCTTAGCACACATTTTTCTGAAATCGAAGTTGTTTTTTCTACAAAAAGCAGCAACGAAGCTATAAAGGCCATAAATGTTTTTCAACCAAATTTACTTTTTATAGACATCCAAATGCCTGATATGGATGGATTTCAGTTATTAAATCAACTTGAATTTAGAGACTTTGACATTATTTTTATTACAGCTTTTGATAGGTACGCTATTAAGGCACTGAAAGTAAATGCTACAGATTATTTATTGAAACCCATCGACAAAGAAGAATTGGGTATTGCCATCAAAAAAGTTATTAAACACCAAAAAGAAGAAACGCTCGGAGAAAATTTAAAAGAAATATTAAGAAACACGAGAAGTAACAATGATGTAAAGCATTCCAAAATAGCCCTTCATATGGAGAAAAAAATAATCCTTGTGGAGCAAAAGGAAATACTGTATTGTAAATCTCAAGGAAGTTATACTTATGTTTTTATGCATAACGGGCCAAAACATCTTATCTCTAAAAACTTGAAACAGTTATTTTTAAGCCTTGACCATAATGAGTTTTTTAGGATTCATCAGTCGTATTTAGTGAATCGAAAATATATTGTAGAATATTATAGAGGTGATGGTGGAGAAATAATTTTAACCAATGGAAAAAATTTACCAGTGTCTAGAAGCAAGAAAAATGAATTATTGCAACACATTACAAATTAAATAAATCATTGGATTTTTTTAATGACAATTTTTATACGCTGTTTTATGGATGGACACTAGGAAGTATTTTTATACTTTCCTTAATTACATTCTTTATTTATCTTAAAATAAAAGAAAGAAGTTTTCTGTTCTATTCACTATATGCTTTTTGTTTAAATATTTACATTGGTATACGTGCCCTAGATGCAATATCACATAGTGCAAGTATTGCTGTAATGGAAATTAATCTGTATATCAACTGGCCGCTTCAATTTGTTTATTATACGCTATATCTTCTTTTTATACGTTCCTTTTTTAATTTTAAAATAACCCAACCTAAAGTTGATACACTTATCATTAAATTTCTTTGGATCTTAGGGTTCACGTGTTTTGGGTTTACCCTAATTAATGTCTTCGTTCTCTCCAATACTAATACAGATTTGCCTTACTATTTTAGTGAATTTATAATATATTTCTATATCCCTACATTTCTGCCTTTTGTGGTATATATTATCTATAAAATCCTACAAACAAAAAACCCAGCGAAATACTATATAATTTTAGGAGGCACCAGTTACGTCGTATCTGCACTTGTTTCTATGTATTACTCTGTAAATGATGGGTTTGATTTTCCAATCTTTTTTTTTATGATTGGAGTTCAGGTTGAATTTGTATTTTTTATTATTGCACTAGGTATAAAAGTTTATGGCATATTTAAGGAAAAAAATAAGTATCAAAAACAATTAATAAGCCAGTTAAAAGAAAATAAAAAACTTATTGAGTATAATAATGAGATCCTTTTAGAGCGTATTGAATTGTTTGCTGAAAAGGAAATAGAGCTTGAATTGAAACATAGTATCAGCGTATTAAAATCTAAGGTATTTAGAAGTCAGGCCCACTCTCATTTTATCTTTAACATTTTAAACTCTATTAAAGGGACAATAATCAATGATGAAAAAGAAAAATCAATTGAACAAATCAATAATTTTTCAAAGTTGATAAGAAGTATCCTTAATCATTCTTGGGAAGAAGAAATCTCTTTGGAAAAGGAAATTGAAATCACACAACTTTATTTTGCTTTAGAAAATCAAAGGTTTAACAATCAAATTACATTTAGCGTAACACTACACAATCGCATTAACTCGCCAGAGCTTATTATGGTGCCTCCGTTTATTATACAGCCTTTTATTGAAAATGCCATTTGGCACGGATTAGCCAATATGGAAGAAGATAGAAAGCTCGATCTTAGTATAGAAAAACAAGACCAGTATTTGTTAATTAAGGTAAGGGATAATGGTATTGGTATTTTAAAATCGTTGGAAATAAAGCGTAAAAGAAGTATCAATCACAAATCGATGGGGATTGATATCACTAGAGAAAGATTAAAACTTTTTGCTCAGAAGTGCAATGAAAACTATGATCTTTTTTTAGAAAATATTGGTGACGAACAGAACTCTAAAGGCACTCAAGTTACGATTCAAATTCCTTATAAAACGGTATAATTATTTGGTGTTTGTTAATGATTAAAAAGAAAATTGAAATTTTAGAAGTAAAACCAATAAATAATATAAATAGTTAAAGGATAAGTAAGTCCTAGGTGTTTGAAAACTAGAAAGTAGTCATTACTGTAGGCTTCCCCATAAATAGGACAGTTAATAATTCGAATGTACTAACTTTAAAGCTTAAAACACCCAAACCATCTTATACAAATACGTTGTTCATCATTCAAGAAAATCGTGAGATACAAATTATATTTTCAATTTTTAATTAATGATACAGACCAAACTATAATTTATCAATACTTCGTGTTCGCACTATTTGATTTGAAAACGCATTATTTGTTGATAGCTACTTCGTATTGGATTGCCATCTTCTTTCGCTGGTGAATGCATTTTAGGTATTAATGCTACTATTCTTTCTAATTCCTCAAATAACGTGGGAAATTGTTTACGTATTCTTGCGTTCTCATACCATTCCTCGGGCAAACTAGTAGTACCATCTGTTTCAATCAATATTCTAGGGCGTACATTAAATAAAGAACTTTTTTGACTTGCTTTTATTTCTTCTTCTATACCGTTAATTATCTGGTAATTAAAATTACTCGTAATGAATTTCTTTATTGATTTTTCAAAACAATTTATGTTTTTTTCTCGATTTGTTGCATTCGCACATCCTTCATAAACTGGAGGATTTTGAACAGTTAATTCAGAATAATCAACCCTTGTATTTTCCTGACTAATACCAAATGGGCATATTACGATACCAAAAATTAGGAATAGAATATTTTTCATCGATAAAAATTTTGTTAGAAAAAAGTGGATATAAGTCTTGAAAGATTATCAATTACAGACGTAAAAAAACACCTAATACAGGGTCTTTCAAACGAATCACAATTTTGGTGTTCTATATATTAGCTATATATTAGTTTTCTGATTCAAGTAAATTTGTGAAGCCAATAGTTAAATATTCAGTTTTAAAATTCAAACTATTATGAAAATCCTATTTATTGTTACCCTGTTTTTGTGCTCATTTTCCCTCTATGCTCAAGATACAACAGTGAGTTTTGCCACTGTAGAAAATTCACCTGTTTATCCCGGTTGCGAAAAAGAATATAGTAATGCTGCTCGTAAAAAGTGTATGGTTGAAAAAATCGATAGTTACTTTATAGAAAGTTTTGATAGAGAACTAGGAAGAGAGTTAGGCTTAAGTGGGATAATATCGATCAGAACAGAGTTTGAAATTGATAAAAGTGGTAAAGCTATAAATATTCTTACCAAAGCTCCACACCCTAGAATAGCTGAAGAAGCTAAAAATATATTAAAGTCTTTGCCCGATATGCGGCCTGCTACGCAAAGAGGGAAAGCAGTTGCGGTAAAACTTGCTAATCAATTTAGCGTCGAAATAATTGAAGTTGAAGAAATAAATGAAAGTATAAATAAAGTAGAAAAATATTATGATAACGGATTGCTATTTTCTGAAGGACAGGAGAATGAATACGGAAATAGAATAAGCTTGTGGAAGTTTTATGCCGAGGATGGGAGTTTAGCAATAACCGTCAATTATGATACAATGATTTCAGAAACTTTCATGGATGGAAGTGTTAAATCTAGAGGTAAAGTGGCGCCTGGATCTGGCATGGCAAAAATAGGCGTCTGGCAAAAATTTTACAACACTGGAGAACTCGAAAGTGTAGGTGAACATAATGGTTCTGTAGGTTTTTCCGATAAAAAAGGAGAATGGAAACATTATCATAAAAATGGACAATTAGCACAAATAGGCTATTATACGGATACAGAATCAAACCGTAAAGGTCAATGGAAATATTATCACGAAAATGGACAGTTGAGTGAAATAAGAAATTACAATAGTGTAAATGGGGAGCAATCTGGAGAATATAAATATTATTATGATAATGGACAGTTGGGAAAGATAGGCAAATATAACGGTGAGAATGGTGAGCGTATAGGTTTGTGGAAAGAATATTATGCTACTGGTCAACTAAAAAGTGTGGGCAAGTATGCGGGTGAAGGCGGAGGATTATTTGGTAAACCTATAATGATGGGTGTATGGAAAGAATATAACGAAGATGGTACTCTTAAATCTGAAAAAGAGTATTAAAAATTTCCATTCATTTATAAAAAAATAAAACAGTAATTAATTAAAATCACACTGCATAAATATGAAAACCATACTAATCACGATTGCAACTACCATTTTAATTTCCATTACAGGGATTGCCCAGTCTAAAACATTCATACCTTATTGGGCAAAAAGTTATGATGAGAGTGAGATTGAAGGAAATAGACCTTATAATAGTAGTGGGCAACCTACGGGCGAATGGGAATATTTTTATAATAGATTAGGATCCTACAGGTATGCCACATTTAATTATGATACTTACATCTATAAGGACTTAGATTATAATAAAGTTACCGAGATGATAGGAAAACTCGATAAGAACTTTAATAAAACAGGTATTTGGAAAATCTATCATAAGTATGGATCCGATAAAATAGCAGAAAGTGGTATGTATAGCAATGGATACAAAGAAGGTACCTGGACAGAATATGATTTAAGAGGCAATACTGTTGGTACAACAAATTATGTAAAAGGAAGTAGAGAAGGCACGCGTATTAAGCTAAAAAAGACTGATAGTGGAGCCACCATAAAAACTACAGAAGCTTGGTTAAACGATAAACAAACAGGTCCTTACAAAGAAGAATTTCTAATTGAGGATAAAGTAATACTTATGAAAACGGCAGACTATGAAAACCACCTTATAGTAGGCGATGAAATAACGTATTATGAAGATGGTAATATTGCTACAAAAACAACGTATAACGGCGCATATGATGCTAGTATTATAAAATATTATCATGAAAACGGAGAGATTAAGGCTATCGAAAACCTAAAAGAAGGCTATATGAGAGATGGTAAGTTCACTATTTATCATAAAAATGGTGAGGTATACACAATACAAGATTATAGTGATAATAAGCTACTTAACATTATTACCACAAATGACAGCAGTGGTAAAAGTCTCGATAAAGGAACTTTAAGCAATGGAAATGGAATTCAGTTCAATTATGACGCAGAAGGAAATTTAAGTGAGAAGTTGAAATTTGAAGATGGCCTTAAAACACATAGCTCTCAATTTCAAAATGGAGAACTAGTATATGAGGAATTTTATGACGATAAAGGAAACGTTATAAGATGGATTGGTTACCAAGATACTGTAAAAATGGTGGAGTTTAACATGGGAAAGAACTCTAATTTTTATACCAAGATTAGTTACTTAAATGGTAAAAAAAGTCAAGAGGAAACACTTACATCAAAAGGACTTATTTTTATTGATTATGAAGATGAGGTTGTCAAAGAAAAGCGATTTCATTTTAGGAGTAGAGATGTAGTTTCAAAAAAAGAAATTTATGAAAATGGAAAACTCATCGAAGAGATAAATTATGATAAAAACTAACCGTTTCTGTTTACAGCATAATTTTGAAAAAGCAGTTGTTAAAATTTAAGTAAGTTCATTTAGACGCTGCTTCCTTATTTCTATTTTCGAGTAAATTAGTTTAAAAAAGCAAGGTAAATGGATCTAATGTTTTCAAGCTGGTGTTATAATCCCATTATATTAAGTTTGGCTAAAAAAATTTTATAAATGAACGTATGAAATTGAGAAGACTATCAGTATTTAATTCTTTAAAACCATGTTGTATTAATAGATGTTCAATGAAAAATATACTATATATAATTTTTTTCTTCACCACCTCTGTAATGAGCAGCCAAGAAGTCAAATTAGTAGATTTTAAGTCGTCTAATTGTGACGAAGAAAAAGAAATTAAAAAGACAATATTGTCTAGAGACTATGAAAAGAATACCTTTAAAATAAAAATCGCTACAATAAGAAACTGTTGTAGCAGTGTTTCTCCTGAAGTAAATTTTAAAAAAAAGGTTTCTGAGGAAAAATATACTATACATAGAAAATACTGAATATTCAGATAATCCTTGCATGTGCTTGTGTTATTACGAATATGAATATACTATTACAGGTCTTGAAGATGATAATTTTCTACTATATATCAATAATAAAAAGATTGAATAGTTAAAACGTTAAACTATTATTGCTTGCAGGCTATGCGCAACTTTTTTAAAACGATATGCATTTTTAAAATATACAATTACAAACTGCATGAAATCTAGATGATATGAAATACTACGAAATAGCACTCTTTTTTCTGATAGCTTTGTCCGCAAAAGCGCAACAACTAATTATAAAAGACGGCCTTAAAGCGCAATATGTACAAGAAGCTATCTTACCGGTTTCAAACAACGCCTATGTAGTGTTAAAGGATAGCACCGCTTATCTTTATAATGTAGCTAATATACTGCCGTACAAAACACAGCAGCTTAAGGATAGCTATGTTTTAAATGTGATTGAAAATAGATTGTATAAGATAAGATTGCTGCCACAGTATTTCGATCAAATTGATGCAGATACCCAGGAGCTCATTACACTGGTAACCTATACCTATGAGACACATTATAGTGTTCTAGGTAGCAGTAAAACAAAGGCGTTCAGTGAGAAATATGGATACTTAATTCCGAAAAATGCAGTTTCAGAAGATTTGCCCTTTAATGAATCCTTTAATATCGAAGATAATTATACTGCTGCTATTTATGATGATTCGCACTTCATGCTACCTTCGAATTATATACGTGCTGATAAAACTAATATCATAGCAGTTCACAGAAATGGAGATCTTGTTCTCACAGCTGCCGAGAATCATAAAGTCACTAAAAAGAAGATATGGTCTCAATTTAACGGATCTCTAAGTCTGGTGAATTGCGTGAAAATTGGTGATGTGGCGCGTATCACTTTTCAAATAGATCCATCAGAAACAGATCAAATAGAGGCTTTCTGGAGCATTATAAATCTAAAAACACAAGCTTTTGTGCCAATAGATTTAAAAAAATTCAATGCTAATCTAGCTAACCTACAAGAACAGGACGCAGTATTACTTAATAGTGTCCCATTTTTTTATAAAGGGACAAACAATAGTAATATCAGGATGTTTGTACTACCCAACAAAAATTTTGTTTGGTTAGATGATGAATCATACTATTATGGTTCTGATGAATTGAACAATTATGCCACCATGCAAAAGGAAGATAAAAGCTTCAGCCTTAATGCACATGGGTATATCTATAACCATCCTTCGCGAATTTTAAGTGCGATTGCGCCACAAGAAAAAGATAGAATTAGAGCGATTGCAAAAATTTATGTCAAAAACAAATATAAAATAGAACTAGAGCGCTGCAATAAATAAACGTTATGCTTTATATCAAATTTGAAATACAAGATTCATCAAAGTTTGAAGATTTTCAAAAATTATACGACCATATGGTTAAAGTAAGACAACCTGGTTTTAAGTTTGATGAAGAAGGTCCTGAATTTGATTGGGATACTATGCCCGAGGAAGAAGTAGAAGCTGCATTAGAGGAATTAAATACTTTTTTAGACCAACAGGTAGAACCTGAAAAACATAGATGCAATGAATTACTGCCAATTTATGCAAAGGTATTTCTAGAAAGCTATTTGCAAAGCGAGAGTGAAAATTTAGAATCATTTGGTAGCCAAGATGTATTTTCCATATTTAATTATTTAGAATTCGGTTTCGAGGTGGATATGGATCATCTTAAAAAAATAAATGAACATGTTGGCATCGTTGAATTTTCCACGGGAAATTATCCCTTTGGTGGTATGGAGCGTTTTATCATGACATTGGCCGCCTATAATTTAAAACCCGTAGCGTGTTTTGACGGCTTCAATGAATGTGCATTTAATTGGACTTCTCCATTTGAATATGAAACTAGTATTATACCAAAAAAAAATATTTTGCAAATGATTAAAAAAGTGATTCGTAATAATTTCTTTAAAATATTTCTTTTTTTAATACTTATATTAATTTCAAATAATGCTGTAGCCCAAATTAGCAGTCCTGATTACCAATTGAAAAAAAACTTTAAATGAAAACAAATTAAGTGAGACATTAATTTTAGAAAAACCAGAATTCGTTTCACCAGAAAAAGAAACTTTATTTTTCTTTTCAGAAACCTATTTTTTCGATCTTCAAAATTATTATGGCAGCGTAAAAGAAGTTGAGAATACACATATTGTTTATGAACCTGATGAAACAATTATAAGTGCCGATACTTCAAAAATTGCATTTAAAAACCACTTAATTAGAAATGCAACAATAAGTAAAAAACCAATTTTAGATCTTATAGGCATTGATAGTATTTCAAAAAAAGGGAAGATGGTTCAACTATTTCATTTTGATGAAGAATCAAATTATATCTATCAAGCTTATAAAATAAAAAACGATCAAATTATAAGTGCAGTAGATAACACCAGTGTTCAGTTTTATAAAACAATGTACACCTATAATAACAACCACAGCTTACTAAAAGCTGAAACTACTGATGACTATGGTATTCACGCAATAGAGACAGCAACTTATAATAAAAATAACACAATCAGTTCTAAATAAAGATTTGATACAAGCGACGGAATAAACGTTACAACCACTGCCTATACATATGAAGATGATTTATTAATAAAAGTAGAAAAACGCAATATTCTTTATTTCGTTCCTTTAGATCAAGTTAAAAAACCACTAGACAAAATAGACTATTCAGAATACACAGATGAAGATACTTTTATAAACTTAAACACGGTGAATTTCACCTTTAATAATAAAAAAAAATTGATCAAAATAGAGGAAACTAGCAAGGGTTTTTCTGAAAATGAAGGGGTTAATTATGAAAACACTTTAATATTCACATTGCATCATAAACCAAATAAGCTAATTGTAGAAGCTCATTTGCCAGAAAAAAGAACCTACGAATATATTTTTGATGACTTAGGAAACCCAAAAGAAATAAATTCCTATGTTGTTGATACCAATAATACTTGGCTTCATAAAAAAACAACGTTTAATATTTTATATAATGAGTAATAATTGGTTTATAAAAAATTACATGAATATATATGGCTGTATATCAGAATGTAGCGAGTTTTAACTAAGAAAATATAGTAAGTGGCAGTTATTGCTACCACTATAATTTTTACCTACCTATTAACTGCCATTAAACTTACAATCAATTGGGAATAACTGAGATCAATAAAAAAAAACCACGTAATTCTTATGAATTACGTGGTTTTTTTTACTGTTTATAACAGCTTTTAGTGACCTCGACTGGATTATTTCATGATCCTGATAAAGCGCCGCTTTGAAAATAGTATAAACAAAAAAAACGCTCAAGCAAGCTTGGCGTTTTTCCTTATTTTACTATTTATTCGTGACCTCGACTGGATTCAAACCAGTAACCTCTTGAGCCGTAATCAAGTGCGCTATTCAGTTGCGCCACGAGGCCTTTTTTGTGGGTGCAAATATATTCTTTTTTTAGAAACTCTTCAAAATAAAAGCAGAAAATATATTAATCTAAGGCATTTTTAGTCACATATAGCTTCCAGCCAAATATAGCCATCTGTAGTTTTGTAGCTTTGCTTAGGTCTAAGCCTTGTTTGCTATAGCTAGGTAAAACTGATTTATTCAATTTAGCTAGTGTTTTAAATAGTTGTTTTTTCATTTATATTTTTCTTAAAGATGAAAACTTTAATCCTTAATACGATAATGACTCAAAATTATTGTTTTAATAATGGTTCGCCAAATTTAAGTTAGTGATTTAAAAATAGTAAAACTTATTCTAGACTAAGTTTTACTTTTTATGCTCACAACAATATCCATATAATGATATCGATAGTAATTTTGGCTAGTGCAATCATAGTATTGGTTTTAAAGGTTAATATTAGTAATCATTTTTAGAATTATTTTTTGAATATATATTTTTTGAATACTAACTACCAAGCAAAAACCCAAAAATCAATACGTTTGACTTTACTTATGTAAGTGAATAAATGCTTTGCATTTTGATTTTAACCACGTTGTCTTCAAGTAAGTTTTAATATGTAACTATTATTTATAGTTATGGTTTTATATTAATACAATTCTAGTGCCTTTTTAGACCTGTTTATTTTTACTAAGGGCTATTTCATTTAAAAAAGTAATTGATTTTAGGTTTTCATTGTTTTTAATCTTTAAAAGTTAATTGTTTGTCCAGAGAAATTTTAGCTTAGATTAAGTCGTATATTTGCAAAAAAAAAATAATAGTATGAAAAGCCTGCCTTTTATAGTTTCATTTCTTTTTGCCTCACTCTCTTGGTCTCAAACAGTTGTTATTAATGAATTAGATTGCGATACGCCGGGAATAGATGACAAAGAGTTTGTAGAGTTATTGTCTAGTATCCCTAATTTTCCATTAGACGGTTATGTTTTAGTATTTTTTAACGGTTCTGCTTCTGGAGGAGACTCAAGTTATTTTACTATAGATTTGGATGGTTATACTACAGATGTAAATGGCTTGTTGCTTATTGGAAGTAATACGGTTGTTCCTTTTCCACAGTTAATAATAGCGCCTAATGTGATACAGAATGGTGCAGATGCAGTGGCTATTTATCAAGGAAACGACACTGATTTTCCTGAGGGAACATTAGCAACGCAAACCAATCTTGTGGACGCCTTAGTGTATAGCACGGGAGATCCAGAGGATACCGTTTTAATGGCTTTACTTGGAGTGACGGAACAAATTGATGAAGGTGCTGGTAATAACACAAACTCAATTCAGCGTTTTGATGATGGTATGGGAAGTATAACCTTTACGTCTACTGTGCCAACACCCAGAGCTTTGAATGATGGGAGTGGTGTAACTTTAAATGGCATCTTAATAACGGTATCACAAAGCCAATATAATGAAGGGGCTATTTTTGACATTACGTTTACTACAGAGCAAAATGTAACTTCAGATTTGGATTTAAGTTTCACATTAAATAATGGCGGTTTTAATGCTTCAGATTTTACAGGAAATACAACCGTAACTATCCTAACAAACCAAAATACCGTTTCTTCAACCATAACTCTAATTGATGATACAGATGATGAAGGTGATGAAGAGTTGAAAATCAGTCTCTCTGCTACACCATCGGGTTATTTACTATTGAATAATAATGTAAAAATTAGAGTCGTCGATAATGATTTTACAGTAGCTCCCTTTGGAACACCTTTAAATCCTACCTTCGGTGTTGTTTCAAGTACGCAACCAACAGATTACTACAGTAGTATAGATGGATTGTCGGGGTTAGCGTTAGAGCAGGCCTTACAAGATATTGTCGCAGATCCTAATAGTGTAAGAGCTCAAACCTATAGCGATATAATTGATATATTGGAAGAAGCAGATCAAAACCCAGCGAATTCTAATCAAGTTTGGTTAGTGTACACCGAGCAAGGGCGTCCTAAATTAGATTTTCAAACCACCTCAAATAATACAGGGACTTGGAATAGAGAGCATACTTTTCCGCGTTCTCTTGCAGGATATCAAAGTATTGATTTGGATGATTTTAGAGATGGTAAAGAGGTGTTCTGGACCACTAATGCAGATTCCCTACGTCATGGAAATAGTGATGGTCATGCATTGCGTGCAGCAGATGGTCCAGAAAACAGCTCGAGAGGAAACCAGCACTATGGACAGTACAATGGGCCAACAGGAACCGCTGGAAGTTTTAAAGGCGATGTTGCTAGAAGTGTTTTGTATATGCAAATTAGATATACTGATTTAAGTATAGAAAATGGTTTTCCAAGCGTAACTGGGCAAATGGGAGATTTAGTGACCTTATTAGATTGGCATAGAAATGATCCGCCAGATGATTTTGAAATGAATAGGAACAATGTGGTCTATACCTGGCAATTTAATAGGAATCCACTAATTGATATGCCCGATTTAGTAGAATATATCTGGGGAAATAAAGTTGGTGATGTTTGGAATAACTCCTTAAGTACTGAATCGTTTCTAGCCGATACTATTAGGCTTTATCCTAATCCTGTGACGAATCGTCTATTTATTTCAGGTTTAAAGGAGTCATACACTTTAGAGATTTTCTCTTCTGAAGGACGAAAACTACAATCTAAAACAGTTGAACACAATAAGCCTATAAATTTACAGCTAGCGAGCGGCATGTATTTTGCGAAAATTTCGTCTGAGGGTAAAACGCAAACAAAAAAATTCCTTGTTAAATAGTATCTTCGCCAGTTAAAAATAAAGCATGAACTTTTTATTAATTGTTGCAGGACTCGTGGTATTAATTTTAGGGGGGAACTGGTTATTAAAAGCTGCCGTTGCCTTGTCTTTAAAATTAGAGATACCCAAAATTGTTATCGGTATGACGGTGGTGTCTTTTGCGACGTCGGCTCCAGAACTTATAGTGAGTGTTAATGCTGCTTTAAGTGGCGCTGCAGATTTAGCACTGGGGAATGTGATAGGTTCTAATATTGCTAATTTAGGATTAGTGTTAGCCATAACCTTAATGCTAACAAAAATAGATGTAGAAAAAAGTTTTTATAAAACAGACTGGCCAGTCATGATGATTGCCTCGGCGGTTCTGTATTTCTTTGTAGCAAGAGATCAAGTAATCTCTTTTTCTGAAGGGGTAATTTTATTTAGTTTACTCTTGTTTTTTCTAATTTACTTATTGCGTTTTCAAAAACCAGCAGTTGTTGTAGATGAGGTTCTTGAAGAAAAACCATTACCATTATGGAAGTCTGTCGCTTTTTTGACGCTTGGGGGATTGTGTTTATGGGGAGGGTCTGAATTTTTAATAACAGGCTCCGTTGCCGTTGCTCAAGATTTTGGTATTAGTGAGCGAATTATTGGGGTTACAATTATTTCAGTGGGCACTAGTATTCCTGAATTGGCAGCGTCTGTTATTGCAGTAATTAAAAAAGAAAAAGGGATTTCTTTAGGTAACTTAATAGGGTCGAATATTTTTAATATTCTGGCTGTTTTAGGAATTACCTCAATGATAACACCAGTATTGGTAACCGATCAAGGGTTGTTGACTAATGATATTTTTTGGATGTTAGGCTTTTCTTTTATTGTTTTACCCCTAGTCTTTATCCCTAGCAAGATGCGTTTGGATTGGAAGGATGGTCTAATATTAATAGTGGCTTATGGTGTGTTTGTATACTTCACCATTAAATAAAAAAAAAGCTTTCGATCCCGATATAACAGGTGAAAGCTTTTTTTTTGAATTTAACTAGTGTATAATTTAGTTAATATTAGCAGATTTTACAGTCTTTACAATACGGCCTGCAATTTTGTATGGGTCTCCGTTAGAAGCAGGTCTCCTGTCTTCTAGCCAACCTTTCCAGCCTTTTTCTACCGTTATAATTGGAATTCTAATAGAAGCACCACGATCAGATATTCCGTAGCTAAAGTCGTCTATAGAAGCGGTTTCGTGATCTCCAGTTAAACGTTGGTCGTTAAACTCACCATAAACTGCGATATGTTCTTTTACAACAGGTCTGAAGGCTTCACATATTTTTTCGTAAATTTCTCTAGAGCCACAAGTTCTTAATGTTGTGTTAGAAAAGTTGGCGTGCATACCAGAACCATTCCAATCCATGTCTTTTCCAAGTGGTTTAGGGTGGTATTCAATATAATAGCCATATTGTTCAGTTAAACGATCTAATAAATATCTGGCAACCCAAATTTCATCCCCAGCTTTTTTGGCACCTTTAGCAAACAGTTGAAATTCCCATTGTCCAGAAGCCACCTCTTGGTTAATGCCTTCAAAATTAAGTCCCGCAGCAATACATAAATCAGCATGTTCTTCAACTAAACCTCTTCCATGGGTGTGTCTTCCACCTACAGAACAGTAATACATGCCTTGCGGTGCAGGATAACCACCAATAGGAAAGCCTAATGGTAATTGTGTAGCGGTATCCATGATAAAGTATTCTTGCTCAAAACCAAACCAAAAATCATTATCCTCGTCTTCAATAGTCGCCCTACCGTTAGAGATATGTGGTGTGCCGTCTGCATTTAAAACTTCGGTCATTACTAAGTAGCCACCTTCTCTAGCAGGGTCTGGATAGATTGCAACAGGCTTTAGTAAACAATCTGAAGCACCTCCTTCGGCTTGCCTTGTAGAACTTCCGTCGAATGACCAAATAGGACAATCCTCTAATTTGCCACTAAAGTTTTCTTCAACTTTAGTTTTGCTTCTCATATTTTGTGTCGGTTTGTAGCCGTCCAGCCAAATATACTCTAGTTTAGATTTACTCATAAGTTTTAAATATTGATATTAATTTTAAGTTGCAAATATAAATCATTTTTAAAATAACCTATAAAAATTGATAGCAAAAAATTTTAATTTTATTAATATCGTGTTGATAACCCTATTTTTTTTAGGGTCTACCTGTTTTCAAATAAAATATCTGGCATAAATTATTATATTTGTAAAAAAAAATACATTTATGTCTACATTACGCTTTTTCGCTTTAAAAGAAACTTTAAATAGAAAACCAAAAAAGATTGTTGAAGAAAAAAGGCGCTCAGAATTATTCGGGCAAAACGTCTATAGTCTTTCAAAAATGCGGCAAACCCTTACATCAGATGCTTTTGAAAGTGTGACCAACGCTATTGAAAAAGGTGCTAAAATAGACAGAAACATAGCAGATCAAATTGCTTCAGGGATGAAAGATTGGGCGCTCTCTAAAGGGGTAACTCATTATACACATTGGTTTCAACCTTTAACTGGAGCGACTGCCGAAAAGCATGATGCTTTTTTTGAAACTATTGAAAACAACGGAGCTATAGAAAAATTTGGAGGAAGTCAATTAGTACAGCAGGAACCAGATGCTTCTAGTTTTCCAAGTGGTGGCATTAGAAATACATTTGAAGCAAGAGGTTATACGGCGTGGGATCCTACCTCTCCGGCTTTTATATACGGGACAACATTGTGTATTCCTACGGTTTTTGTATCCTATACAGGCGAGGCTTTAGATTATAAAACACCACTACTAAGAGCGTTGCAAGCGGTCGATAGCGCCGCCGTTGCTGTCTGTAAATATTTTGACAAAAATGTACGTAAAGTTAATGCTTCTTTAGGTTGGGAACAGGAATACTTTTTAATAGACAGCGCACTGGTATCTTCAAGACCAGACATTCAGTTAACAGGAAGAACACTGTTGGGGCATGCTCCAGCTAAAGGTCAGCAATTAGATGATCATTATTTTGGAACCATTCCAAACCGTGCCATGGCGTACATGCGTGATTTGGAAACTGAATCTATGTTATTAGGTATTCCTGTGAAAACAAGACATAATGAAGTTGCTCCCAATCAATTTGAATTGGCACCTATTTATGAAGAAGCAAATTTGGCAGTAGATCACAATTCTTTATTAATGGATGTGATGGATAGGGTTGCAGAGCGTCATAATTTTAAAGTCCTGTTTCATGAAAAACCATTCAAAGGAATTAATGGCTCTGGGAAACATAATAATTGGAGTTTAAGTACAGATACTGGTGTAAATTTATTAAGTCCAGGAAAAACGCCAATGAGTAACCTTCAGTTTTTAACCTTTTTTATTAATACCATTAAGGCCGTTTATGAATATGAAGAATTACTTCGAGCAGCCATAGCATCAGCAAGTAACGATCATAGATTAGGAGCAAATGAAGCGCCTCCAGCTATTATTTCAGTATTTATAGGAGAACAACTAACGCACGTTTTAAATGAGCTAGAAAATGTAACTGACGGAAAGTTGTCACCACAGGAAAAAACAGATTTGAAATTGAATGTTGTTGGGAAGATTCCGGAAATACTTTTAGATAACACAGATAGGAACAGGACCTCTCCTTTTGCCTTTACAGGAAATAAATTTGAATTTAGAGCAGTAGGTTCAAAAGCAAATTGTGCTAATCCAATGACGGTATTAAATTCAATCGTAGCAAAACAATTGATGGAGTTTAAAGTTGAAGTTGATAAACTTATAGAAAAGAAAGACCTTAAAAAGGATGAAGCAATTTTTAATGTGTTAAGGGAGTATATCAAGCAGTCAAAAAACATTTTATTTGAAGGTAATGGTTATGGTGAAGCATGGGAGAAAGAGGCGAAAAAACGTGGCTTGAGTAATAATAAAACAACGCCTGAAGCCTTAAAAGTAAAAATCTCGGAGAAAGCATTGGCTTTATATAAGGAGTTGGGGGTTATGAATGCAATAGAAGTTGAAGCACGCTACGAAATAGAAATGGAAGATTACATCATGCGCATTCAAATTGAAGGTCGTGTTTTAGGTGATTTAGCAAGAAACCATATCGTGCCTACTGCAGTAAAATATCAAAACATACTCATTGAGAATGTGAAGGGGTTAAAAGAAATCTATGGTGATGCATTTAAAAAAGTTGCTAAGGCCCAATTAGACTTAATTGAAGAGATTTCAACTCATATTGAAACCATAAATAATATGGTAACAAAAATGACAAATCATCGTAAAAAAGCAAATGAAATTGAAGAGGTTGAAGCAAAAGCAAATGCATACTGTACTAAAATAAAACCGATGTTGGAAGAGATAAGGTACCATTGCGATAAGTTAGAATTATTAGTTGACGATGAGCTGTGGCCACTTACTAAATATAGAGAATTGCTTTTTACTAAATAGTGAAGCATAAGGTTTCTATCTAAAAATCACTCAGAGAATCATGCGATATAAAATGTTGCTTTGTATGCTTTTCATGTCTAAATAGATTCAGTGATAGCTGTCTTAAGTTAGTCAAATGACAAAAGTAAAAAGGTGTCACTGCTGTTATTGCGCCATCGTCTTTTGGAAAAAGAACGACACAAGGTTTAGCATCTTATATTTGATGTTTTAGAGAAAGACAATCGTAATACACAATTTTTAATCAGTTCAGGAGCGATTTAAGCAAGTCGCTCCTTTTTTTTTTTTTTTTTTTTTTGGATAAACTGATGGTTTTTATCCCTATTTAAAATTTAGTTCTAGCATTGGAAGAGCCTGTGTTTGCTCAAAACTACGTAAATTTACGTAGTTTTCGTGAAGGGCGAAAAAAACAATTTATAATCTTTTTCTTACATGAAAATGCATTTCACCGAAGTTAGGTATGTGGTAATCGAAAATACTGTTAAAATGTTAAAATTTTAAGAATAATGAAAAATTGTGTTGAATAAATTCTTTATCTTTGAATTGCTATTAATCAATTTATATTTAACATGAAAAAATTATTTTTCGGTGCTGCGGCACTATTATTCACGGGCGCAGTATTCGCGCAAAACACATCAAATTCTACTCAATCTGGCGACGATCAGAGAGTGTATGTAAGACAAGCAGGAACAAACTTAGCATCTGATATTACGCAAGGTAATGGCAGTGGCTTAGGTTCACACCGTGCTATGGTATGGCAACGAGGAGATGGCAGTTCTTCTGCTATTGATCAAGAAGGGACTAACAACCAGGCCTATGTAGATCAATCTGCATTTACGCCTCCAACGAGTGCTTCCTCTACTATTAATCAAGGTAAAAACAATACGGCTAGTGCAGATAACAAAGCAAGCGTAAGACAACATGGAGGTACAGGTAGTGTTGCTACTTTAAATCAAGATGGAGATGAGAATGAAGCTTCTACACATCAAGATGGTACATCGGGTGTTGTAGATATTACTCAAGATGGTACTGCAAACAAATCGTTAGTGCTACAAAGTCTTCTTAATTATTCAGCTGTTGGTAATGTTGCTACGATCAACCAAACAGGAACAGATAACAAAAGTTGGGCATCACAAGATGGTGATAACAATGCCTTATCTGCTACACAGTCAGGAACTAGTAATAAAGTGGACCAATACCAACTTGGAAATGGTAACACTGCTAATTCAACTCAATCTGGAACCAATGGTAAAGTTAAGCAAGTCCAAGTCGGAGACAATAACATAAATAATCTTGTTTTCCAAACGGGTAATAATAATTATTCAGAGGATAACCAATATGGTAACGGAAACGAAATCTTCAAAGGTCAGCAAGGTTCTGATAACTATGGACGTATTGACCAAACAGGAGATGACAACTATACTTCTTTTGGACAGTATGGAACTAATAGCCTTGGTTACGTAAGACAAATTGGAGACAATAACAGTATGATTATGGGACAGTTTGCAGGAAATGGAAACATAGCTAGTAGCTACCAAGATGATAACAATACTGGTATTGTACAACAAACAGGTGATGACAATCAAGCATTGTTAGTTCAAAAATCTCAAGGTGGTGCAGGTCATAATGCTGGTATTTATCAATCTGGCAATGGTAACATGGCCGATGTATTACAATTAGGTCCAGGTGGTGATTTCTCTGCTGACGCTGAAAACTGTGATTTCCAAGAGAAAGTTGACTTAAATTGTCCAACTCCATTACCAGAAGTTGTAATAGGAGCTCCATGTCCAGCACCATGTATCTAATTTTAAGATATTAGTTAAGGACTAGAGTCGTATAGATTTTATAAAAATCATAATACATTAAATAAAAAAGAAGGAGGGTGACTATATAGCAAGCACGCTCCTTTTTTTTATTTTAATAAAAAAATGAAACACTAAATTGTATTCATTTTAATATTTAACAAAAACGAAAGATCATGAATCAAAAGAAAAATAAGCTTATATACTTATTAGTACTTTGCTTTTTAGTGACTCAGATAAGTTTAGGTCAGACTTATTCTTCTGAAGAGGGAAGTAATAACGAAGCAGTAACATTAAACGGTACAAATGTTTCGGAGGGAGTGTTTAATTCTTTTTTCGATACGAATACCGCACCAACACCAGTGCAAGGAAGCGCTGTGTTTTTAACACAAATAGGCGAAGAAAATCAAGCCAGAGTACGAGTTTCAGCTCAGGCTTCAGACATCAATATTCTGCAAAATGGGAATGATAATGATGTCAATTTGAAATATCAAGTAAAGTCTGTCTTTACAGATTTACAACAAAATGGGAATAATAATTATATCCTGGATTATTCCATTGAAACCAATCAGGACATTTCATTAAATTTAAAGCAAAATGGAGATAATTTAAATTTTGAAAGGTTTGGGACTAACGAAATATCAAAAAACATTAAATTTACTCAAACAGCAGCCTCTCCCACAATTATTATCAGGAGTTTTAAATAAAAAATGAAATCAAAACAAGCGTTACTTAGTATTCTACTTATGTTTTTGAGCAGCCATGTCTTTGCCCAAAAGTATTTTAATAATGAAGTTAAAGCGGTAATTAAAATAGATAAAACAAGTGAGTTTGTAACCTTCTCTGCAACAGTTGAGAATTTAACACTCTCAGATCTTAGCCTGCGTTATGAGTTTACGGTTTATAAGACAGATAGTAATGGTAATTCGTCTAATTCTAAACAAGAAAACCGATTTTTTTTAAAGGGGAGTGATAAGCAGGTATTAGCTTCATTTGACCTAAACACGAATGCAAAAGGGAAAATTATCATATTATTATTAGTGTATCCTATTAGTAATGACGAAACACAAGGAGCTATTGGAAAAGATCGTATTGAGGTAACGAGCAATGATAACGGAGCAGGGCTAAATATAAAATTAAGTAAAGAAAGAGAACAAGAAATAGAAGCGGAAAAAAATTCTCAAGACCAAGATACGGCTTCTAATGATGGTGTTTTTCTTGAAGGCTTGGTGATACAAAAAACATTAACAAAATCTGGAAGAGATTTTTATCGCTATTTTTATTCAGAATATTATAATAGACAAATTAGAACAACAAAAAATATTATAATTGAAGAAGTTCCAGGTCAAAGAAGAAGTACAAGGATAACTGTAAAAGTAGATGGACAAGTAGTTTGGCAATTTTTCTCAAGGCCTAAAAAAGAGTTTTTAAAAGAAATGGCATTAACCAGCATACAAAGAAGTCTACGCTATCTGCAACAATTAGAAAAACAAAAACAAACCTTAATACGCTATTAATAATGAAAATTAAATTATTTATATTGCTTTTTTTTATAACCACAACCGCCGTTATCGCGCAACAGTTTAGTTATAAACCTACTAATCCTGCATTTGGAGGAGATACTTTTAATTATAATTGGTTATTGAGTTCTGCTACCTCGCAAAATGGATTTAAAGAGCCTACAGCAGCTAGAACAACACAATCTGCCCTTGATAGATTTGGAGCAACTTTAAATCAACAGGTATTAAGTCAAATTTCGAGATCGCTATTAGCGCAACAATTAGAGAGCGTTGGGAATTTTAGCCAAGAAGGGTCATTTACCTTTGGATCTCTTAATGTTGAAATATTTGACTCGAATGAAGGTTTGGTAATTAATATCTTGGACACTTCTAATGGAGAAGAAACTCAAGTTATTGTTCCAAATCCTTAATAGAACTTTTGTTTATGAATAACCACCACAAATTTGCTGCCTACTTACTAATATGCTTATTTTTAAGTTCTTGTGGCACCTATTTTAATCAGCCATTTAGCCAAGAACCTGCTAGAATTGGAGAGCAAACTAAATCTACAAATATTCTTTTAGATTTGCCACCAGCCAAAGATCCAGTTGAAATTGCAGTATATAATTTTAGTGATCAAACAGGGCAATATAAAGCCGTTGAATCTGGAAGTACATTTAGTACAGCCGTGACTCAAGGCGCTACCACGATTTTAATAAAAGCCTTAGGAGATTCGGGGTGGTTTGTTCCCGTAGAACGAGAAAATTTTAATAATCTTTCTACTGAAAGAAATATTATTAGAAATACTAAGCAAGAATACGTAAAAGGACTAAATCCGAACGAACCACCGTTACCCCCGTTATTGTACGCAGGACTGATGCTGGAAGGAGGTATTATTTCTTATGATACAAATATAGTTACTGGAGGAGCAGGCGCGCGTTATTTTGGAGTTGGAGGTTCTGCAAAATATAGACAAGATAGAATTACAGTATACCTAAGAGCCGTGTCAACCAGTAGTGGAGAGATTTTAAAAACAATTTATGTCTCTAAAACTATATTATCTCAAGCGGTAGATGTGAGTTTATTCCGTTTCGTAAAATTTCAAAGATTACTGGAGGCAGAAACTGGATTTACCCAAAATGAGCCTGTGCAACTCGCTGTAAAAGATGCCGTTGAAAAAGCAGTACATGACCTAATTGTTGAAGGTATTAGAGACGGTTATTGGTCAACAAAGGACGGTGAAGAAAAAGATAAACAAATAGTAGATGACTATAACAGAGAAGAGGAAAGGGCCAACCTTACACATTTATATAATAGATTCACCTTTAAAAGGCGAACAGAGAATGTGATACATGGATCTTTAGGCGCGGCATTAATTAATGGAGATTATACAAATGCAGCCTATAAATTAAACACAAGGCTAGGCTATAAAAGGTACATTAATTCCCATTTTAATCTAAATTTAAATGTGAATAAATTTAATCTTGCTAACACAGATATTTTCAATAAAAGTTTTGTTTCAATAGATGCTAACCTAGAGTATAATGTTATACCATTCGATAAACTGTCTCCATATATTTATGCCGGTGGAGGAACAAGTATCTCCAACGACTTTAATAATATTAATCCAAAGATTCAGTTTGGTGCAGGGTTGGAGTATTTAATCACAGATCGGGTGGGAATTACTGTGTTTGGTGAAAACAATCTTGTTTTTAGTGATTTAGTAGATGGATTAGAAAGAGGAAAGAGAGACGACATGTATCTGCGCCTTGGTTTGGGGTTGAATTTTTACATTGGAAACTATAATACTAAAAAAGACTTGGAGCGTGCTGCTGAAAAGGAAAGAAAAAAAGAGCTTAAGAGAATTAAAAGAGAAAATATTGAAAAGGGATTGTATCGTTCAAAGTCTAGTCAAAATGAAGTGAAATCAAAAAATGATAGTCAGAATTAATAAAAAGGTGAAAAATGAAAACAATTAAAAATATACTCTTTCTTTCTATTACTATGCTATTGTTTACGACTTGTAGTGAAGACCAAATTGGTGGTGTTACCGTAGGGTCTATAAATGGTAAGGTGGTAAGCTCAGGTACAAATACAGCTTTAGAAAATGTTAAAATATCAACAAACCCTTCTTCTAGTACGGTTTTTACAGACGCTGAAGGTAATTTTGTTTTAAGTAATGTAGAAGTTCAAACTTATTCTGTTCAAGCAGAACTTAGTGGGTATGTCACCTCTTTTGAATCCGTAACAGTTATAGAAGATGCGGCAGCAACGGTCGCGTTTGAATTGATTACCTCTAATTCCAATAATCAACCACCTACCATGCCTAATTTAGTGTTCCCTGAAGATTTTTCAACGGGAGTCGCTCTAGATGTTGAATTTACATGGGAGGCATCAGATCCAGATTCTAACGATGAATTATCTTATGTTTTAGAATTGAGAAACGGAAACACTAATACAATAGAACGTTATGAAACTGCGCAGGACACCTTTTATCTCGCTACCAATTTACAATTATCTACCACTTATTTTTGGCAAGTAAAAGTGAGTGATAATATAAATGATGAAGTGGTTTCTTCGGTTAGCCAGTTTACAACCATAACAGCTCCAGATAACCCCTTGTTATTTGTTAGAGAGGAAAATGGGAATAGTGTTATTTATTCTGGTAAAGAAAGTTTTGATGATGGTGCTGGTATAACTATAGATGTCGATTTATTAAAGCTTACTAGTGTAAGTAATAACAGTTTTAGGCCAAGAGGCAGCGCAGTATTAAATAAAATAGCCTACTTAAGAAACCTTGGTGGTAATACGCATCTTTTTATAATGAATAGTGATGGTTCAAATAAAACACAAGTGACCACTTCCATTCCAGTCACAGGATTTAGAGCAGACCATCTAGATTTTTGTTGGGCACAAAATGCAAGCAAACTATACTATCCTAATTTTGATAAGTTATACCAAATCAATACAGATGGCAGTGGGGTTTCTCAAATTTATCAAACCACTGATGGTTCTTTTGTGTCAGAAGTGCAAGAAGTTCCATTTGATACAGATTTGTTACTGTTGAAAACCAATACCTCTAACGGTTATAATGCGCGAATATTTACTTATAGACTATCAACGGGATTAGAAGAAACAGTGGTGGCCGAAAATTTTTCAGGCGCCTTAGGCGGCATGGATATTACAGCTAATGGAAATCAAATTGTTTATACTAGAGATTTATCGGGTTCAGAGAATGTTGAGTATCGTCAATTTCAAAGTAGAATCTTTCTTTTTGATACAGTAAGTTTGGTGAGTACGCAGTTGCCAACTAATGTTATACTAGGGGAAAATGATCTAGATGTAACGTTTTCACCAGATGAAGGATCGGTAATATTTACAAGAGTGTCCAACAACCTATCTGCGACACCAAGAGTGATGACCTATCAATTTGGAGCGGTCACTGAAGAAAGTCCGCAATTTAGTGCAGCATCAATGCCAGATTGGGATTAAAACGCATAGTTGTAAACAGCATTAATTACAAAGAAGCGCGCAATAATATTTGTGTGCTTTTTTTTTACAGTTATCTTTGCAGCTCAATATATAATTATGAGCTCGGAAATAAGTAAACGATATAGTCAAAGAGGTGTTTCAGCATCAAAAGAAGATGTCCATAATGCTATAAAAACAATAGATAAGGGATTGTTTCCTAAAGCCTTTTGTAAAATAGTACCAGATTATTTGACGAATGATAGTGATTATTGTCTTGTCATGCATGCAGATGGAGCAGGTACAAAAAGTGCTTTAGCTTATATGTATTGGAAAGAAACAGGAGATGTTTCGGTATGGAAAGGTATAGCTCAGGATGCTTTAATTATGAATATTGACGATTTATTATGTGTTGGAGCAACTGATAATATTATGCTGTCTTCAACTATAGGGAGGAATAAAAACCTAATTACCGGAGAAGTTATTGCAGCAATAATTAATGGAACTGAAGAATTAATTTCCGATTTAAAAAAACACGGAGTCACTATTCACTCTACAGGTGGAGAGACCGCAGATGTTGGGGATTTAGTACGTACTATTATTGTAGATTCAACAGTGACTGCTAGAATGAAACGTAGCGATGTCATTGATAATGCAAATATAAAAGCAGGCGATGTTATTGTTGGTTTAGAAAGTTTTGGGCAGGCAACCTATGAAAAGGAATACAACGGTGGTATGGGGAGTAATGGATTGACTTCTGCGCGACATGATGTGTTTCATAAATATTTAGCTGAAAAGTATCCAGAGAGTTTTGATGCTGCTGTACCAGAAGATTTGGTGTATTCAGGTCAAATGAAATTAACAGATGCCGTTGAAAATAGTCCTATAAATGCAGGGAAATTAGTGTTGTCTCCAACAAGAACCTATGCCCCAATAATAAAAGAAATACTTTCAAAGTATTCGAGTGATGCCATTCATGGTATGGTACACTGTTCTGGTGGCGCTCAGACAAAAATTCTTCATTTTATTGATAATTTACACATAATAAAAGATAGCTTATTTCCAGTACCACCATTGTTTAAATTAATACAAGAACAATCAAAAACAGACTGGAAGGAAATGTATCAAGTGTTTAATTGCGGACACCGAATGGAGCTGTATGTTTCACCTGAAGTAGGAGAAGACATCATTGAAATATCAAAAAGTTATGATGTTAACGCTAAAATTGTAGGACGAGTAGAAGCTTCACAGACCAAAAAACTGACAATAAAAAGTGAATTTGGTATTTTTGAGTACTAATAAAAGCCTATAATTAATAGGTGCTTTAAATGTTGTTAATTCATGAGTTTTTTTAAACTTTTAATTACATGTTTTTTTTTATTATTTTTAATTTCAACAGACTCTTTTTCGAGCCTATAATAATAAACATTTCTTATTTTAATAGTATGAATAAAGTTGTATTGCTAATGGCTATTGCTTTTGCCCAATTGGTCTTAGCTCAATCTCCAATAGTTACTGTGAAAAATGATACAGTAAACCTAAAATCAAACGACTCTTTAAAAGTTACTTCTCCATGGAAACAAACCAATGTGGGGACTTTGGATATCAATGAAGTTACTTTTGTAAATTGGAATGCAGGAGGAAGTAATTCGATTTCAGCATTAACGGGTTTAGTCTCAAATTTAAAATACAAGTACAAGCAGTTAAAGTGGAATAATTTAATGCGTGTCCGTTATGGCATTAATAAGCAGGAAAACCAAAAAATAAGAAAAACTGAAGACGAGTTTGAGCTTAGTTCTACTTTAGGTTATAGAAAGGATACGATAACAAACTGGTATTATTCTGCTCGATTTAATTTTAAAACCCAGCTAACAAACGGTTATAGTTATCCAGATCGCGATAATGAAATTTCTAGACTAATGGCACCTGGTTATTTATTTGTTGGAGGAGGAGCAGAATATGGTAAAAATCTAGAAAAACTCTCTCTTTATTTGTCACCTTTAACCATTAAAGGGACATTTGTTTTAGATAAAACATTGTCTAACGCAGGAGCATTTGGTGTTGCACCAGCAGTGTATGATGCAGAAGGTAATGTGTTGCAAGATGGAGAGCGTGTAAGAACAGAAATGGGAATTTTGTTGACTAGTACTTTTGAAACAGAGTTGTTTGAAAATATTCAACTCCGAAATGTATTTAGTTCATATACTGACTACCTTAAAGATTTTGGTAATATAGATATAGATTGGGAATTGGTTTTAAACTTAAAAGTAAATCATTATGTTCGAGCCACTTTAGGCTCACATATAAAGTATGATAATGATATAAAAATACAGCAAGAAACAGTAGTGGAGGATGAATTTGTACAGCGTGGCGCAAAAATACAATGGAAACAGCTTTTAGGTGTTGGCGTAATTGTAGAGTTTAGTTAGCTAAAGCATAGTTTATAAGACCTTGTTTTTTTAGAGCATACATAGGTGTGTCTTAATGTTTTTTTAATCACTATGCCGCGTTAAACCTTAATTCAGCGAAATAAAAATTACGTAATAAGTTTTTGAGAATTAACTTTAATTTTACTACATTTAATTCGATTAACAGCTAAACCTACTATAGTGTTAAAAAAAGTACTTATTATTCTTACGGTAATACTAGTGCTTATTAATTTCTTAGTAATTACCAATTCTGGTTATTATGAAAGACGATTAATACGATTGATTTCAATAGGTTGCTATGGGCTTGTTTTTTTAATTTTTAAAGGATACAAAGACAAGAGAATAGCACTAATTTTTATTTTTTTAGCTCTTGTTGATTTTCTAGGCTTATTTTACGAGTATGGAATAATTGATATTATTGGGCCTGTAGTGAAGTTGACAGTTTATCTTCTAATAATCAGTGAGGTAATTAAAAAAGTTAAGATTAAGAACATAAATAAGCCTGTTACTTTATTTTTAGCAATAATAATTTTACTTAATATCTTTCTTATATTCCAAACAGTATGGGCCACGTTTATAAGACTCAATGATTACGCAGAAAGCGTCGTTTATCTCCTTTATGGTGCTGTAAATGTGGCCGCTTGTATTGTTGCTTTAAATTATAATTTCATCTATGGTACTAAGCACTCTATCTGTTATTTATATCTTGTTTTTAATTTAATTTTATCAGACGCCTCTTGGTTTATAGGGTACTATCTAAATTATAAAAGCGCATTTTATTTTGATGCATTATTCTATCTTTTTGCGTTATATTTCTTAATAATTTATGCTTTAGATACCGATAGAAATGAGGAGGTACTATTAGAAGAATAACGCAGTATATAGCGCCTTTAATCAAAAGCAGAACACTGTAAGTATAAAAGCGGTCTAAAAGAAAGCGTATCACCAATAACTTGAAATGAGAAACACCAATGGTGTTATAGAATCCTAGTTTTGTAAGAATGCCGCGATCACTAATCTTAATTAAAAATAAAGAAATTAAAAAAGCTTTGCTAAAAGCGCAGGTACAATTCCTACACTCAATGATGCTAATATAATTGTTGTTGTAAAAGACCATAATTCCAGCGTTCTATAATAAAATAGTATAGTGCGAAATTGGTTTAGTATGTATTTAACAACGCTAAAAAAGGCTGAATATTTTTCAGCTATTGAAACCGTGCAGAAACTATTGCATGTTCATAAATTATCGTATTTTTGTTCTACAATTTTTAAGAGAGATGTTAGAGAAATTACAAATAGTAAAACAGCGTTTTGATGAGGTAAGCGATTTAATCATTCAGCCAGATATTATTACAGATCAAAAGCGTTATGTTGAGCTAAATAGAGAATATAAAGATCTAAGAACGCTTATGGATAAGCGGGAGATTTACCTTGAGTTTACCAATAATTTAGCGGAAGCCGAAGAAATAATTGCAGATGGAAGCGATGCTGAAATGGTGGAGATGGCAAAAATGCAATATGAGGAAGCTAAAGAAGGGATTCCTAAATTGGAAGAAGAGATAAAAATGCTTTTAATCCCAAAAGACCCTCAAGACTCTAAAAATGCAGTAGTAGAATTACGTGCCGGAACCGGTGGTGACGAAGCGAGTATTTTTGCTGGTGATTTATTTAGAATGTATAGCAAATACTGTGAGAGTAGAGGTTGGAAAGTGGATACTGTCGATTACAGTGAAGGCACAAACGGCGGTTTCAAAGAAATTCAATTTGAAGTATCTGGTGACAATGTCTACGGGACTTTAAAGTTCGAAGCAGGGGTACACCGTGTACAGCGTGTGCCACAAACCGAAACACAAGGCCGTGTGCATACTAGTGCTGCAACAGTAATGGTGTTTCCTGAAGCTGAAGAGTTTGACGTGGAAATTAACCCCAAAGAGGTGAGAGTAGATTTCTTTTGTTCATCCGGGCCAGGAGGACAATCGGTTAACACAACCTATTCAGCAGTGCGATTAACACATATCCCAACAGGTTTAGTGGCGCAATGTCAAGATCAGAAATCGCAACATAAAAACAAAGAGAAGGCGTTTAAGGTCTTACGTTCGCGTTTGTATGATATGGAGTTAGCTAAAAAGATGGAAGAAGATTCAGCACTACGTGGAACTATGGTAACCAGTGGAGACCGAAGTGCGAAAATTAGAACCTATAACTATTCGCAAGGTCGTGTCACTGATCATAGAATTGGTTTAACATTATACGACTTGTCAAATATTGTAAATGGAGATATTCAAAGAATTATAGACGAATTAATGTTGGCTGATAATACAGAGAAGTTAAAGACTAATAGTGATATCATTTAAATAATTAGCCTCTTTTTGAGGCTTTTTTTATAACTATAATCAGAACATTTGTCATTCCGCGCTTGACGCGGAATCCATAACATAATCACATAACAGTTTCCTCCTGTTGGAGGATGAAGGCGGCAGAAATGACAACACAACAACTAACCAAACAAATAAAAAAAAAGAACTCTTTCCTTTGCATAGGCTTAGATGTCGATTTAAATAAAATACCAGAGCATCTGTTAACCCTTGAAGACCCTATCTTCGAATTTAATAAAGCGATTATTGATGCCACACACCATTTATGTGTAGCATACAAACCTAACACGGCTTTTTATGAAGCCTATGGTATTAAAGGCTGGAAAGCATTAGAAAAGACTATAAAATATTTAAACCAAAACCATCCAGAAATCTTCACTATCGCCGATGCTAAACGAGGCGACATAGGGAATACCAGTACCATGTATGCCAAAGCCTTTTTTGAAGATTTAGCATTCGACAGTGTCACGGTTGTACCCTACATGGGAAAAGATTCGGTAGAGCCTTTTTTAGCCTTTAAAGATAAACACACGATACTATTAGCATTAACCTCGAATGAAGGCGCTTTCGATTTTCAGACAAAAATTGTAGAGGGAAAAGAACTCTATAAACAGGTGCTAGAAACTTCTAAGACCTGGAAAAATTCAGAAAACTTGATGTACGTTGTTGGTGCGACAAAAGCGGAATACTTAACAGCTATTAGAAAAATTATTCCAAATAGTTTTCTATTAGTGCCTGGAGTTGGCGCACAAGGTGGAAACTTGCAGGAGGTTTGTAAATATGGCATGAGCGACAATATAGGGTTGCTTATTAATTCTTCAAGAGGAATCATTTACGCTTCAAAAGAAAAAGACTTTGCTGATGCAGCGGCTAATAAAGCTCAAGAGTTGCAACAACAAATGGAGTCTATATTAACTAATTAAGGTCATTGCGAGGAGCAAGCGACGCGACACTCTCTAAAAATGGTAGTTAAGGATCAAATAGGACGAAAGATTGAATTAATTTCAACACCTAAACGAATCGTTTCACTAGTCCCTTCTCAAACCGAACTACTCTACGATTTAGGTTTGGAAGATACTCTTGTTGGGATAACTAAATTCTGTGTACACCCGTTTCATTTTAAGAGTATAAAAACAGTTGTTGGAGGTACTAAGAGCATTAATATGGATAAATTAAAGGCGTTACAGCCAGATATTATCCTGTGTAATAAAGAGGAAAACACTAAGGCTATTGTTGAAGCCTGCGAACAAATCTGCCCAACACATGTTTCAGATATTTTCACTATAGCGGATTGTTTGGAGCTCATCATTCAATATGGCGTGTTATTTAACAAAAGAACAAATGCCAACAAAATCAGTAATAAAATTGAATTTAATTTAAAAGACTTTCAAGCGTATATCAAAGAAAAACCAGTATTGAAAGTGGCTTATTTTATTTGGAGAAAACCTTGGATGGCCGCTGGAAATACAACATTTATAAATCATTTGTTGCAACTTAATAAATTTGAAAATATCTACGCTAATAAAGAACGTTACCCAGAAGTAACTATTGAAAAAATACGACAAGAAGGCGATCCAGAAATCATACTGTTATCTAGCGAACCTTATCCATTCAAAGAAGCTCATGCTTTTGAGATAGGGAGGCATTCGCATCACGCAAAAACGATATTTGTAGATGGTGAGTATTTTTCTTGGTATGGCTCAAGATTAATTAAAGCCTTTAATTATTTTAAAACACTAAGAGATAGGTTGTGAGTTGTTGTCTCGGGATAAAAATTTTATCTGATTTAATTTGTGAAGTAATTTCATTGCTTTAAACTCAGAATCGTCACTAAGTGCATGATCTGTCTGGCTCAAATTATAGGCCTGCTCAACTAATTGTTTGTAACGTCTGTTGAGTTTTTGTTGGTGGTTTTGTAAAAGCTCTTTCCGACTCATCGTGCTGGTTTTAAGTCTTTTAAATGTACATTAAATATTAATAATTACAACCATAAAAATGTTAATTTTTGCTTTTTTAACTTCAATTGTGCTTTTTTCAATAAAAAAAACCAGCCTTTAAGTATTTAAAGATTGGTTTTTAGACTGTCATAAACTAAATCAAGTAATGTGAGAAAACGACTTGATTTGCAAAATTACAGTAACGATGGATTTTTAATGTTATGCTAGTATTAGCATTTAATCATATAATTTGTGTAACTTTAATTAAAGACCAATTGTTATGAAGTTTATTGTATTGTGTTTTACACTATTCATTTTTAGTACTATATCTGCTCAGAAATCGTGTAATTGCTGCACAGAGCAACATGCCGCGTTCGATTTTTGGATTGGCACTTGGGAGGTAACCAATTCTAATGGTACAACATTAGGGAGAAATAGAATAGAGAAAGTTCAAAACAATTGTGCTTTAAGTGAAAACTGGACAAGCGCAACAGGTAATTATACGGGAACCAGTACTAATTTTTACAATTATAAAACAAAACAGTGGGAGCAACTCTGGATTGATAACCAAGGTGAAAGTTTAAAACTAAAAGGCAATAGAACTGGGAATCAAATGATCTTACAAACCGATGAAGCTAGAAATAAAAAGGGAGACTCCTTTATTCATCGTATTACCTGGACGTTAAACACCGATGGTTCTGTACGCCAACTTTGGGAAACCATTACCAACGGAAAAGACAGCACTGTTGTTTTTGACGGCTGGTATAAAAAGATATAGATCCCTAAATCAATATATTAAAGCCTAACTCCATCTAGTCTCATTAATCCTGTAAAGCAAATACTTTTCGTAGTAAATCGGTAGTTCGAGCACTTACCCGTTCTCTAATTTGTAACTCCTCAACAGCAATCATCGTAAAAACCCCTTTTAAGGCTTCATTAGTTACATAATCGGTTAAGTCAGGGTTTACATTAGTCGTAAAGGGGATTGCATTATATCTATTAATTAAGTTCTCCCAAATTTGATCTGCACCAACTTTAGCAAAGCTGGTTTTAATTACAGGATTGAATTTATCGTATAATGCCGTTTGAGTTCTGTTACTCAGATACTGTGTTGCAGCATCGTTATTTCCTAATAAAATGGTCTTCGCATCATAAAAAGTGATGCCTTTTACAGCATCAATAAAAATAGGCGTTGCTTCACTTACCGCATCTTCGGCAGCGCGATTTAAGGCTTTTAAACCTTCGTCAGCTAAGCTTCCTAAACCGATGTCACGAAGTGCTTTATCTACTTTTTGTAATTCTTGAGGTAATAGAATTTTAACCAGTTCATTTTTATAAAATCCATCTTCTAAGGTCAATTTACTTACTTCTTTATCGATGCCTAAGTCTAATGCCTGTCGTAACCCATTGGCAATATCAAATTGAGAAACACCGCCACCTTGCGGTAATTGGTTAACAACCTCTTGTAACTCTGCACAAGCAGTGAACGTAAAAACAGTAAGAATTAGTAAGATTTTTTTCATAGTGTATATTTTTAAATGGGACATTTTGAGGTGTAAGATAGTGATAATTTGGTCGCGTTTTTTTTATATAAAAAAACCGTGCTATCTACTATATCTTTTTTGTGTATAAGTGCACATAAAAAAAGGATAAGCCTGCTCTGAGTAAAGTCGAAGGATTGCTATCGCTATCGCAGCAATGCATCATGAGAAAATTACCGTTTTATTATTAAAAACCATCACTTTTCTGGCAATATGTAGTTTTATGGCATTGGAGAGTACAATCTTTTCTAGATCTCGGCCTTTGGCAATTAGATCCTCAATAGCATGCGTATGCGAAACTCTTGCCACATCTTGCTCTATTATTGGTCCAGCATCAAGTTCTTCAGTGACGTAATGACTTGTTGCTCCAATAATTTTCACACCGCGTTTATAAGCCGAGTGGTAAGGTTTTGCGCCAACAAAAGCAGGTAAAAAAGAATGATGAATGTTAATCACTTTGTTTGGAAATTTGCTAATCACTTTGGCTGATACAATTTGCATGTAACGGGCTAAAACAATAAAATCTATCCCCTGTTCTTCGCAAAGCTTGAGCTGTTGTGCTTCCGCCTCAAATTTTGTGTCTTTGCTTACCGGAATATGATAAAATGGAATGTTAAAACGCTCTGCAATATGTTTTAAATCATTATGATTACTAATAATAAAAGGTATTTCAGCATACAGCTCACCAGAATTATAACGTCCTAGAATATCATACAAACAATGGTCGTATTTTGAAACAAATAAAGCCATTTTTGGTTTGTAATCAATATCATATATGCGCCATTTCATATTAAACTTTTCGGCTAATTTACTTTTAAAATTAGCTTTAAAAGCGTCCATAGAAAATGAACTAAATTCACTCTCTAAACGCATAAAGAAAATATTCTGTTCTCTGTCCACGTGCTGATCGATGTAGATAATATTTCCGTCACTACTAGCAATAAAGTTTGTGACTGCAGCTATAATTCCAGCTTGATCGTTGCAATGTATTAGTAAGGTGATTTTTTTCATGTGTACTTTCCGTGCAAACGAAGTCTTTTAATTAATATTCTTTTCAATTCCACAACCGAGGCTATTTCATGTTGCTATTAGTAGTTTAGCGTTAAATGTAAGCCATTTGAACGACACTTAATTTCACGAGTATTAACGTACACTAAGTTAAACTAAATGCTTAGCAAATTTTTAAGTGTTTAAACTTTTAGATAATTTAAGATAAATACGCTTAATTTTTGAATATTCCTTAAATTGCAAGCTCAAAAAAGACCACATTTTAAGAATGAAACAAGCAACACCTTATAAGCCAAAACATAAAGTTAGAATTGTAACAGCAGCAGCCTTGTTTGATGGGCATGATGCCTCAATAAATATTATGCGCCGTATTATCCAATCTACAGGAGTGGAAGTGATTCATTTAGGTCATGACCGTAGTGTAGATGAGGTTGTAAATACTGCCATTCAGGAAGATGCTAATGCCATTTGTTTAACTTCTTATCAAGGCGGTCACAATGAGTATTTTAAGTATATGTACGATTTGCTTAAAGAACGTGGCGCAGAACATATTAAAATCTTTGGTGGCGGAGGCGGTGTTATCTTGCCTTCAGAAATTGAGGAACTAATGGCGTATGGCATTTCGCGAATTTATTCGCCAGATGATGGTCGTGAAATGGGACTACAAGGCATGATTAATGACTTAGTAGAACAAGCAGATTTTGCTGTTGGCGATAAGTTAAATGGTGAAATAGATGCGTTACCATCAAAAAACCCAAAAGCCATTGCTAGAATTATTTCTTCAGCAGAGAACTTTCCGGAAGTAGCGAAAGAGACTTTAGCAAAAATTCACGCTAAAAATAAGAATTCTAAAACACCAGTCTTAGGAATTACTGGAACAGGTGGGTCTGGTAAATCATCATTAGTAGATGAATTGGTGCGTCGTTTTTTATTCGATTTTCCAGAGAAAACCATAGGTTTAGTCTCTGTCGATCCTTCAAAACGTAAAACAGGTGGGGCTTTATTAGGCGATCGTATTCGTATGAATGCTATTAATTCACCACGGGTTTACATGCGCAGTTTAGCAACACGCCAATCTAACCTAGCCTTATCAAAATATGTAAACGAAGCGGTTGAAGTGCTAAAAGCGGCTGAGTATGATATAATCATTTTAGAAACTTCCGGTATTGGGCAAAGTGATACCGAAATTATTGAACATAGTGATGTGTCGCTTTATGTTATGACTCCAGAATTTGGTGCAGCAACCCAACTGGAAAAAATAGACATGCTTGATTTTGCAGATTTAGTCGCGATTAATAAATTCGACAAGCGTGGTGCTTTAGATGCGTTGCGCGATGTGAAAAAACAATTCATGCGTAACAATAATTTATGGGACATACCTCAAGAAGAGTTACCTGTTTATGGTACTATTGCTTCTCAATTTAATGATCCAGGGATGAATACGCTGTATAAAGCCATTATGGACAAATTGGTGGAGAAAACGGATAGTGACTTAAAATCGACTTTCGAAATTTCTAAGGAAATGAGCGAAAAGATTTTTGTGATTCCACCAAGTAGAACACGTTATTTGTCTGAAATTGCAGAGAGTAATCGAGCGTATGATAAAACAGCAATGTCACAAGTTGAAGTGGCTCAAAAACTCTTCGGAATTTATAAAACAATAGAATCTGTACTTAATGTTATTTCGAGCGAAGCGAAGCAATCTCTTCTTGATAAACATGGATTAGACAGTGATTGGATCTTGCAACAAACCAAGGATGAGAATAAAGATTTTATTAAACTTTTAGTGGGTGAGTTCGATCGTGTAAAACTAAACTTAGATCCCTACAACTGGGAAGTGATTACGGGTTGGGATGAAAAAGTAAATAAATATAAAAACCCGATTTACTCGTTTAAAGTTAGAGATAAGGAAATTAAAATTGAAACCCATACAAAATCACTCTCTCAAACAGATATTCCTAAGGTAGCACTACCAAAGTATGAAGCTTGGGGAGACATTTTAAAATGGTGTCTACAGGAGAATGTGCCAGGAGAATTTCCATATACTTCAGGATTATATCCTTTTAAAAGAACAGGTGAAGATCCAGCACGTATGTTTGCAGGTGAAGGTGGGCCAGAACGTACAAACCGTCGTTTTCACTATGTGAGTGCAGGCTTGCCAGCGAAACGTTTATCTACGGCATTCGATAGTGTCACATTATACGGAAATGATCCAGATTACAGACCAGATATTTACGGAAAAATAGGAAATGCAGGGGTCTCTATTTGCTGTTTAGACGATGCTAAAAAACTGTATTCCGGATTTAACTTAGCACACGTATTAACGTCGGTAAGTATGACTATTAATGGTCCGGCACCAATGTTATTAGGCTTTTTTATGAATGCTGCTATCGATCAACAATGTGAGCTTTATATTAAAGAAAACGAACTAGAAAATGAAGTAGAAGCTAAAATAGCAAAACTTTATAAAGGACAGGAGCGTCCAAAATATAAAGGAGATCTGCCAGAAAGTAATGACGGTTTGGGCTTAATGTTATTGGGAGTTACTGGAGATCTAGTATTACCTAAAGAGGTATATGCTGAAATTAAAAAGAATACTATAGCCCAAGTTCGTGGTACCGTACAGGCAGATATTTTAAAGGAAGATCAAGCACAAAACACCTGTATTTTTTCTACTGAATTTGCCTTAAGATTAATGGGTGATGTACAGGAGTATTTTATTGAAAATGATGTACGTAACTTTTATTCAGTCTCTATTTCTGGATACCATATTGCAGAAGCAGGTGCTAATCCCATTACTCAGCTAGCGCTAACCTTGTCTAACGGATTTACTTATGTAGAGTATTATTTAAGTCGTGGTATGGACATTAATAAATTTGGTCCAAATTTATCGTTCTTTTTCTCTAACGGAATCGATCCAGAATATGCGGTTATTGGTCGTGTGGCTCGTAAGATCTGGGCAAAAGCGATGAAACACAAATATGGGGCGAATGCAAGAGCGCAGATGCTAAAGTATCACATTCAAACCTCTGGACGTAGTTTGCATGCACAGGAAATTGATTTTAATGACATTCGTACAACATTACAAGCCTTGTATGCCATTTACGACAACTGCAACTCGTTACATACTAATGCTTATGATGAAGCGATTACAACACCTACAGAAGAATCTGTGCGTCGAGCCATGGCCATTCAATTAATCATCAACAAAGAATTAGGATTAGCTAAAAATGAAAATCCAATTCAGGGCTCTTTTATTATCGAAGAATTAACCGATTTAGTAGAAGAAGCAGTATTATTGGAATTTGATAGAATAACAGAAAGAGGTGGTGTTTTAGGGGCTATGGAAACCATGTATCAAAGGTCTAAAATACAAGAAGAAAGCCTGTATTATGAAACTCTAAAGCATAATGGCGAATTCCCAATTATTGGTGTGAATACCTTCTTGAGTTCAAAAGGATCGCCAACGGTAATCCCTAAGGAAGTAATTCGTGCTACCGAGGAAGAAAAAGAATTTCAAATTAGAACACTGCAGAATTTACATAAGGCAAATGACACAAACGCCTTGTTAAAAAACCTTCAGCAAAGAGCTGTCAATAATGAAAACATCTTTGAGGCGTTAATGGAAGTTTGTAAAGTGTGCTCTTTAGGAGAAATTACAGCATCCTTATTTGAGGTTGGCGGACAGTATAGGAGAAATATGTAAGCAGAGAGCCACTTTTTGCTTTTTTGCAAAAAGTGTGCGAATCGCTTATCCCAAATTGATTTTGGGATCTTATAAAATAGAGTTTGTATTATAGAACATGTTTTAAAGCGCTTTGGTTTACATCATAATATAAAATGTGTGAAATAGATATAAACCGGTAATCATCTATATATTAATTCAATACATCTGGTTTTCTTTAATATTTAAATGATTACTATCACTTGTTAAATAGAAGGTTTTAAACAATCCACAATACAAGCATGGGAATCTAATATTATAATTTAAAGATAAGTAAGACCTCCATCGGTAGCCGTTTCAAAATGACTAAAAATGAAATATCTAAGTATGCTACAAAATCATAACTTTTTTGATAGCTAAAATAGAAGTGGCTTAACAATTTGGGAATGCTTATTGGTTTACTAAAACTTTTTTCAGAAAGGTAGAACTTACGAATCAGAAAAATTATTATACAGAATATACGAGTAATAAAAATAGTGTTAGGGCTGTAATTTTTGAAAAAATGAAAACATTTAGAATGCTTGGTAATTAATTTAATGTATAGCGTGAAGTTAAACTTAGAGAAGCTGTAATTGAATATTAGGTCATTTAAACTTTTTTATATTTAGTTTTTTTACATTATTTATGGTGTTTTAACATAAAAGCGAATTTATTTTTAAAAAAAAAGCCTAAAATAAATATTATTATGTATCTTTATATAAGTTAAAACCCTAAATCACAATTTAAAACCCTTATCACAATGATTAATCCTACTTATTACAGCCCCAAGAATTCATTTTTGTTATCCCTTTACTCCATAAAAGTATGATGTCATTTTTTTTTTTGTTTGTTACAAGTAATTAGTGCTATCTAATTCGTGAATAACAAGTAAAAAAAATAAGATTTCATTTATTAAAATTTGAGAGTAAATAGAATAATGATATTAGTTTAAAAAAAGAATAAACAATCTACAACATTCTTATTTTAAATAATATAAGCGCACAAATTAATAAAAATGCTCTTATATCAAACCTTCGTCATTAAAGTCAATTTACTGTTCCTAAAGGTGTATTATTAATTATACTACACCAAAAAACTCGCTATTAATTACAACTTTATTACTATTTAAATTATTAAATGGACAAGACAACTTGTGTTATTTAATAACTATTTAGTAGTGATGAATTATAATAATATAAACACAGATTTGTATAAAATAATAGTAAACAAACATAGACCTACTTAAAATATAATCCCTTAAAAAAATATCAATCATGAAAAAAAGCGTTTTATTACTAGTCACAGGCCTACTTAGCTTAATTAGCTACGGTCAAACGGGTTCAGAAATTTTAGAAGAAGCAAACTGGCTTGAAAATTGGACTAATTTTAATCCCGCAAAGGAAGAATATAAAAAAGCCGATAAAATACTCCTGGGATTAATTACGGACAATACGACATTGTCAAATAGACATACTTATTTATTAAAAGGTATTGTTTATGTAACAAATAATGCGACCTTAACAATAGAGCCAGGAACAGTGATAAGAGGCGACTATGAGACCTCTGGAACATTGGTAATTACTAAAGGCGCAAAAATAATTTCTGAAGGAACACATTTAAACCCTATTGTCTTTACATCCGATAAGGAACGTTCCCTTAAGAAGCCAGGAGATTGGGGAGGCATAATACTTTTGGGTGATGCGCCAATTAATACTTTTGGAGGTGTTGGTGGGGTGGATCTTGGTTTACAATCAAAATTTTCGATTTACGGTGGCGAAAATGCAGAGAGTTCATCTGGCATTCTAAAGTATGTAAGAATAGAATATAGCGGACGAAGTATGAGTTCAGATAAAAAATTAAGCGGTATTCTATTTGCAGGTGTTGGAAATAAAACAATTATAGAAAATATTCAGGTGAGTCATGCCGGTGATGATTCTTTTGAGTTTTATGGTGGTAATATAAAAGTGAACAACTTAGTGTCATACAAAGCTACAGATGATGATTTTGATTTCACTAAAGGAACTCAATCGATCATAAATAATAGTCTCGCTATTAGAAGTCCATATGCTTCAGGAAACGACTCACCTAGAGCTATTGAGATTGATAGTTATGATCAAATTAAAAATTTTGATCCTTCAAAAAATAAAACGAACGTAAAAGCAAATAATTTAACTTTGGTTAACATGCAGGATAATGATCAAGGCTTAGTTAAGGAGGCTATTTATCTAGAAAAAGACAGTTATTTAAATCTTATTAATGGCAATATATATGGCTTTAGAGATTTTATAGTCGTTAATGATATATTTATTTTAGAGGAGCTCGAAGAATTTGTGAAATTAAAGGACGTTAGAATAAGTCATTGTAAGAATGATTTTAGTCTCAATTTCGATAATGAAATACATGATTTACCAGTAGAGAATTATAATTATTCAATGCATAATGTGAGAGTTACAGATGATAAAATTGATGATTTTTTCATAAATCCAAAGTTGAAATATACTCCAGATTTTAGACATATTAGTGTAATGAATGATATTAATAATATAGTAGGTAGGTAATTAAGAACAGCTACTATTAATAAAAAAAGCAAAACCAATTATGGTTTTGCTTTTTTTATTCTAGGGGATTTTTTTAAAACTCAAATAATTCAAAAGAGATCACGTTTTATTAGCCTTTTTTTAAGTCATTGAATGGTAAGAGTAATAAATTCTTAACTCAGACTAAAATAAAAGTTTATAAAAAAAATTGGCATTACTACTTGCCCAAAAGTAAATATGAAGAATAATCTCTAGACTTAATTTGAATATGTTACAACTGTTTATTAGGATCTTATGTCTATTTTTTGAAACCTGACTTTAATTAGAGCGTCAATACCCAATTCCGCTTTATTCTATTGAATTTATTAAGCTCTTTTCTTAAAATAGGGAAATAATCTCTTCCATTACTTTTAGATTTTTCCAAACGGTTACAATTACGATGTAAGGCATTGGTTAAGCGTTCTAAAGTAGCAATGTGTTTTTGTTTCTTATGGTAGCAATGTTCAGATACTGCCCTAAGAATTTCAGGTGCCAAAGAGACTGACTGTTGGACAATATCTCCCGAAAAATAAATATGTTCATCTTCAGATCCATCAGATTTTAAATAGGCTAGATCTTGATTCAAATACGTGCAAATGCTTCGTGATAGCACAAAAATTTCCATAGCCTTTTTGTAGATAGGCAATTCAGAAAAAGGCGAAGACATATTTGCAGACATTTTATTTTAGGTTTTAACCAAAAGTAATGACAAGAAACGAGCTTCTTCTTTAAGTTTTAAAGTAAATATGTATATTTGCTTTAGATTTTGATTTTTTTAAACTGATTTTATTTTAAATGAACATAGATGCACTTAACTGGAAGATTTTAAGCTGTTTACAGGAAAATGCGAGGATGTCTAATACAGAAATTGGACGTAAAGTAGGTGTAAGTTCGCCTGCAGTTTCCGAACGTATAAAAAAGATGGAAGATTTAGGGGTGATAGAGAATTACCATACTACAATTTCGTCTTTTGAAGCTGGTTATCAACTAAAAGCACTAATTACCTTAAGGGCTTTTATGGGCAAACTAAAACCTTTTTTAGAAAAAGTAAAAACCTATGATGAAGTGGTTAACTGCTATCGCATTACAGGAAACGAAAATATCGTTATGGAAGTGGTATTAAAAAACCAAAAACATTTAGAAAATTTTATAGACCAATTAATAGTTTACGGCGAAACAAAAACACAAATTGTATTGTCTCATGTAGTTAAAAATAAAGCAATAAAAAAGCCTTAAAAGGCTTTCGTATTATCCTTAGATTAAAATGATTTAAGAGATCTAAGTACTAATTTTAATTATCTCAACAAAGCACTTGAATTAAAAAAGATAGCAGCCTCTAAATCAATAGCTGTATTTTAAATAATTTTACTAAATGTTCTACCATTTCGTAAATGACTTCCGCTGATATAAAAACAGGCAATTGTTCCCACTGGTCTTCCATATCAATCCTTGCGATTAAGAGCTATATGCTTCGTTTTTTTTAACGTATTCGGGAGTAGCTTACTAAGCTTAAAACTATCGCACTATAAAAAAACACAACGATTTTTTTCATAAGAAGGAAATAGACAATTGTTTTTGTAAATTTAGTCCGTCATAAACAATTAATTCTACTCATGAAAAACCTTTTTAAGTACGCCTTCATTTTAATATTGCTTTTAACTGCTTGCAAAAAAGACAAAAAAGTTGAAACTTCAGACATAAAAACAGAAACAGAAGAAAAAGAAACTTATGTTCAAGATCACTACAGGAAGCAGGAAGTCGCAATAACAATGCGTGATGGGATTAAGTTGCATACTACTATTTATTCTCCTAAAGACACCAGTGAAACGTATCCTATTTTAATGATGCGAACGCCATACAGCAGTCAGCCCTATGGCGAGAATGAATTTATGGAAAACATTGGGCCCAATAGTCACTTAATGAAAGAAGGTAACATTATCGTTTACCAAGATGTGCGTGGCCGTTGGTTGAGTGAAGGTGTTTACGATAATATGCGCGCTTACATTCCGAATAAAAAAGGGGATAAGGATATTGATGAGTCGTCAGACACTTATGATACCATAGAATGGTTGATTAATAATGTTGAAAATAATAATGGGCGTGTTGGTACCTGGGGCATTAGTTATCCCGGGTTTTATTCAACCTATTCCACAATAGATGCCCACCCAGCCTTAAAAGCAGCTTCGCCTCAAGCGTGTATTGGCGATTTCTTTTTTGATGACTTTCATCATAACGGCGCTTTTTTATTGAGTTATTTTAAAGTAATATCACTATTTGGAACGGAGAAAAATAAACCCACAGATTCTGTCTGGTATAAATCACCAGATTTAGGGACCGAAGATCAATACCAATTTTTTTTAGATGCAGGTCCTTTAAGCAATTTAAACAGCTATTTTCAGTACGAAAAACCAGACGATGTATCTGTTTCAAAATCTGATAAAATTGACGACGTGTTCTGGAAAGAAATAATAAATCACCCAAACTATGATAGTGTTTGGAAACCGAAAGGATTAATCCAGCATTTAAAAAATATAAAATCATCTGTTGCGACTATGATAGTTGGCGGGTTTTATGATGCGGAAGATTTATATGGCCCTTTGGAAACGTATAAAACCATTGAAAAAAATAACCCAGATAATTATAATACCATTGTATTTGGGCCTTGGGATCATGGACGTTGGGCAAAAACCGATGTTAAAAATTATGTTGGGAATTACTTTTTTGGAGATTCGATTTCATTAAAATTCCAAAGGGATGTGGAGACTAAATTTTTTAATCACTTTTTAAAAGGCGATGGTAGTCAAAATTCAGGATTACCAGAAGCGTACGTATTCGATTCAGGAAAAAAAACATGGCGTAGTTTTGAAGCTTGGCCACCAAGAGCGATTTCAAAACAAAAAATGTATTTAAATGCGAATCAGGAACTAGCCTTTTCTAAAAACGGAGCTACAAAAGAAGTTTTTGTGAGTGACTTAAAACGTCCTGTACCTTATTCTGAAGATATAAAAACGGTTTTTACACCTAGGAAATACATGACAGACGATCAGCGCTTTGCTGCAAGACGTCCAGATGTACTGGTTTTTGAAACCAATGTGTTAGAAAAAGATATGACTTTAGCTGGAGATATTTTGGCCCATTTAAATGTGGCAACCACAGGAACAGCTGCGGATTGGATTGTAAAAATCATTGATGTACATCCTTCAGCTATTGAAGAACAAGAAGATGGGATGCAAGATCATTTAAAGCTAAGTAATTATCATATGATGGTACGTAGTGAAGTCATGCGAGGGCGTTTTAGAAATAGTTTTGAAAAGCCAGAACCGTTTGTACCAAATAAGAAAACGGAGGTAACCATTAAGTTGCAAGATGTGTTTCATACCATTAAAGCAGGGCACAAATTGCAAGTACAAGTGCAGAGCACCTGGTTTCCACTAATTGATTTGAATCCACAAACATTTGTACCCAATATTTATAAAGCCAAAGAAAGTGACTTTAAAAATCAGACACATACGGTGTTTAATGATTCTAACATTGAGTTTTCTGTATTAAATTAAAGAGGAGGTATCTTAAAGCAAGAGACTTCAATCCAAATGCTGCCAGTAAAATAGACTAATAAGGAGAAGTATTCTTAAAAATAAATTTCCATGAGTTTTAAATGATACTATAGTATTTAGGTTAAAAAATACAGAAGAATTTAGGAGCTTATGTTTTGTGAACAAGGTTTTAAAGCCTATTGGCTATAGCTTGAGCAATTTTTTTTGCGTGTATTCTAGAGTTTTCAATAAACCATTTGTGTGTTTCTTGGCCTCCGCAAATAACACCGGCAAGGTATAAGCCATTGATATTGGATTCCATTGTTTCTGGAGTGTATTCAGGAATTCTTTTGTTATCCTTAGAGAGCTTAATACCACAATGTTGTAATAAATCGAAATCCGGAAGATATCCTGTAAGCGCAATGACGTAATCGTTTGAAAGTGTGATTTTTTTAGTGTTGGTTTTAATCACGACACTATCAGCATGTATTTCGCTGATTTCAGAATCAAAAAAGGCAGTTATACTTCCTTCTTTAATACGGTTAATGATATCTGGTCGTACCCAATATTTAACGCGCTCACCAATTTGTTTTCCTCTAATTACCATAGTTACTTTTCCGCCTTTACGCCATATTTCCAAAGCGGCGTCTACTGCCGAATTACTCGCACCAACGACAACCACATCTTGCAAGGCGTAGTTGTGTGCTTCTTTATAATAGTGTGTTACTTTTGGAAGCAGTTCTCCAGGAATATTTAATAAATTAGGGATGTCGTAAAAACCAGTGGCAATAATGACATATTTAGAGGTATATTCTATTTTGTTTGTTTTAATATGAAAGTGGTTTTCCTTTTTATCGATTTTTTTTACATTTTCGTATAATGATATGTTCAGAGCATTAGAGGTAACCACACGCCTATAATATTCTAAGGCTTCGTTTCTAGTGGGTTTTGGCTGATTACTAATAAAAGGAATGGCGTCAATCTCTAATTTTTCAGAAGTTGAAAAGAAGGTCATGTTTCTAGGGTAATTGAATAGTGAGTTGGTAAGTGCTCCTTTTTCTAAAACCTTGTAATCCCATTGTCTTTTCTCGCATTCTAAGGCACAAGTAATACCAATAGGTCCTGCTCCAATAATAATGATATCTTTATTCTGTTTCAATTTTTATTTTTTAAAAAGTTAAGATACTTATTTTAATTAGTATCTAATAGTTGGATGAACATGAGTTTTCAATTTCATGAAGTGAACATGTGATGTTCATATCTGGCCATTAAAAACGCGCCTGTTTTGCTAAAGCATCAATACTAACTGTCAAACTTAGTAAAACATAAAAGGCAACTGCTTTGATCGTGTTTACTATTGGTATAACTTAAGTCAAAGTCATCTAAAGACTATTTTTATTCATATATAATTTTAAACTAAATAGTAATAAAACACATAAACCAGCAAGCACCGTCATAATTGTCCAGGTATTATCAAAGCCTAAGTTTTCGGCTAATTGCAAACCAATATTATGGCCAAAAATACTACCCACAGAAAAAGCCATCGCATACATCGCCATAAACTCACCTTGTTTGCCGCGTTTTGCTCTATCTATTGCAAACCCATTTGCGAAAGGAAAAGCAATCATTTCTCCTATTGTCATTAATAACATACCAATAATTAAAATACCAGACCAGGGCGTTAGGTTGAGTACTAATAAACTCAAACCTGTTAATAAGGCTCCGAATAAAATAAGACCAATTTTTGTGTATTTTGTTTTCTCCAGCCATTTAATTAAAGGCATTTCAAACAGAAAAATAAAGAGTCCATTTCCACCTAGAATAAGCCCTACTTGCAACTCGCTTAATTGGTGTGCTTCTCGATAATAAATAGGCATTACAGAAAAGTATTGAAAAAATACAATCGCAAATAGAATCATAGCCACAAAAAAGATTAAAAAGGGTTTGTCTTTGTATGCCGATTCTGGATTTATGGCAATAAAAGCATCTTGTATTTTTGCTTTTTTGGGATTTAATACAAAAAATAAAACAAGAGTAGCCATCAGACAAGTAATACCATCAACCCAAAATAATCCGGCGTAACTTAAGTGCGTGATAATTAAGCCGCCAATAGCAGGTCCAGCTGAAAAACCAAGGTTTATAGCTAAACGAATGAGTGTCACGCTTCGTGTTTTGTTTTCGGGTTTACTATAAGCACTCATAGCAACAAAAGATGCAGGCCGAAACATATCGGCAACACACATGGTTAAAAAAACACCAATACAAAGCGATTTAAAGGTTGTTAAGTACTGTAAGCCAATAAATAGAAAGCCAGTAGCAAGTAAACTAAAGACCATGATTTTATAGTAGCCAACACTATCTGTTAGTTTTCCACCAAGCCAGGTACCAATTAATGAGCCAACACCAAAACAAGTCATGATCCAGCCAACATTTGACATAGAAATATCTAAATCTTCAGTTAAGTAAATCGATAAAAACGGAATAACCATCGTACCCGCACGATTTATTAAAGTAATTAGTGCGAGCCACCATATTTCTTTTGATAAGCCGTCAAAAGCATCAATATAGTTATTAAATAATTTTTTCATAAGGTTTCCGCAATAGCGGTAATGGTCTGGTTGGTTATATAAATGTAAAAAGTCCAACTACGAAGTTGGACTTTTTAATATTGTATTAGTTGATATTTTAGATCATCATAGAATATAAGAAGTCCATCTTGTAACTCTACAAGTGGTTTTTTGCTTATAATTTTTAATGACTGAATTCATGTTTTTCCTTTTGATGTCCCAAAGCTAAACAAAAAAAGTTTTAACTTGTGTTTTTGAAAGCGAATATTTTTAGTTAAATAAAAATAAGGCAGCTCTAAAAGTTCAATATCAGCTATTTATGTTAGACCAAAAACCAATTACAATTAAGGATTTAAAATCTCCAAAAAGGGCATTTTTATTAGGGCATTTGCCTCAGTTTAACACCTATAATAAACATCAAGTATTAGAGCGTTGGGTTGAAGAATCTGGTGATTTGTTTAAAATACATTTTGTAGGAAAGGAATTTATAGTCTCTGCCAATCCAGAGATTAATAATAAGATCTTGAGACAAAGACCAGAGACATTTATACGTTATTCTAAAATAGATGAAGTGCTAAGAGAAATTGGAATAGACGGTGTTTTTAATGCTGAAGGTGACCGGTGGAAACGTCATAGAAAACCAATAGCTGAAGCTTTGAATGTGAAAAATGTAAAATCGTTTTATCCCATTATTCAAGATAAAACAAGAAACATTCTTGCGAAATTTAAAGAGCATGCGGTAAAGGAAAATGTCGTAGATGTTCAAAAGGAGTTTATGGCATTTACTATTGATATTACTACTGAAATTGCTTTCGGACTCAAATTAGACACGATAAATAATCAGTCCAATGGCTTTCAAGAACATCTTGAAGTTATTTTCCCCATAATTAATGCACGATTGACTGCGCCTATACCTACTTGGCGGTTTTTTAAGAGTAAAAAGGATAGGTTGCTAGATCGTTCATTAAAGGCTATTGAAAAAATCATTTATGAAGGTATCGCTACTGCGAAACGTGAAATGGCAACAAGCTCTGGCTTAAACGAATCGCCCGCTCATTTTTTAGAAGCTTTACTTTTAGAAAATAAAGATGCAAGGTTTACTGATGACGAAATTTATGGAAATATTTTCACGCTCCTGTTGGCTGGAGAAGATACCACCTCAAATTCACTATCCTGGGCGATTTATTATTTAGTACAACACCCAGAAATTGTAAATAAAGTTAGAGCGGAAGCGCATGCTGTATACCCAAAAGACGAAGTGCCTAGTTATTACAGGCAATTGGAACTCTTAAAATATGCCGATGCAGTCGCTCAAGAAACCATGCGGCTAAAACCTACTACACCGCAAATGTATATGGAGTCGAATGCCGATGTGGTTATAAACAACCTATCTATTCCTAAAGGCACAAATATTATTCTTCAAAATAAGGTGCCACAAACTCAAGAAGACTATTTCTCAAATGCTCATATTTTCTCTCCAGAGCGCTGGCTGGTTAGTGAATGCCCAATGCATAAAAACCACTCGCCAAATGTGATGAGAGTCTTTGGAGGAGGTACGCGCTTTTGCCCTGGCATGTTTCTGGCTAAAAGTGAAATGGTAGTCCTCATCTCTGTTTTATGTAAGCATTTCGATTTTAAATTAGCATCGAATCTAAATGAGATTAAAGAACGCTTTGACTTCACCATGTATCCAGAAAATTTGAAAGTAACTTTTAAACGGGTTGAAGACGATTAAATTAGTATAAGTTGTATTTTTGAATCTAATAAAAACTAAAATGAAGAATATTTTCTGTCTGTTATTACTGTGTGCGTCACTATTAAGTTGTGCTCAAGATAAACAACCTTTATTAGGAGAAACAGAATTCCAAAGAGAGATAAATTCAGAATATAAAGATGCCACTAAATCACCTCTTAAGGCTAAAGACTTAAAGGATTTTGTAGGACTCGATTTTTTTAAGTTTGATTCTACTTTTGTAGTCAAGGCGAAGTTAGAAAGAACACCAAATACCGAATACTTTAAAATGAAAACAACAACAAGTAGAGTGTCTTTAGAAAGAATTTATGGTGTCTTAACTTTTAAGATAAAAGAGGTGACTTATAAACTAAATGTTTATCAGGGAAAAGAATTAATAGAACAGGAAGAATACAAAGACTATCTTTTTCTGCCATTTTTAGATGATACCAATGGAGATGGAAGTTATGCTGGTGGGCGTTATATTGATTTGAGAATTCCTAAAGATGATAGCCTAATTATAGACTTTAATACGGCATACAATCCCTATTGTGCGTATAATTATAAGTATTCTTGTCCTATAGTGCCAAGAGCTAATTATTTAGCAACAAGAATTGATGCAGGAGTTAAGGCTTTTGATAAGCACTAAAGCAATTCTATTTAGCCAAATACATACCTGCAAAAACAGCTAGAAAGCCAACAACAAAACTTGCAATGGTGTAAATAGCAAAGCTTGTAAAATCTCCAGCTTTTAAAAACACATGGTTTTCGTAAGCGAAGGTAGAAAAAGTTGTAAAACCACCGCAGAACCCAGTGGCTAATAACAGGGTGTGACTTTGCGTGAGGGCGTTGTTTTTTAAGGCCATTCCTAAAATAACACCAATTAACAAGCTCCCTATAATATTAGCAGCAAAAGTACCATACGGAATACCTGTTTCCGTACTATTTAAATATTTCCCAATAAGATAGCGAAGGACACTACCAAATCCACCACCAACGAACACCAATAAAAGGTTTTTCATACGTACTTAAGACTAGTTAAGGTTACAATATTATCTCTTTTTTTAATGGTATTCTATAAAAAACTTAGAATATCCACTTCAATTTTAACATTTTAAAAGTTGACTTTTCATCGCTAATTCATTAATACATTTAGTGAATGCTTTGTTTTTGAAGTATCACTTTGGCGAAAACCGAAAACCTAAAATAGAGTAGGTGGGCTATAAGACTCCTATATTAAGGATACAGGTTTAAATGTGAGGAAGTAGTATTACTATACCTGCATTCTTGTATACACTATAGAAAATAGGCTGTCTAAATGATGACAATTAATTTGAGATAATCTCATTAAAAAAGCAGTTCTATATTTAGAACTGCTTTTTGTTTAAGAATTGTTTTGACAAATTTATTTTACAGCAATATAAATCTCTGTTTTAAGATTTGCTGGATTTGGTGTTTCCATTGGGGTATTTAAATAGGCCTCAATCATTGGTCCGTCTTCATCTTGCTCTAAACTACTTTCTTTAATTGCTTCCATACCCATTTCCCAGGCTTCTTTTAAATTAGCATAGTCTCCAGTTAAAGTTACTTTTAGGGCCTTAAAAGGCTCAATTTGACCAGTAAGAATATCACTTCCAGTAGTAATTACACGAGATGCTGTAGGTATACAGCACGAAAACATTACGGCATTATTTGCTTCATCCCATTGGTGATAGAGCACAAAAGGTGCGCCAGCTATAGTGATGTTGTTTTTTTGTGCATAATTCATAACATCAGGAAGCATCTTTTCCATTTTAGATGGAAAATTTTCAAAAGTAGTTGCCGTAGAATTGTAGACATAAAAACCACCACTGTGCTGCGTTGGGGTTTTATCTACTATAATGCTGTATTTTCTCATATCAACTTGAACAACACTATCTAGTTTTTCTAAGCTATGCTCATATTCAGGACCAATTTGCTCTTCCATTGAGCCATTTAAAAGGGTTGATAGTTTAAATCCAAAAGGTAAATCTTCGCCAGAAATAGTTCTGGTGACATCGGTAGATCCATCTGCATTTGGATTGAATTTCCAGGTCACATTAGACTTAGGGTAATCATTAATTTGTATTTCCTGTTCTATTGTTTTATTTGGGTTTACTTCTATGGTTTTTATTGTGCTCACGCCATCAGCATCTTCCCAAGAAAAAGACCCTTCTAGTCCACTTGTATGCTCTGGAAGTGTAATTTTTATATTTGGATCTTTTTCTGACCAAGAGGACCAAGAGGCCCAATTTTTATAATCATTTACATTTTCATAAATCACAGCGGCAGGTGCTTTTATTGTTCTCGTTCGTGTCACGCTATAATCATTAGGTTGTACAGCAATATAAATAGCTATGGCTATGATGACAATAAGAAAAAGGAAGAAAATATATTTTAAGGCTTTCATTTGGTTATAGGTATTTATTAGTTTATCAAAGTTACTAAAATAATAGTATACAAGACTTAATACCTATTTTAAAAAGAGCTATTTAAAGAAGAATTTAATAGCAGCTATTAAAGCTATAAACCCAATAAAAGCTAAGAGTACCCAAACAGTGCCTTTATAATGTTGCTTATGAAGTTTTAAGTCTTTTCTATAAGTGTAAATGATAGCTATAATAAATACAACAGCGAAACAAATGGCGAATATTAATTGTCCTGTACTAAACATATATTTACTTTTAAATTTTTATAAAAATGACAACGTTTCAATACTTCAAAAATACTACTAAAATGCCAAATGCCATAATTTATGGAGCCACTTCTGGAATAGGAATAACGGTCATAAAATACTTAATTAAAGTCGGGTATGCTACTGCCATTAAAGGAAGAAGACAAGATGCTTGCTAATAGAAAAGCGTATTTTATGAAGGGATTGGTGTTTACATGCATAACGTGCAGCACATTAAAGCGTCATAAAGGATTTTTGAAATTATAGCTGTAGCGTTAAAACTGTAGCCCTGGTCATTTGTAGTTTTGGTATTGGTTGAAAAAAAAACAGATTTAGTATCTTAAAAAGAATACAATACGCATAAAACGAATGTGGTTGGAGCCACTTGCAGTTACAATTTGGTTTTTAAGCAGTTCGAAAAACAAAACGATGGCCGTGTAATAGCCATTTCTTCAGAAGTCAACTTTTGTGCGCCTGCCTATTTTGTCTACAATCCTATCAAATAAATTATTTAGAATCTTTATATTTGAAAACTAAAGAAATAAATTAGAGAAGATTTATATTACTGACATTAGACCTAGTTTTTTGGATACAAAAATGGGTCTTGGTGATGGGGTTTTATGGAGGATACCTCTAGAGAGAGTGGCGCGTTAGATTTATTCAACAATTAAAAACAAAAAGACTGATGTATATTTCTAAACGCTCGCATCTTATTGCATGGGAATAAAGGAGTGCCCCTTCTTGGTTGCTAAAGAAAGTAATTTAATTAGAAAAACAACATTGTTTTTTTCTCAAGTCTCAAGGCTTTAGTATTAGGACAATAAAATTATAAAAATTTAAATAAAAACAGGTTTCCGTTGTCACGGAAAAAAAATATATTTTCAATGAAAAACAAAATAGAAGCAGTAAAAGCTTTTCATACAGCATTTAAAATAGGACATTTAGAAGCGCCAAAGGCGCATTTAGGAAAAGCAAAGAATACATTGCGGTACAACTTAATGAAAGAAGAGAACGAGGAGTATTACGAAGCCGCAAATAATAATGATCTGGTTGAGGTTGCAGATGCATTGGGTGATATGTTATACATATTATGTGGCACTATTATAGAGCATGGCATGCAACATAAAATAGAAGAAGTGTTTAATGAAATACAGCGCAGTAATATGAGTAAGTTAGGCGAAAATGGAGAGCCTATTTACAGAAACGATGGAAAGGTATTAAAAGGACCCAATTACTTTAAACCAGATATCGCTAAAATTTTAAAATCTTAATTGTACTGAACCTTAAAAATATCGATTAAGACATCTGCGGGCACTATCATATTGGGAAAACCTTCCATTAAATACAATACTTTTGTAATCGATTCGTGATTAAGCCCCATTCTTAATCCATAATTATAGAGCTTTACAATTTCCGCTTTTGTGCGTTCTTTATCTATATGCATCAAAAGGACTAACCGATGAAATTGTACAATGCGCTCACTATGAGATTTTAAATTTACATAATTGATGGGATGCTCTATTAAATAATCGAAATCCTCACGGGAAACTTCCAATTGTTTGGCGACACCTATAAGAAAATGATATTCAATTTTCTTGATCTCCTTGTCTGTTTTAGCAAAAGCTATCATCTCTGATAATAAACTTAGCTTTTCTACTCTATTTGGCATACTGTGAGACGATTAAATTAGATGGTGTAAAATTAAGCATTAATCCTAATTAATAATCGTCGAAAGCGCGTCGCTTATCGAAAAAAGAGTAGCTTTACACCGAATTTAAATGCTTTTTGTCAAAAATTTGACAGCTGTAAATAAAAAACAAGAATTTAAATAGTTAATATTCAGTACCTTATATTATGACAAATAACGATATTTTTAAAAAGCTAAGAGTAGCACATAAGCTTCGAGATACAGACATAGTTGAGATATTAGCACTCGTAGATTTTAGAATAACCAAGACAGAATTAAGTGCTTTTTTTAGAAGAGAAGATCACCCTAATTATGTAGAGTGTGGAGATCAGATTTTACGAAACTTCTTGAATGCTCTAATTATTCATCTTCGAGGTCCAATGCCAAAGAAAGGAGAAACACCAGAAAAGCAAATTCCTGAAAAAGTAAAGCCTAAGAAGTTTGATGATAAGAAGAGTTTTAATAGACCTAAAAGCAAAAAAAAGAGCAACGATTAGTTGCTCTTTTTAGTTTATTTAGATTCTTCGCTTTGGCTCAGAATGATATGTTCATTGTTTAAGCTAATACGGCTTGTACCTTATCTGCTGCTTCTTGAAATTCAGTGGCACTCATAACATCTAATCCAGAGTTATCAATGAGTTCTTTAGCGATGTCTGCGTTAGTACCTTGCAGACGAACAATAATTGGAACGTTAATAGCGTCTCCCATGTTTTTATAGGCGTCTACAACCCCTTGTGCTACACGGTCGCAACGTACAATACCACCAAAAATATTAATTAAGATTGCTTTAACGCCTTTGTCTTTTAGAATAATTCTAAAAGCAGCTTCAACACGTTTAGCATCTGCAGTACCACCAACATCTAAAAAGTTTGCTGGTTCTCCACCTGCCTGCTTTATTAAATCCATCGTAGCCATCGCTAAACCAGCACCGTTAACCATACAACCAACGTTTCCATCAAGGTCTACATAGTTTAGGCCTAACTCTCCAGCTTCAACTTCTATTGGGCTTTCTTCACGTAAATCACGTAATTCGGCTAAGTCTTTATGTCTGTATAAGGCATTATCATCTAGTGTTACTTTTGCATCTACTGCCATTATTTTATCATCACTGGTTTTTAAAACCGGATTGATTTCAAATAAAGAGGCATCCGACTTATCATAAGCGGTATATAAAGCAGTAACAAATTTTGTCATGTCTTTAAAAGCAGCACCAGATAATCCTAAATTAAAAGCAATACGACGCGCCTGAAAAGGCAAAATACCCGTCGCAGGATCTATTTCTTCAGTAAAAATTAAGTGAGGAGTTTCTTCGGCTACGGTTTCAATATCCATACCACCTTCAGTAGAATACATAATCATATTACGTCCTGTACCACGATTTAATAAAACCGACATGTAAAATTCAGTAGGCTCAGAAGCGCCAGGGTAATATACATCTTCAGCAACTAAAACCTGGTGAACACGCTTCCCTTCGGCAGAAGTTTGAGGTGTTACTAAATCCATTCCTATAATTTGTTCTGCAATACTTTCAACTTCTTCTAGACTTTTAGCTAGCTTTACACCACCACCTTTTCCACGTCCACCTGCATGAACCTGTGCTTTTATAACATGCCATCCTGTTCCAGTTTCAGCAGTTAAGCGCTTTGCAGCAGTTACCGCCTCGGCAGCATTTTTAGCAACAATACCGCGTTGTATACGTACGCCAAATGTGCTTAATAATTCTTTTCCTTGATATTCGTGTAAATTCATCTTTGATAGATTTATTTTTTCTATTGCCTCAAAAGAGGTAATCTGTAAAATTTTAGAGCCACAAAAGTAAATAATCACAATAACTTACCCTAATATTTAATTGTGAAAATAGCGTCTAATATAGATACATGCGTTGTTAAATAATTAACAAAATGTTTAAAATGTGTATAATTATAGGTCATTTATTTTTTTGTACTTTGGATATAAGCAACTTTGTAAAAAATAATTTATGCAACACAACCAATTACTTAAAATAGCTAAAGACTTTGGAAGTCCCATTTATATCTATGATTCTGAAGTGATTTCTGGTCAATATAAGCGTTTAATGTCAGCGTTTAGTAACGTTAAACAGGTGAAAATCAACTATGCAGTTAAGGCTTTATCTAACATTTCAATCTTAAAATTAATGCGTACTCTTGGTGCGGGATTAGACACCGTATCCATACAAGAGGTAAAATTGGGCTTGACTGCAGGATTTCCAGCAGAAAAAATAATTTTCACTCCTAATGGCGTGTCACTAGAAGAAATTGAAACCGTTGCTAAATTAGGGTGTCAGATAAATATTGATAATCTGTCCATTTTAGAACAGTTTGGTACAAAGCATCCCGAAATACCAGTGTGTATTAGAATCAATCCTCATGTAATGGCCGGCGGTAATACGAATATTTCAGTCGGACATATTGATAGTAAATTTGGGATTTCAATTCACCAAATTCCTCACATTCTGAGAATCGTTGAGAATACTAGAATGCATATCAATGGTATTCATATGCATACGGGAAGTGATATTTTAGATATTGATGTTTTTTTATATGCTAGCGAGATATTATTTGAAACAGCCAAAAACTTCAAAACTCTTGATTTTATAGATTTTGGTTCTGGTTTTAAAGTCCCATATAAGGCTGGTGATATTGAAACGAATATTGAAGAATTTGGCGAAAAGTTAACCAAAAGGTTTAATGAATTTTGTGAAGAATACGGAAAAGACTTAACCATTGCATTTGAACCAGGAAAGTTTTTAGTGAGTGCAGCGGGTCAATTTTTAGCTAAAGTTAATGTTGTAAAACAGACTACTTCTACTGTTTTTGCACAAGTAGATTCTGGGTTTAATCATTTTATTAGACCCATGCTATATGGCTCGCAGCATGAAATTGAAAACCTATCAAATCCTAGTGGGCGAGAACGATTTTACAGTGTTGTAGGTTACATTTGTGAAACAGATACCTTCGCTAATAATAGGCGTATTGCTGAAATTAATGAAGGTGATATTCTAGCCTTTAAAAATGCCGGTGCGTATAGTTTTACAATGGCTAGTAATTATAATTCACGTTATCGCCCTGCTGAGGTGCTGTGGCATAATGGGGAAGCCCATTTAATTAGAAAGCGTGAAACTTTTGATGATATATTAAGAAATCAAATTGAAATAGATTTAAAACCAAAGAAAAAAAGCGTTAAGGCTTAAGCTAGTTGCATTTTCCCTATTAAAAGTACTCAAGAATTTTTATTTATGAGTGCTTTTTTGTGTCTAGTTTTTTTCAATGTCTCTTAGTTTGAATCATTTCAATAACTGCAGTTTAGGATTAACTACTCATACTATTCGTATTGGTTTAAAAGTTGTTTTTTTTTAAGTTTTAAATTTTGTTAATTGGTTATATTTTGGTGTAAATTTAACCACCAGCTAAAAAAATATACAAGTGGAAAAAATATCATCAATTCTTATTCGCCAAATTTTCATAATCGCACTTATCCTTCTGGTAGGGAGTCTTATCTTTAAAGAGATGTTGCCTTATCTTGGTGGCATCCTTGGAGCTGTTACATTGTATGTGCTTTTGCATAAATGGATGCTTAAAATGGTTGAGAATAGAAAATATAATACAAGTCTTTCTGCTATTCTTTTACTTCTATTTTCTTTTGTAGTTATTATTATTCCTGTCTTGGGCATTCTTTTGATGCTAGGGAACAAAATTAGTGGCTTCGTTGATAATAGTGAAAAGGTCATAAGAGCAATTAAAAGTCAATTAGAAAAAGTAGAGCAGTTTGTTGGTTATGATTTGAGTTCCCAAATAAATACAAGTAATATCACAGGATGGCTAAGCAAAAATTTAGAGAGTCTGGCAGGTGGTACTTTTAATCTTTTTATTTCTGTTGGTGTTATGTCTTTTATTTTATATTACATGCTCACGAATAGTAAGGTCATGAAGGAATCCCTTTTAAAATATGTCCCGTTAGCTGCTGATAATATGAGTGAAATAGGTAGCGAAATAAAATCTTTGGTAAGAGCGAATGCTCTGGGTATTCCGCTAGTTGCATTAGCACAAGGTGTCATTTCATTAATTGGTTTTTTTATTTTTGGAATAAAAGATCCGTTTTTCTGGTTTGTAATAGTCACTATTGGTTCTATGGTACCATTTATTGGTACCTTACTAGGTATTCTTCCTGTTTTTGTACTCACTTTATCCTCAGGGGATGATTTTCAGGCTTATGGAATTTTGCTTTATGGTCTTGTTATTGTGGGTTCAACAGATAATATTATAAGACTCTATGTCCTTCAAAAATTAGATAAAGTACATCCTTTGATAACACTAATAGGTGTGATTATTGGCGTGCCATTATTTGGTTTTATAGGCTTAATATTTGGACCCTTGCTTGTGAGTTTATTTATTATATTGGTGAAAATTTACAGAAAAGAATACGGAACGCATTCAAGAAAAACAGATAAAAAAATACTATAAATTTTGGTAAAATGTTAATTCGTTGTTATACAAATCGGAAACAGTAAATTCTCGCGTTTGCCACTCGGTTTCTTGTAGTTTAGTATTCTCACTGAACACTTCTTGATATTCGTATTCCTTATATAGATTTTCAATATGCTCAGTGACGATGCGCAATCTTGGTTTGTTAAACCCGACATCCCATGCTTTTGCATCATACCATTGTAGATGAATTTCTATACCATCACGACGAATACCTGCATAAGTTGGGTTTTTACTATCGTCTGCAAATGCGATAATAAAACCCAATTGTTTTACGTAATAGCTAAGTGCTTCTACTACATTTTGTACTGGCAGGATGGGGTGGATTTGATGTAAAATGGGTTTCATTAATTAATAATTTATAGGTTTCTATGCTATGTTTTATCAATAAACAAAAAAAAAGAGTCAGTGTGAAATCGAAAAATGATTTTATGTCTTATTAAACTATAGCAGATAAAGAGCTGTTGGCAAGAAAAAAAACGCAAATACGATAGATTATTTTCTAATGGTCCCCGAAAAGTGATTCACTTTGGGGTTAATCGGGTTGCCAGTTATTCTTCTAAATGAAGCTAATTGCCCGCAATGCCAAATAGCATCACTAATTGGACCATTAATAGTATTCCAATAAGGAATTTCATTAGTGCCAAAAATAATTTTATATTCTGAAATATTATCGCTGACTTTTAAAATGTCTGCGGCTTGCTTTAAATTCAGCAAGGTTTGTTTTCTTAATTCAGAAAAAGACATTTCTGCTCTTTCATTTTTAGAATTTGATTTTTTTAAAGTTGAATTAACAATCATAAGGGATAGGTCGTAAATATGTTGCACGGTTTCAAGAGACGTCCTTACAGAGTCATTTGGTTTATAGCCTAAATCCTTTTCAGTTAATCCTTCACTTGCCCAATAGAACCTAAAGCCCAAAGCTTCTACCTGCCTGGCAGCTACCGTACCAGCAGTATATTTTTCTGATGCTTCGGGAAGTTCATAATAAGGGAGTGTTTCTTCTGTTTCTTGGGCGAACATAAAAGAGGAGACTATTATTGCGAATACCGTTATGCTATTTTTCATTGAATGTTTTATACAACTCATGCTGAATTTAATTTTTTGTAAGTCAGAACGCCTTAGTAGAGGCATTAATAAATGGCCGTTTTTTTGAAATCCATGATTCTTTTAAAGTAGGCTTTCTACCTGTTTCTTCTACCTTAATTTTAAGGCTTTTGAAATTAATAGTAGTGCTGTAAAAAAAAACTACAGACTAGGATGCTCACTAATCTTTCAATTCTTTAGCGCTAACTAAAGGGTTTGTTCCATATTTATCAAATAAATAGACGAGACTCGTCATCGTTGCTGCGCCTAATTCTAATTCTCTTTTGTTAACAGCATCAAAGGTGTCATTACTGGCATGATGATAATCAAAATAACGCTGTGAATCTGGACGTAATCCCGCTAAAACGTTACTGTCATTTTTTAAAGGGCCAACATCTGCGCCACTGCCGCCTTTTTCAAAATAGTGAATCAAATAAGGTTTGAATAAGGGCTTCCAACTTAACACCTGTTCAAAATTGGCATCACTACAGTCGAAATTAAAACCTCTTGGTGTGAATCCGCCAGCATCACTTTCTAAAGCAAAAACGTGGGTTTCTTTGTTTTTTTCTGCTTCTTCAGCATATTTATTTCCACCTCTTAAGCCATTTTCTTCATTCATAAATAAAACGACACGAATGCTTCGTTTTGGTTTTATGCCGCTTTCCTTTAGGAGTCTTAAAACATCCATAGACTGAACAACTCCAGCACCGTCATCATGTGAGCCATCGCCTAAATCCCATGAGTCTAAATGACCACCAACAATCATATACTCGTTTGGAAATTCACTGCCTGTGATTTCACCAATAACATTGTATGACTTTACATCTTCTAATTGTTCACAGCTTTGTTTGAAGTAGAATTCCAAATTTTCATCTTTTTTTAAAGCATCAGATAGTTTTTCTGCATCATTAGTGCTTATTGCAGCAGAGGGAATGCGCTGGTCGTTTGGTAAATCGCCATAACTCATACTTCCTGTATGTGGAAAATCGTCTAATCGTAAATTCATAGAACGCACAATAACACCTGCTGCTTGGAATTTAGCAGCTTCCATCGCGCCAGCATAACGTTGGTTAACACAGCCACCATAAGCTGAAAAGGTGGTAATTAAGTCGGCCTGCATTGGGCGATTAAAAAATACAATTTTACCCTTAATTTTCTCTTTACCTAAAGTTGTTAGTTCTTCAAAATTTTGTACTTCGATAACTTTTGCCTTCAGACCTGAACTTGGAGTTGCGATAGAGCCACCAAGCGCACAAACATTTACAGGCGCTTGTGTTTCTGAATTAGTTTGAAAATAAGCCGACTCTTTTTCGCCTCTTATCCATTTTGGCACCATAACTTCTTGGAGCCAAACACTGTCTAAGCCCAGTTTTTCTAATTCAGTTTGACCCCAAACCACTGCTTTTTCAGCATTAGCTGAACCAGATAAGCGTCCGCCAATTTTATTAGATAAATAGTCTAGCCACTCGTATGATTTTCCGTTGGTTAAAGATTGTGTATAAATGGTTCTCAGCACCTCTTCATCTGTTTGAGCGAATGAAATAGAAGTAAAGATTGAGCATACTAGTAACAGTAGTTTTTTCATGTAAAAATGTATTTGTTGTTTTTGCGAGAGCAAATTTTTATTTAATTGTTGGATCTGGTCTATTGGTTATTCATTATTTAATTCCTGACGATACAAATCGATATTGGCTTTCGTTTTAGTATCTAATTCAGGTTCTTTAATATCCTTATATTCTTTAAGTGTGTCGTATAATATAGTAGCAACTGTTAAACGTGCTGCAGGTTTGTTATCTGCGGGTATATTATACCAAGGTGCGTGGTCTTTAGAAGTGCGATTTATAGCCTCTTCATAACAATCCATATAAGTACCCCAAAGTTTTCGCTCGACTAAATCACCTGCAGAAAATTTCCAGTTTTTTTCTTTCAAATTCAAGCGACGTAGTAATCTGTGTTTTTGCTCTTCTTTAGATAAATTCATGAAAAATTTAAAGATGATAGTCCCATTTTCAGCAAGATGTTTTTCAAAATTTAAAATTTGATTAAAGCGTTTCTCCCAAAATTCAGCGTTGATATCATCTACGGTTCTGATACTAGGCAAGTTTTCTCCTAAAATATAATTAGGGTGTACTCTGGTCACCAGAACATTTTCATAATGTGTTCTATTGTGCACACCAAATTTTCCGCGTGCAGGTAGCGCTAAATAATGACGCCATAAAAAATCATGCTTTAGCTCAAGCGCTGTAGGCACTTTGAAGCTCATCACTTCAACACCACGAGCATTGAAATCTTTAAAGACTTCACGTATTAAACTGTCTTTTCCAGAAGTATCCATACCTTGTAAGCAAACTAAAACGGAGTATTTTCCATGAGCATACATGGTATCTTGAAGTTTCCCCAACTGACGTCTTATTTTTCGTAATTCATCTTCTATAGTCTCTTTGTCTGCTTTTAAATCCACTAATGTTGGTAGTGTTTCAATTTTAATTTTTGAAGTTATTTTATAGTCTTTAATCTTTATTTTTTTCATTGTATCTTTCTTTCTGAATAAATATACATAATGTTATCAAATATTTTTATTAATAATCCTGAAGTATTAAATTTGCGCTTTAAATTTTGATTATATTGGCTAATAATGTTTTTTTTGATTAATCAACTAATAACTTCGGTAACGGTTGATGTTATTGGTGATTTCAGCAAAACTGCTGTTTTATTGAATTTGAAGACACTATTTGAAATGTTAAATTTTATGCATTTCATCGATTAAATGCATAAAAAAACGATGTAACGTATTTATTTTACTATATTAGATTAAAATTAATCAACAGAACTATCTTATTAATCAGAAATACTCTCATATTATGTCAAAAAACAACCTACTTTTATTCGTGTTCATTGTATTTATGCAATTTAGCATACAAGCACAAACAGGAGATTCAATCGCCGATGCTGTTGCCTATAATGACGAAAAAGATTTATCTGAACAGAAGCCAGCTGATTCAGCAGATAAAGTTCTAACTCCAGAAGAATTAGAAAATAAAGAACTATTAGAAAGAGAAGCTAAACTTTATGCTGCGAGACAAGCAGTCTTAAAAAAACTTAGTTTTATAGAAACCAATCAAAATGCGTTTACAGCTCAAGTAAACAACTTTAATGCTTCGCTAGAGGCGTGTAGATGTGGGAAAGAAATATCAGATCCTAATGATGAAAGAGAATTAGCCAAAATGACTGTTTTAGAAATAAGAGCTTATTTTATTGCTAAGAATATTAATATCACTAAAATATATATGACTAGTCTTAATAGTTGTAATAAATAAAAACTTTAAAATATTATTTGAGTTTTTCAGATGCTTATTAACCTTAAAAACCATCACAAGATAACTTTTGATGGTTTTTTCTTTGCTTATTGCTTATTTTTTAAAAGAGTATTTTTTATAGTTTACACTAAAAAATTATTGAGCGCTATGCTTTCTCTAAAAAATAAACAACGACTACTTTTTAGTCACAACAAGATTTTACAGTAAACACTAATGCTGATATTCAAACAGGTTTTGGTTTAAGTATTAGTTTACAAGACGCTTTAGTCGTAACGACATGTAAAATTTAGGCACTTATTTCTTCGGTTTAGAGACTACTATATTTAAAGAATCGCATGTTTCAGTGTTAAAATGCTAAAAATCGATGGATTTCATCGATTAAATATACTTTTACTCCGATTAAATGTATATTTTTTATACTTTTGTGTTTCGACTTAACATTTTAATATCCAAATCATGAAACAAGGTTACTTATTATTTTTTTTATTTACTTTCATTTTTAATGCGACTTATAGTCAACAGTCTAATACTAAAAACGTGCGTTTTAATCTTGGTGTAGTGAGTAAAAATGTAACTGCTGGTATAGAATCATATAATTTAGAAGATTTAAAATATCACGCTAGAATTTGTAAAGATGCAATAGAGGTCGTAGAAAAATTAGTTGTGGAAGAGCAATGCTTTAATACACTTGATTTATCAAATAGTATTGCTATTTATTTAGAAACAGCATTATTGGCAGAAGAATTAGTGACTGCCAGAACCTATCTAAGTAAAACAGAAAATTTGATCCTTAAAGCGTTTTACGAATATGATATTTGCACTACTAAAGAAGTGAGTTCAGAGCCCAGTAATTATGGAGAAAATGCTTTAAACGAATTGCAACAACAGCAGGCCGATTTAAAGGCACAGCAGGCTGAGTTAGAACAAAAAGCAAAAGACATTAAACTTCAATTGGCTGAACAGGAAAAAAAAGAATCTCTTTTAAAGAAGCAACAGTTTATTACTTCCAATGAAAGAGCGATTACTAGCAGTATAACGGCTTATAATGATTTATTGAAGTCATGTGATTGTCAGTCTACAATATCTTATTCTTCAGAAAGTGCCTCAGTTTTGACGGCTAAGAATTTACAGGAAATTAAAACGTATTACTTGGATATGAGTATTAGTATTTCTCAAGACTACACCAGTAAATTGAAGGCATGTAAAGAATAAAATAAACGATTCAATCTTTATAGATTAAGAGGCTCAATGATATAAAGTTGAGCCTCTTTTTTGTGCTATAATTATTTTTTCGAATATAATGCTGAGAACCACTCACTCTAATTATTTTTTATCATTAATGAATAGGTTTTGGTGACTGAGCAAAACTTTTAATTTTATACTCCTGTCTGTCTTATAAAGCAGTATAACCTTTTGTTGTTAAGCAAGGCCCTTGACAGCACTCGCTAAAATGCCATTAAAAAGAGCGCTTAATAATGAATAGAACGTTCTAATTGGGTGCTATTATTTACTCGCAAATAGTTTAACATCCGTTTCACTAACTTCTGTGCCACCTAAAATGATTAACCGCTCAACAACATTACGCAATTCACGAATATTACCAGTCCAATCATACTCCTGCAAAAGTTTTATAGCTTTTGCTGAGAAGTTTTTTTGTGCGGTTCCTTGTTCTTCAGATATTTTATTAGCAAAATGATTTACCAATAAAGGGATGTCATCTCGTCTATCGTTTAAAGCGGGAACCTTAATTAGGATTACTGCCAATCTATGATATAAATCTTCACGGAATTTACCTGCTTCAATTTCTTCTTTAAGATTCTTATTTGTGGCTGCTATTATGCGAACATCTACTTTAATGTCTTTATCACTGCCCACGCGTTGCACACGACTTTCTTGGAGTGCGCGTAACACTTTTGCTTGTGCAGATAAGCTCATGTCACCAATTTCATCTAAAAAAATGGTGCCTCCATTGGCGGCTTCAAATTTTCCAGCCCTGTCTTTAACCGCACTTGTAAAGGCTCCTTTTACGTGACCAAATAACTCACTCTCTATCAATTCGCTAGGTATGGCGGCACAGTTTACTTCAATCATTGGGCCTTTAGCACGTTCACTTTTTTCATGTAACCAATGGGCTACTAGTTCTTTACCAGTTCCATTAGGTCCTGTAATTAATACACGAGCATCAGTTGGTGCGACTTTGTCAATAATATCTTTAATTTGAGAAATGGCATCACCTTTGCCTATCATTTCATATTTTTTACTAACTTTTGTTTTAAGAATTTTATTCTCTACCACCAGTTCTTTTCGGTCTAAAGCATTACGAACCGTATTTAACAGGCGGTTTAAATCTGGTGGTTTGGATATATAATCAAAAGCACCCAAGCGCATAGTATTTACCGCAGTATCAAGGTCGCCATGACCAGAAATCATAACTATTGGTATTTCGGGTTTAATCTTTTTAACAGCCTCTAATACTTCAACACCATCCATTTTTGGCATTTTTATATCGCAAAGGATTAAATCGAAATCTTCTTTTTTGATTTTTTCTATTCCAGCTAGTCCATCTTCCGCTTCTTCCACTTCATATTTGTCATTCTCTTCAGAAAGAATTTTCACTAAAACCCTTCTAATCGCTGCTTCGTCTTCTATTACTAATATTTTTGGCATTATATTTTGAATTTAATTCCTGTTCTAAAATAGATTGTAGGTTGATCATCAATAGTATAAATGTCATTTCTTTCATTATCTCTCAACCTGAAATCATTTGAAATGGTATAGGCAATGTAACCGTAATATAACAAATGATCTGTGAAATAATGTTCGTAGCCTAAACCACCTAAAACAGTGGTCATAGAAATATTTTCAGCTAATTTTTCGTCTACAATTATATTTTTCTGAATGTTTCCAAAAAAGTTATCCAACGTAAGGAAAGCTTGTACATGATTGATCTCGTCAAACTTATAGCGCACATTTGTCTTTGGCACCCCTAAGGTATAGGTCCAATTTGGATGAAACTCTTTGTAATAGTTAATAATTGGAAGAGGGAAGTCTCTACCTGGAGTTGTTGAGTAGCTTAATCCTAAAATTAACCGGTTAGGTTTGCTGCCTTCTTTTGGGTTTTTAGTGCGATCTCGAATGGCATATGCATTAGTAATATAGATATAGTCATCTGAAACCATTTTACCAGTAAAATTCGAGGCTAATCTTAGCCCTCCGTTTGCTGCAAAAATCCAATCGCCCTGCGTTTTATGAGCATATCCTAGGGTAGCTTCAATGGTTTGGATAGTGCTAATATCTTCAGTTGAAAATGGTACATTTTGCCAATCAAAATTTACGCTTCTATAATCAGCTCCTAAAATAATAAAATTATTCTCTTTTATTTCTAGAGGTAATTGAAAAAAGACGCGAAAACGTTCAATATTATTTTTAGAGCTATTATTTGGAATATTTAAGTATTCTAATCTTAACAAATCAGAAGTTTGAGAAAAACTAACCATAGAAAGAAAGAGTGCTATGGTGGGGATTACTAATTTGGTAATGTTTTTTTCTATGTACATACGAAGTATACTAGTCGTTGGTGTTTAAATGTGAATTGTTCTTCATCTTTAATTGAATGTCTTGATCTGGTTTTTGAATGATATGAATGTCACGTTGAGGGAACGGAATGCTAATATTGTTTTCTCTGAATAACCTGTCTATAGCAAAGCGAATTTCACTTTTTGGTATTCTCGAGTTGAAACTATCTTCTACAGTAAAAGCAACTCTAAAATTTAGTGAACTCTCACCAAAATCATTAAATATAACGGTTGGTCCAGGTTGTTTAAAAACCAATTTACAAGACTCTGCAGCTTTAATTAATAGTTTTTTTACCAGCTCGATATCACTACCGTAAGCAACCCCAACATCAACAGTTTCTCTTGTCGAGGTGCCATTTTGTGTCCAATTGTATAAACTATTGGTTAAATACAAATGATTAGGAATCACTAATACTTTGTTATCAATAGTTACCGCTCTTGTGGTACGTAATTTAATTTCTACTACACGACCCACTTTGCCTTCAAGTTCTATAACATCTCCAACATGAACCGATTGATCTACGAGTATAAACACACCGGATATAATATCTTGAAACAAGGTTTGTAATGCCAGACCAATACCAATTAGTAACGCAGCAGATGCAGCAAAAACGGCAGTAACATCGATGCCTATAGAATCTATGACGATAATAAAAATGATGATGTATATCAGCCATCTAGCGAATGAGAATACTGTGGTAAATTTGGCAGCATCCTCAGCTGGCATTTTACGGGTTAATAATCTTTTTACCCATCTTAAGATGTAGGTTGTTACTATTAAAATAGCAATGACCAATAAAACATATTTTACTTTGATTACAGCTCCAGCGCCACCATCGTCATTAGTAAATTCATAGATTTTATAGTTTAAAAATTCTATGAACTTTCCCCACGCGTTAGTGTCAGTAATCACATCGCTTACTTTTCCAACTTCCTTTTCAATTTTATCTGTTACGTTATCTTGCATCATTAATATTTAATCCACTTAATTAATTCCCTATAACTTGGCTTTTTTCCATACATTAAAATTCCTACACGATATATTTTTGCAGCAAACCAGACAGTAAAGATAAATGTACCAATTAAAATTAACAACGATACCACCTGCTGCCATAACGGCACTCCAAATGGAATACGCATAAGCATAACCACAGGAGACGTTAAGGGTATAAACGAAAATATGGTTGAAATAGTACCATGAGGATCTTCTATCACCGTAAAAATACCAACATAAACAGCTAGTACTAAGGGCATGATTATAGGTAGCATAAATTGCTGTGTATCTGTTTCATTATCTACAGCCGCACCAATAGCTGCATAAAGCGAGCTGTATAGTAAATAGCCACTAATAAAAAAGAGTAAAAAAGCAATGATAAGATTTAGTAATGGTAAATTTTGAAAGGCTAAAATAATATTTTGAAGTTCCATGGTACCATCTTGATTCTGTATGGCCTGCTGCATCATTTCCTGTTGTGGTGTTTGCATGGTTGCAAAATCGATACCGAATAGAAGAGAGGCTATAATCATTAAAATACCACCCACAATTAGCCAAATTACAAATTGGGTGACACCAGCCAAAGAGGTGCCAATAATTTTACCCAACATTAATTGTATGGGTTTTACTGAAGATATAATGACCTCGATAATGCGACTCGTTTTTTCTTCAATAACCGAACGCATGATCATGTTTCCATAAATAATGATAAACATGAAGAGTAAATAGCCCGCAGCACCACCAAAAATAAGTTTTACTAAACTATCTAATTTCGAAGATTTTTTACCACTAAAATTCTCCTGATTAATAGCTATCGTTACTTGTGCATCGTTAATCATGGCAACATCAACATTTTTACTTTCTAGATTAAGATTGGTGAGCCGTTTTTCAATTTTAGATTCTAATGTTCCAATTATTGATAGTGATGGCGATTCTGAAGAATAAAAAGCTATGCCTTTTGCAGCATTAGCAATACTATCAAATTTTGAAATATGAAGTAAGCCGTAATTATTTTGCTCTTCAACACGTTTCTTAGCGGTCTCTAAAGTTACATTATTTAAAAAATTATAATGCAAAAATTCAGCGTTTTCAAAAGACTCGCTAAAAAAACCCGACTCGTCTAAAACCGAAATGGTTCGTTCTGTATTACTATTTATTTGTGACAAATAACCTACGACAGTGAAGAGTGCAATAAATATTAAGGGACTCACAAACGTCATTACGATAAAAGCCTTATTTCTCACTTTAGTAAGATATTCTCTTTTAATTATAAGTGGTAAATGATTCATAATTTAATGGTCCTTAATAGTTTGAATAAAAATATCACTAACACTTGGTATGACTTCCACAAAGTGAGACACTTGGCCTTGCGTGAGTAAATAACTTAATAAATTATTAGCAGTTTCATGATCTTGAAGTTTAATATTTAGTTTTAACTCGTTGTCTAAGGTTTTAAAATGTGCCGGAACTACCGAAAATTTATCAGCTAAAGTCTGTTGTAATGCTGAATGGTTTTCTGCAGAAATCCCTACTTCAAAGGTATTCGATTTATACTGTCGTTTAACAGTATTTAGATTTCCATCTAATATTTTATTCGACTTATGAATTAAGGCGATATGATCACACATTTCCTCAACAGATTCCATACGGTGCGTTGAAAAAATAACTGTGGCCCCTTCGTCACGTAATCTTAGGATTTCATTTTTTATAATATCAGCGTTTATTGGGTCGAAACCCGAAAAAGGTTCATCAAAAATCAACAATTTGGGTTGATGTAAAACGGTCACCACAAACTGAATTTTTTGAGCCATACCTTTAGATAATTCTTGGATTTTCTTATTCCACCAATCGCCAATTTCTAAACGCTCAAACCACATGAGTAGTCTTTTTTTAGCTTCGGCCTTTTCCAAACCTTTAAGTTGTGCCAGATATAATACTTGTTCACCAACTTTCATCGATTTATATAAACCACGTTCTTCTGGTAAATAGCCTATATTTTGAATATGATGTCGCAGTAATGGCTCGCCATCTAATATCACATGACCAGTATCTGGCATTGTAATTTGATTAATAACACGTATTAAGGTCGTTTTTCCGGCGCCGTTTGGCCCAAGAAGCCCAAAGATACTGCCTTTTTCAACGGCAATAGAGACATTGTTAAGTGCTGTAAAATCACCAAATTTTTTAGAAACTGAGTGTGCTTCTAATAGGTTGCTCATATATTTTGTGAAGTTTAAATGATATTAGTGACGTAAATATAGAAAATGTTAAAACAGTACTAGGATGCTTTACATTTATTTTAACGATTCATAAAATAAATAATTAAGTAAATAGCAGTTATAGTATTATAGGTCTATAAATGAGATGCTAACTATAGTGTTTTCTTGCAGGGAATTTAGATTGGTTTATTTTAAAATAAGGAAAATAAAGAGGCCCATAAAATTAAATAGTTTTCCGGTCATATGCTTAAGATAATGAGACCTTTAAATAAATGTGTTTAACAGGAACAAAAAAAACAGAAATGAAAAACAGTTTTCCGAAAATTAGATTTTTAGGTAGTGATTGTTTTATAACCTTATTGCCAATACTGCTTGAGTGCATGAAAACAGTAGGCCATTAAAAAACAAAACCCACCCTTAACGCAAATTAAGGATGGGAAAAAATTGCTATGAAAAAGAAAAATTACCACTGGCTTACGCCAATGATAAGTCAAATATACTATTTTTTGTTTAACTAAGGTATAAAACAGTAAATTACTTGTGTTTTTAACATAAAAAAAGCCCGTTTTAGTAAACGGACTTTATGTAGTATTTGTTCAATTATTAAGAGAACATATCTTTAACTTTTTCAAAGAAAGACTTGTCACTTTTTTCTGGTTTTGGAGCAAAATGTTCGTCATCCTTCATCTCTTCAAAGAATTCTTTTTGAGTTTTGCTTAAGGTTTTTGGTGTCCAGACATTTACATGAACTAATAAGTCACCTTTACCGTAACCATTAATACTCGGAATCCCTTTTCCGCGTAAGCGTAAAATCTTTCCAGACTGCATTCCTGCATCTATTTTAATACGTACTTTACCGGTAACCGTATCAATTTCTTTTGAAGTACCTAACACGGCATCACTTATACTTACATACAAGTCATAATGTAAATTATCACCTTCACGTTGTAAGGTCTCATGATCCAGTTCTTCAATGGCAACCAATAAATCGCCTGGAATACCATTTCCTGGGGCATCATTACCTTTTCCAGAAACTTTAAGTTGCATTCCGTCAACAACACCTGCTGGAATTTTAACCGAAATGGTTTCGTCTTTGTTAACTAAGCCTTGATCATCTGCATCGGCTGGTTTTTTATCAATGCTTTGTCCCGCTCCACCACATGTAGTACAGGTAGATGCTGTTTGCATGCGGCCCAAAATGGTATTAGTAATTCGTGTTACTTGTCCAGAGCCATTGCAGGTTGCACAGGTTTTATAAGTAGTACCTTCAGCTTGAACTTTACGTTTTACTTTAATTTTCTTTTCTACCCCGTTAGCAATTTCCTCTAGTGTTAATTTAACGCGAATACGTAAATTACTACCTTTTACGCGACGTTGCTGGCCACCGCCAAATCCGCCGCTAAATCCTGAAAAGCCACCATTACCACCAAAAGCACCACCAAATATGTCTCCAAACTGGCTGAAGATATCATCCATATTCATGCCGCCACCGCCAAATCCACCGCCGCCTTCGAAGGCTTGATGACCAAACTGGTCATAGCGTGCTTTTTTATTGGCATCGCTTAGTACTTCATAAGCTTCAGCAGCCTCTTTAAATTTAGCTTCAGCATCTTTGTCATCAGGATTTTTATCAGGATGGAATGCTATCGCCTTTTTTCGATATGCTTTTTTGATTTCTGCGGCATTTGCATTTTTGCTAAGCCCTAGTATTTCGTAATAATCTGTTTTTGCCATTCTCCGTCCTTGACCTTCCCAAAAGGGAAGGAGATTGTTAATTTATATTTTTATTGACCAATAACCACTTTTGGGAAACGAATTACTGTATCTCCAAGTTTGTAGCCCTTTTCTAAAACGTCAATAATTTTACCTTTTAGATCATCAGTAGGTGCGGGCGTTTGGGTGATTGCCTGATGAATTTCAGCATCAAAAACATCGCCTTGTTCTACTTCCATTTTTGATAATCCTTTTTGTTCTAAAGTATTTAAAAGCTTTTGGTAAATTAATACCACACCTTTTCTCAATTCTTCTGCTTCTTTGTCATCTTCAATGTGCATTAAAGCACGCTCAAAATCGTCTAAAATAGGCAGCATAGAAATCATGACATCTTTATTAGCCGTTTTAAAAAGCTCTATGCGCTCTTTAGATGTTCTTTTTTTATAGTTTTCAAACTCTGCGAACAGGCGTAAAAACTTATCTTTTTCCTGGCTTAACTCTCCTTTTAGTTGGTCTTCGATAGATAATTCCTCCACGTCAACGGTTTGTTGCGTTTCGTTTGATTCTACCTGATCTTCTATAGTGGTTTCTTTTTTATCTTTTGCTTTACTCATTTCTGTATTTTTTTAATACGATTAAAGTTTGGCAAAAGTATTGCCATTAATGTAAAAGTGTCAAAATGTCATCAATTTTTTTTAAGAAACATTTAAGTATTTTCCTAGGAATATTTATTTACCTTTGTTACTTAACCAAAAATAAAAACTTATAATGAAAACAATAGTATTAAATATTTTAACGGTAGTGGCTTTAGGTGCAGCAGTAACCGGATGTAAAAATGGAGCAGAGGAAGCAAAAACAGGAGACGCAGAAGTAGTAAAAGAAGTGATGGTAGAGGCTAGCTATAAAGCCATTCCAGAAGAGTCAATGATTATGTGGACCGCTAATAAGGTTGTAGGTGGTCACTCAGGAACTATTAACGTTGCTAACGGAGTTGCGCAAACAAAAGGGAATGAATTAGTAGGAGGTAATTTTATTTTTGACATCTCTACATTAGAAAATACAGATATTGAAGATGCTGAAGAAAAAGCCAAATTAGAAGGACATTTAAAGAGTGCTGATTTTTTTGATGCTGAAACATTTCCAAATGCTACTTTTGAAATCACTAATGTTGATGGAAATATGGTAAGTGGAAACTTAAAGATGAAAGGTATTGAGAAGAATGTTACTTTTCCTGCACAAATAGGTATGAATGGCGACATGATGACCATTATAAGTGACACCTTTACTATTGACAGAACGGAATGGGATATCAAGTATAACTCTGGTAAATTTGCAGATCCTGCAAAATTAGGAGATTATATGATTAAAGATGACGTCGAATTAAAAGTGTCTATCAAAGCTAAGAAAGCTTAATTAAGATTTTTAAAATATAGTCAAAGGCCATATCGAAAGATGTGGCTTTTTTTCATGGTTTTTATTAGAAATCCTAAATCAAAGTAATTCCTCTAAAGCTTTATCCAAGGTGACATACTCAAAAAAGAAACCAGTATTCTCAATCTTTTTAGAGCTCACACGTTGGCTTTCAAATAAAATAATATGCATCTCACCTAAAACTAATTTCAAAGCAAATTGTGGCACATTAGGCAGAAAAAGTGGCATATTTAATTTGGTAGCAGCAGCTTTTGTAAGCTCTTTATTAGTGACAGGGTTAGGGGAGACGCCGTTATAAACACCTTCAAGATTTTTTTCTATAACATGGAGAAAAAGTCTTGCCAAATCGTCAAGGTGAATCCAACTCATCCACTGTTCTCCCGTTCCTAAAGGTGCACCAGCACCATATTTTATTGGCTGTATAATTTTTGGGAAAGCACCACCTTTTTCTGAGAATACCAAGCCAATACGTACTTTCGATACGCTAATATTTAAAGTTGTAAAGGCATCTACAACGCGTTCCCAAGATTCGACTACCTGTCCTAAAAAAGAACTACTAACTTGAGTTTGATCTTCTGTATAATAATTAGTGAGTGAGTCTGGGTAAAAACCAACAGCACTGGCAGAAACGATTTGTGTAATGTTATTAGGATTGTTTTTTACTGTTTCGTGAAGTAATGCGGTAGTTTTAAGTCGGCTATCCATTATAGCCTGCTTGTGCTTTTTTGTCCAACGTTTAGAAATGCTTGCACCCACTAAATGAATGATCGCATCGACGTCTTTAACGCAGTTAGTATCTATTTCATTTTCATTGGGATTCCAATAAAAGCCTTTGTAATTATCTTCATTTGAGAGTTTAGATTTACTTGTGGTTAGATAATTAACATCTATCGCTTTGGTATGACATAGTTTTACGATGGCACTTCCCACTAAACCTGTAGCTCCTGTAATTAATACGCGCATCTTGTTTTTTTATAAAAATACGACTTGATTTAGTCAATTGGAATGGCTTTAAGTAAGGTTTAACACAAATAACAATGGTATCGTATTAAAAAAATCTGAGATTTTGACAACGACAAGCGTGACTATTTTTTTATTGCCCTTGCTCTTAGCATATGGCGTTTTCCAGGTGGGCCATTCACTCTTTCCACTGTAAAACCAGCGGTCATCATGGCGCGTCTTGCATTACCTTGAGCGCAATAAGTAACTAAAACACCATTTGGTTTTAGTGCCTTGAACATGGCATTAAATATGGTTTCCGTCCATAATTCTGGTTGTACTCGTGGCCCAAAAGCATCAAAATAAAGAATGTCGAATTGGTTTGTATCGTCAATTTCAGAAAACTGTTTGCGTTGTTTTTTTAGCTGGAAACCTTCTGAAATGTTACAGAATTTCTCCCAATCACAATTGTGGAGTTTTTGAAACAATGCGTTACTGTTCTTAATGGTAACAGCTTCTCCATAATTGAGTTGATCAATTTCTGAATGAGAAACAGGAAAGCCTTCAACACCAGTATAATTGATTTTTATTTGTTGTTTTTCGGCTTCAGCTAAAGTTAATAACGCATTTAAGCCTGTGCCAAAACCAATTTCTAAAATGGATATAGGCTGAGCCCCTTTATAAAAGCTTTCTGAGTCTAAAAAAAACGCTAAACCTTCTTTTAAGTAAACGTGTAGCGCTTCTTGAATTGCTCCGTGAGTGGAATGGTAGTGTTCATTCCACTCAAGAACATGTATGGTTTTTGAACCATCATGAGTGGTGATGATTTCGCGTTTCAAATTATTGCTTTAATAACACGCCATCAGCCTCAAAAGAGTAGGTGCGTTTTGGTGCTGTAATCGCTGCAATTTCTTCTTGAGTAGCACCTTTGTCTTCAGCATAATGTCTTTGATCATCGACAGAAACCTCTTCGATGTATGCATTTCCATTAATAATCACTTCTTTACCATCAATGTCTTTTGGCATGAAAAAGGCATAATCTTTAAATTTCACCATGACTTCTTCTCCATTTTCTAAATCTAATGTCATCCAGCACCCTTTGGCTTTACACACTTCGCTAACCTTGGCAATCATTTTAGACGGAATACTATCGCCAACCTGCATATTCTTATAGTGCTCAGCCATCGATTTAGCTGCTATGGCATCGTCTGCTATAATTTTATCTCCAAAAGATTGGTACTCAACTTGCGTTATTTCGCTTGTGGTATCTGCTTCAAGAGGTGCTTTTTTTTCTTCTTTACAAGCGAAAACAGTAATTGCTAATGCAATGGTCAGAATGTAATTTTTCATGTTTATCATTATTGATTTCTATAAGTCAAAGATAGTTTTTTATGGTTAATTTAATATTTTCTAATGCTTAATTCTGTATTTTTACAGCCTAAAGTTAACCAGATTTTATGAAAACCACTACGAAAAGCGATATCAAAATAACTAAAACCAACCATTCTAAAATTCAAGATACTGATTTTGATAACCTAGCATTTGGGCAGGTCTTTTCAGATCATATGTTGGTGTGTGATTATAAGGACGGGAAGTGGCATGCGCCAGAAATTGTACCTTATGGACCAATTACGTTAGATCCGGCAGCTAAGATTTTCCATTATGGTCAGTCAATTTTTGAAGGGATGAAAGCCTATAAAGACGCTAGTGGTGGTGTGTTTTTGTTTAGACCTATGGAGAACATCAGACGCTTAAATATTTCTGCTAAACGATTAGCAATTCCTGAAGTGCCAGAAGATTATTTTTTTGAAGGTTTAAAGACCTTATTAAAGGTTGAAAAGGACTGGATTCCTACTGCTGAGGGAAGTTCTTTGTACATAAGACCCTATGTTTTTGCAACTGGTGCTGGTTTTCATGCTTCTCCAGCAAATGCCTATAAGTTTATTATTGCTTGTGCACCATCTGGTGCTTATTTCTCTGGAAAAGTAAACGTTTTAATAGAAGAAAAGTATTCACGTTCTGCTAATGGTGGTGTTGGTTTTGCTAAAGCGGGAGGTAATTATGCAGGGCAGTTTTATCCTACACAATTAGCTAAAGATAAAGGCTACCAGCAAGTGATTTGGACAGATGATACCTCTCATGAATATATAGAAGAAGCTGGTGCAATGAATATTTTTGCTCGAATTAATGACACGTTAATTACTGCGCCTATAAGTGATCGTATTTTAGATGGTGTTACAAGAAAAAGTATTTTGGACATCGCAAAAGCGGAAGGCATAAAAACAGAGGTAAGAAAAATTAGTGTTAACGAATTGATTGAAGCTTCTAAAGATGGAAGTTTGAAAGAATTATTTGGCGCTGGAACTGCTGCAGTGATTTCACCTATTTCTGGTTTTGGATTTAGAGACGAGGATTTTGAATTACCAATATTAGAGCATACGTATGCTGAAAAATTAAAGAAACTCATTATTGATATTCAAACTAATAAAGCAGAAGATCCTTTTGGTTGGAGAGTAGAGGTGATGTAGTTTTGTCATAAGTTAGATATTGTATGACGGGCGTTTTTAATTTTTTACCGAGAACAGCAACTGGCCAATAATTACACTTTCAATGCTTCCAGTTTACCTTGATAGGCTTTAATTTCATCACGTAATCTTGCAGCAACAATAAAGTCAAGTTGCTTAGCGGCTTGTTCCATTATCTTCCGTTTTTCACGGATTTTCTTTTCTAACTCAGCTTTGCTTAAATAGTCACTTTCAGGTTCTGCAGCTCTTGCGGCTTCCAATTCGTAACTGTAAGTACTCACTGAATTTTTACTCAAGGCATTATTTAAACTCTTATTTAAAGCGGTTGGCGTAATGTTGTTTTCGGTGTTGTAAGTAATTTGTTTTTCACGTCTGTATTCCGTGTCATCAATCGTTTTTTGCATGCTATTTGTTATTTTATCCGCATACATAATCGCTTTTCCATTTAAATGTCGAGCAGCACGACCTACAGTTTGTGTTAGCGAGCGGTTTGAACGTAAAAAACCTTCTTTATCTGCATCTAAAATAGCGACCAGAGAGACTTCAGGTAAATCTAAACCTTCACGCAGTAAGTTTACACCCACTAAGACATCAAAAATACCAGCACGTAAATCCTGCATGATTTGTACCCGTTCTAAAGTATCAACATCACTATGAATGTAACGGACGCGTATACTAATACGACTGAGGTATTTTGTCAATTCTTCAGCCATTCGTTTGGTTAATGTCGTGACTAGAGTCCGTTCATCTTTTTCGGTACGCACTTGAATTTCTTCAATTAAATCATCAATCTGATTTAAACTCGGTCGTACTTCAATTACAGGGTCTAATAAACCCGTAGGACGAATCACTTGCTCGACATAAACGCCATCTGTTTTTTGTAATTCGTAATCTGCCGGTGTTGCACTTACGTATACCACTTGATTTTGAAGGGCTTCAAACTCTTCAAACTTTAAGGGTCTGTTATCCATGGCGGCAGGCAAGCGAAAGCCATATTCTACTAGGTTTTCTTTTCGGCTTCTATCACCGCCGTACATAGCATGCACTTGCGAAATGGTCACGTGACTTTCATCTACAACCATTAAATAATCCTCTGGAAAATAATCTAATAAACAAAATGGTCTTGTACCTGGTAATCTGCCGTCTAAGTAACGCGAATAGTTTTCAATGCCAGAACAGTAACCTAATTCACGAATCATCTCAAGATCAAATTCTGTGCGTTCTTTTAAGCGTTTTGCTTCTAAATGCTTTCCTATATCTTTAAAATAATCGTGTTGTTTGACTAAATCATCCTGAATTTCTTTAATGGCACCTTGAAGCACATCTGGCGATGTCACAAACATATTCGCAGGGTAGATGTTGAGGCGATCATAGTCTTCAATGACTTTATTGGTTTGAATGTTGAATTGCTCAATGGTTTCAATTTCATCTCCAAAAAAGTGAATGCGGAAGGCATCATCAGCATAACTCGGGAAAATATCTACAGTATCTCCTTTTATGCGGAAATTACCGTGTTTAAAATCGGCTTCCGTACGGGAATACAAACTTTGTACTAATTGATGTAATAACTTGGTTCTGGAAATCTGCTGATCTCGTTTTATCGAAATCACATTTTTTTGAAACTCTACAGGATTTCCAATACCATATAAACAAGATACCGAAGCCACCACCAATACGTCACGACGCCCAGAGAGTAGAGAAGAGGTGGTGCTTAAACGCATCTTCTCGATTTCTTCATTAATAGATAAATCTTTTTCTATGTAAACGCCAGACGATGGGATGTAGGCTTCTGGTTGATAATAATCATAATAAGACACAAAATACTCCACGGCGTTCTCTGGAAAGAACTGTTTAAATTCTGAGTACAATTGAGCAGCCAAGGTTTTATTATGTGCTAAAACTAAGGTAGGTTTCTGAACACTTTCTATAACGTTCGCCATGGTAAAAGTCTTACCAGAGCCTGTAACACCAAGTAAGGTTTGGTATTTTTCACTAGCGTTTAGACCATTAACCAATTGTTTTATTGCTGAAGGTTGGTCTCCTGTAGGACTAAATTCTGATTCAATCTTGAATTTCATATAGCTAAATTAAGGAATAACCAGCAGTTATTATTCGAAAGAAAAGTTAAGGTTTTTTGAATGTTGTTTCTTCTCAAAAATTAGCAGGTATTATAAATGATCAACCCACCAAAAAGAAAAGCAAAAGGAGCAATGAGTCTGAAATAGCAGGGTTTCAATAGGTCGGCACTCTTCATTGAAAAACGATGGTGCGTTTTTCTTGGAATTACATAAAGTATCAAAGAGGTTGTGAGCATAATCCACCCGAAGAGTTTGAATGCTTCAGGAATTCTGGAGGCCTCTGAATATATAATTAATGCAACCGCAGGAATTAATCGCAGTGTTATTTCTGTGTAATTTATAAGGTTTGTGCTTCCTGCCTTCCTTAAAATTGTTCTTGCTTTATTAGGACTAAAAAGCATAAGAAATCCCACTAGAATTATGAATACTCCAAATACTATGACGGTCCATTTTGCAATGACTAGTTTCATAATTATAAAAGATATTGATAAAAGGATGGTTTACTGTTCTTTAAGTTAATGCACTAATTTAACTAAAGAAAACCAATCACGGGACAATTTGTGGGGTTTTCCAGTGCAGCACAAAGAAAGTCAGATTAAGAAGGGTTATAAAGAGCAAAGTTGTAAGCTATTAAGGCTATAGCGCGTGAGGGTCTCTGGGTAAGGTGACTTTATTTAGCTAGTTGTATTAATATTCCAAACAGGCTTATTATCAAACACAAGGGTGAAAATAATTTGGTGTCTCGTTTTCCAAATTCGGTGTGTTTTATACGTTTAAAAAATCCGACATATTTAAATTCGCCTATGGCGCGTAAAAGGAAGATAGTTGGAATAATCCAACCCACATATTCTATGACCTGTTCAGGTAAATTAACCGGAATTACCCCTGCATTTATAAGGTAGAAAAGGCCGAATGTTGTTAGTCCAAGTCCTACAATAGCACTATCCATTTTTTTAGGATTTAATACGCGTTTGCCATTTTCATTAGTAGGCAAAGATTCTGTAAACCAAAATGTTCCTCCAAAAACCCAACTAAAATGAATGATCCCAAGAGCAATTAGAATTAAGCTTAGTAAAATGGATAGAACCATCATTTAGTTTTTTAAGAAGTTAATCATGAATTGCGTATGTATAAATGTATGCAATATTCTGAGTTGTTTTCTCGATAAGAATAAATCAAGAACCAGTTAAAATACGAATAAATGAGAGCATTGGATTAAAAGTTTATCGCACCAAAGCAAAATGCCCTTTGTATTGCTCTCCATTGGGACGATTTATAAGAAACCAATAATCATCACCTGGTAATGCCGAGCCATTAAAAGTGCCATTCCATCCTACAAGTGGATTAACTTGCGCTAATAATTTTCCATAGCGATTAAAAATCAGAATTTTCAAATCCTTATTGAAACGTTCATTAGTCCCAAAGGGTTTCCAGATATCATTAAAAGTATCACCATTTGGCGTAAAATATTTCGGGAAGCCTAATATTGAAAATTCTATTGAAGCGCTACCACAACCATTTTTATCTCTTACAAAAAGCGTGTAAAAACCAGGTACCAAACCTGAAAAGGTATTGTCATCCTGATAAAATCCTGATGCATTATCAATGGCAAACTCATAATTACCTTCACCAGAAACACTAACTGTTGCTGTATTGTTTGTTGTTAATTCTGTTAACTCTAAATTATCAATAGTTGGTGCATTTGAAGGATTTAAAGTTAGGTCACGCGTGTTCGAACAGCCGTTGGAGTTTGTTACAATTACCGTGTAGACTCCAATTTCATTAGCCTCTAAAGTAGGTGTTGTAATACCAGTATCTGTGTCGTTAAAGAACCATTGATAATTGAAATTGTTTGGTATACCGGTAGTGATTCCGCCTTCTAAAGCCACTGTTTCTGGATAGCTGTTTAAACAATATAGCAGTGATTCATCTGGCAAAAGCTGAGGCGTAATCAATACATTTAAAGTAATATCTGAAATGGCGTAACATTGATTAGTGTTTGTAGTCACTTTTACAACAATCGTTTGAGAATCTTGAATGGTATTACTAAAACTACCAGCTATACTATTAGTTTCAGAGAAGGCGTCATTTATAGTGGTATAAAAAGTGACGTTGTAATTTGCAGGAACCTGAGATTCGATTTGAGTGCGAATAGCATTTAAATTAAAGGTCGTATAACCATCTACTGTTTCATCATCACAGGTATCAAAATCCTGAAGATTTAAGGTGTTTGTTGAAATATCTAAAACGATTTCAGCAAGCGCAGAACATTCTGTATTGAGGTCGATAACTTCAGCGAAAATGGTTTGCATTGGACTAGTGTTATCAAAAAATTCAGGGTTTTGAATGCCATTAATTTGCATTTCAGCATCTGTAAAACTGGTGTAGAAACCAATAATTCCTAAATCCGAATTATTTTGTGTAACTGCATCTGAAGCTTCAAACAGATTATAGGTCGTTAAACCATCTTGATTACTGTCACATTCAATGAGTGTGGTATTTGCCACCACTGGAATAGGTGCGTATTCTATGATAATTTCTCCGTAAGATATGCAGCCGTTACTTAAGGTGACTTCAACAGTATAGGTACCACTATCAGTAACATGAAAAGTACTGCTAACCTGCGTGGTTTGGGCAATGCCATTTCTAAACCATCTATAAGTATTCATACCTGGCTGGGAAGCATCTAAAATTAAAATGTCGTTTTCGCAGGCACTAGTGTTCGTTGCAATTAATCTATCTTCACCTAAATCTGTAGTCAATTCAAAACTACCGGCTTCCAAAAACACGGCAGAATCAAATCTAAAGTTTTGCTCATCGGCAATCACTAATTTCACATGATAGGTTGCATTGGGAATGGTGTTTGCGGTCGCTGTTAATATGGTGGTTTGACCATTAAAGTTAATGGGTGCAGAGGGACCATTAAAACTTTCAAAATAAGCTTCATTTTCTGCAGCACAGCCATTGGGGATTTCTGGATGAACCGTCGTTACTTTTACAGGTGTTTGTGTTCCTGGTACTAAAGCAATATTTTCATACGCTGTATCATTTATAGGACGGATTAGAAAACCAAATAAATCTGAAAACTCACAGGTATTTGGGTCACCTTCCTGGTATTCCTCCGAAGCAAAAATATATCTAAAACTTATTTGATTGGCGACTGTGGTAAAATCGAATTCAATGATGGTTGCGTTTAAAGTGTTCGATTCCTGAAGAGCTGTTTCTAAATCGGAATCACCAATCCAGTTTGGTGCATCATCATCACTTAATGAGGTGTTTGGACCTTGTACATTCGTTAACCTGCCCGTACTTAATACAATACCAGACTGAAAGGGAAACGTGGTACCCGTAGCGTCAAAAAAGCCATAGCTTTGGTCCGCGCCATTAAAATTGCCTCCAAGCGTATTAGTTACTGTGACATTAGAAATGCAATTACTATCGATTAAAACATTTTCAATAAGCTGTTGAGGCGTGTAGGTCTGACTATCTACAGTTATGTTTTGCGATTGTATAGACAGCGCAAAAAGGAACGATAATAATATGAGGAGTTTTCTTATCATAGCAACAGCTGGCAAAGATAGATAAGAAGTCAGATAATTAAAATAAAAATAATGTTAAACCTGAATTTTAAGCCTATAATTTTGTCTCCTTAAAGCAAAATTATCTTTTACTGGAAATTCAATGTTGCCTTTTAAAACATTTGTAACAAACCAATAATCTGCCTTGGCATTAGGTATGATCAATTTTGGAACTCTATCATTGTGATTTCCTTTGTAGTGGAGCAAAATTTATTCAGAGTGATAATCGTTGGCGAGCTGGGCCTGGAGATATAAATCCTGATTAAGTAGGATTAAAGGTTTGAAAAGTAATGATGCTTGCTTAAAACACCTTTTTAGGATTAGTAGTTTAAATACACCCAACCGGTAATATTTACGTAATTTTTGTCATTTAGCGCTAAGACATAAAAATAGGTGCCCACTGGGACTAATTTTCCCTTATTAATACCTTGATTTGAAATACCATCCCATTTCGTGTTGTCATCTCCTTTAAAAATTAAGCGACCATACCTATTGTATATGAGAAGTTCATGGTTCTCGAATATGGTATAAAGGCCTTGAATGTTGAAGAAGTCATTATAGCCATCATTATTTGGTGAAAAACCTTGTGGGATTTCTGGTGGACAATTTTTAGTGTTTAATTGAACGATAAAGATGTCAAAACAGATTGTTTTCTGTGCTTGAATATAAATATTATGAGGGGTTTGAGAAGACTGAAAGCTTTCAGGGTTTATAATTTCTGAAACACCTTGTTCCAAATCTTCTAAAGAAAGATAAAATGTAAAATTAGTATAGCGTGATGAATCAATAGTTGTTAGCACTTCAGTTAAATTAAAAACTGCAGTATTAGAGCCGATATCGCACTGTTCTAAACCTGGAAGATTTTGAGTTTCTGGTAATGGAATTAATGTAATGTTTTGTGTTGTTGTATTATTGTTTTCTAAAATTTCGGTTACTGAACTCATTCCAAAACCATCGTCGTCAACAGTAATATTTAAGGTGAAATTATCTGGAATGGTATTCGGTATTTCTACTGTAATTGTGCCGCTTTCAGAAGCATTAATTTCAATACTGTTTTGTGTTACCGCCTGGTCTATTAATACGCCATCAGCATAAAAAGCTATAGGTGTATTTGCAGGTAATGGATCTGTACTATTGAAATTGTTAACTGTATACTCTATGGTAAGATTTCTATTGCCGCAATTCAAGGGAATGTTGCCAACTGAAACTGTTGCATCTGGTAATTGACTGTTTAAAACAGTAATAATATTATTGATAAGGATTAAATCTGCCCTAAAGATTCCAGTATTGGGGTCTGTAGCGCCTGTTGTTAGCGTAATTTCTACTTGTGTATCTCCAATAGCAATATTATTTTCAATACTATACACATCTAAGTCGCCGTTGTAGAAATCAGTGGCATTAGTAAATGTATTGGTACCATTAAAAGCATTATCTGGTAAATTTAAAGGTGGATTTGAGATAACGTTTCCATTAATAGAAAGGCTCTCTCCATAATTTAAAGCATTGTCACCTTCCCAAGCTAAAAAACCGATTTTAGCATTATCGTTGTCTAAAACATTAACGTTATTAAGATAAATTGTTTTTTCTGGGATATTAGTATTAATTATTTCTAAACCTTGAAACAAATTAACCTGATTTAAAGGTAGTGTACTATTTTCGTAAATGACATATAAGCTCCAGCCGGCAAAATTAGTCCTTCTCTCACAATGCCCTGGATTGTTTATTAATGTTTCAGAAAGGTCTAAATCTGATAACTCGTAGATAGCATTTCCCTCAGTTAAAATTTGATTTGTGACGTTTGCATAACAGGCAAAATAATTTAACTCAGTAAAGTCATCTGCGATAAAAATGCTATTGTAGGTATCCTCAGCAACAATGGGTGTGCCATTAAAACTAACTTCAGTATCACCTAGACCAGATCCTGCCCAGTATAAATAAGCGGCAATTACCGTTGAAGAGGAATCTACATTTAATGTGGCTTGTGATGAGGGTAAAATTTCGCAGAAAGATTGGACGAGATTATTTTCTGCTGGATTAAGTGTGTTGCCAATAGCCAGATAATCATAACGTCCATTAAATTGTTGAAAAATTGAAATATCCTGACTTTGTACTTTAGAAGAAAGTAACATCATGGTGATGACAAAGACTGATAGTGTATTTCGCATGTTAAATTTTTAAAGACTTAAACTTACAAATATTTTGTGGTTTTACTTTGATAAAAAAAATCCCGAATATTAGTATTCGGGATTTTTTTATTCTATCGCTTCAAGGTAAAATGTGCTCTAAGTGCTTTCTTTTCATCTGTGTTGGGTTCTCTGTATTCTACAGTAAACCAGTAATCACTTGTTGGCATTGGGTTGTTGTTATAAGTTCCATCCCATCCTTCGCCTGTTGGACTAAGTTGTTTAAGTAACTTACCGTAACGGTCATAGATATAAATTACTGCGTCTGGTTGTGTGCCTATCGCATAAATATTCCAGGTATCGTTATAGCCATCACCGTTTGGTGTAAAGTACTGTGGGTAATCCATAACCATAATAATAATAGTACTCTCACCACAGCCATAAAGATCTCTTACGGTAATGCTATGCTCACCGGCGCCAACATCTGTAAAAGTATAGCTATTATTGTTTGGTACGTTAACCTCCCATGGACCGCCATCTAAACTAAACTCATATAAAGCAATCGTGTTTGCGGTGATGCTAGTCGTTGTAACCGCTATGTCATGCTGCTCTGCAAAGGCCTGACTAATTACCTCGGCGTTTACCACTGGTGGCTCACTCAGCTCTACCAGTGTGGTATCGCTACTGGCACACATCGTGTTTATACTCGTGCTAATATCGGTCACTACCACTGTGTAGTTCCCACCCTCGGTTGGTGTTATTGACGCTCCTGTTTCTCCTGGCATGGTGTTGCCTTCATAGAACCACTCAAACGTATAGCTAGCTGCACTCAGCCCTGTGTCTAATAATGGTGTGCTAATCACTTCTGTGCCATTGGTATTCAAACACAACACATAGGTGTCCTCCAAATTAAAGGCTGGTAAAGGGTTGACCTGTAAGGTTACTTCTGCTGTGTCATAACAATTTGAGCTATCTATCATACCTCCTGTACCTGTGCCATCATCCACCATCGTATCATTATCTACTCTTACAATGATTACTTGTGGGTTTATTGTATTGGTGTAATTTAATGGTAATGGATTCGTGGCTGCATCTGCATCCCCCTGATTGGCATAGTAGCTTACAGTGTAAATTGTTGGGTCTTGACCATCTAATACTAGTGGGTTTTGTGTAGCCAGATCAAACTGGACGGTATCGTTAGCCGGGTTAGTACCAAACACCATGTTGTCATCACAGACTTCATACACGATAGCAATACCATCTGGGTTGGCTTGTGCTGCTTCTTGGACTTCGATATTAAAGGAGAAGTTTGCCATATCACAGCCTGTTACCGTGTTGGTAATGTTTACATAAATGGGTTGTGGATTAGTCGTGTTGGTATAAGGGCTGTTAAGCGCATTCATTGCTGTTTCTGCCTCTGCTAATGTTTCGTGATAAGTCACTGCAAAAACTGCTGGATCCTGACCACTCAATATCTCAGGTGTCATACTCTCCAGATCAAAATCGTAAAACCCATCGGTGTTTAATTCACAAATGATATAATCATTATCTAATGGTATCATTTCTGGTAATGGATTAACGATCACATTAAAGCTCACCAAACTATAACAACCTGTACTGTTTAAACCTGTTGGGTCATCACCATTAGTCACCCGTACATAAATGGCTTGTGGTGTGATGCCTATTCCTGCATTATCTGGATCTTCATTAGTGTGCATCGCCGGATCTGCAATGGCATTGTTTGCTGTAATCGCATCCGTTTGACTCGTATAATAACTGGCGGTCACACCGGCTTCACCATTGATGATAAAGGCCTCGTTTTGCGTGAGATCAAAAGTCTCTATCAAATCGCCTGCATTCGTATCGTCACACAAAATCAAATCTGCTGGGGTTGGGCTTGGTGATGGATTTGGCAACACTCTTAAGGTTACTGTGGTGAAGGAAAAACAGCCTGTGTCGTTATCACTCACTCTTACGTAAAGCGTTTGTGAACCCATCACGCTATTAGTATAGGCTGTTGGGTCTGGTATCGCATTGGTGTCTGCCTGAGCATCAGCCTGAGTTTCATAGTACGTCACAATCCAACTGGAGTTGCCGTTCACAATCTCTGCATTTTCTACTGTTAGATCAAAGCTGGTAATCCCGTCATTGTTTTCCATATAATTAGCATCCAGATCATCACATTGTGAGAGCTCATTGTCATAGGTTGGATCCAGCACTGGTGGAAGGATTACTTCGATGTTAAATGTGCTGGTGGTTACACAGCCATTGGCATTACTGACCAAACGGATGTAAATGGTCTGTGGATTGCTTTGATTGGTATAGTTAGTGGTGTTCACTATTGGGGTATTGCCTGAATCGGCATCCACCTGTGTTGTGTGATAGCTTAAAGTGAAATTTGCTGCGGTTTGTGTGCCTGTAAATATTTGTGGTGTAATCTCTGCTTCAAAATCAAATAGATTGATGCCATCTTGATTATCATCACACACTTCCATTGGGGTAAGATCGGTAATCTGTGGCGTTGGGTTGACAATTAATTGCAGTTCTACAAAAGTGGCACAATCTGTGGCTATGGTTGTGCTTTCTACACGTACGTAAATGGTTTGGGTGTTAATCATCAAATTAGTGTACGGGCTGGTAAGCGGATTGACAGCATTCTCGGCATCAGCCATGGTTTCATGGTAACTCACTGTGAGTCCTGGTGCGCCGCCTGTAACCTCAGCATCGGCATCGGTTAAGGTGAAAACACCAAAACCATCATTGTCTGGATCACAAAATTCTAAGTCATTTGGCGTGAAGGCAATGGGTGTTTGTTCTACTACGAGATTAAGTGTTGTCGTGCTATAACATCCTGTTACATTATCTTCGACACGAACGAACAGTTGCTGCATATTTGGTATGTTATTCGTGTATGGTATCGCTAAAACATTGACTTCATTATCTGCATCAGCCTGTGTTTCGTAGTAGGTAACGGTATAATTCGTGTTATTTCCTGAAATTTCATCGTTTTTAATACTCAAATCAAAACTGGCCATTCCATCTATTATTGCATCATCACAGATTTCAAAATCTGTTGGTGTTACAGCTGTTGGATTTACATTAACTATGATATCAAAATTTATAGAACTAATAGAGCAAGCCGTTGTATTATCTTCTACTCTTACATAGAGTGTTTGCGGATTACTGATATTGTTATACGGACTTGTTAAGCTGTTATTCCCATTATCTGCATCAATCTGTGTTTCGTGATAGGTAATCGTAAAATCTGCTGCATTTTGTGTTCCTAATACTTCAGCGTCAAATTGCGTAAGGTCTATCGTGATTTCATCTGGCGTGTCGCTACAAGCAATAAAATTTGCAACCATATTATTTTGTGGTAACGGATCAACGACAATATCCATATTGGCAATACCAAAACAATCGTTGGCGTTTTCTACACGAATAAAAACAGTTTGAACAAAAGCTGTGGTATTGGTATAATTATCTGGTAATTGATTTATTTCTAATTGTGCATCATTAGCAGTTGCATAATAAGCAATGGTTAATCCAGGGGGCAAAGTGGCTAAAATCGTAGCATCTGCATCTGAAAGTGTAAACTCAGTAAAACCATCATAATCATCATCACAGGCATTTAAACCAGCATTGCCAATATCTGTTGCAGTCACATCGAGAACATACTCTGCCGTTCTGGTGCAGCCACTCGTAGTATTTTCGATACGCACATATATGGTTTGCGGATTGGTTGTGTTTGTAAAAGGAAATGGGTTTACTGCATTCATGTTAGTTTGAGCATCAGCTAAAGTAAGGTGATGTGTATAATTAAAACCAGTAGTGTCCCCACTAACCATTACATTTTCATTGGCTTCATTTAAGTTGTACTCTGTAAAGCCATCGGGAGTACCATCTTCGTCACATTGTACTAATGTAGCATTTTGCACTTCTGGTAATGGGTTAACAACAAGATTAAAACTTCCTGTTTGAACACAGTTAGTCATTGTATTTTCTAAACGAATATAGATCACTTGTGTATTGACTGTTATATTAGTGTAGGTTGTGGGATTTAGAATCACATTGGTATTGGCGTCTGCATCTGCTTGTGATTCAAAATATGCGATTGTCGTATCTGGCTGGCCGTTTATTATAAAAGTGTCCTGAGAGGTTAAATCAAATTCGGTAAAACCATTAGTGTCGTCTCCATCAGCAGCATCATCACAAACTTCGTAATCTGGAATCATAATAATTACAGGCAAAGCATTAACAACAAGATTTAAAGGCATAACGGAAAAACAACCGGTATTAGTATCGTCTAAACGAATGTGAATGGTCTGGAAATCTTGAACTGTATTAGTATACGTTGCAGGCACTGCAATGGCATTCATATTTGAATTTGCATCAGTAGGAGATTCAAAATAAGTTGCAGTTACATTGGCCTGACCATTTATAGCCGTTACACTTTGTGTGGTTAAATCGAATAACGCAAAACCATCATTATTCGTGTCACAAACTTCGTAGTTTGGAACAGGCGTGGTGGTGGGGTCTTGAGCCACTTGTATATTGAAAATTCCTGTGCTGTAGCATGACGTGTTATCATTATTTTCAATCCTTACAAAAATAGGTTCGGCAACATAAGCTGTTTGATTTGTATATGGACTTGTTAATGCATTAGTATCATTGTCTGCATTTACTTGATCAGAGTGGTACGTCACTGAATAATCGGTTGATGATTGAGTTCCTAAAGCGATTACATCATAATTGGTAAAATCAAACATCCAAAACCCATCATCATTGTCATCGCAAACCACTTGGTCTGGAATAGTATTTGTGGTAGGTACTTCATGAAAATCTATAATAAATTCTAGGGTAGAAATAACGGCGCCACCAGCATCAAGAGCTTCAGCAATATAAGTAGCATCGGGAGCTACAACATTATTCAATATTGGACCTGTTTCAGTTAAAGAAGCTCCATTCTGTGTCCAAAAGTAAGATGCAGCAGTGTTTGTGGTAGCGTCTAACGCTACTACTTCGCCATCACAATAATTAAATGTGTTTACAATAGAACAATCAGTTGATCCAGCAGTTGTTCCTCCTGTATTAACTTGTTCCAATTGAATAAATCCTGGCTGATTACTAAAATTTGTTATTAGGAGTACATATATTTCACCTGCCATGGCATTTGAAATCGTAAAATTCTCAACGAAATCAGGTGAGTAACTACAAGCGATTGTATTAGCTGCTGATAAATTTGAAGGATCACATACATTTGTGTTATTAAATGGGCCGTAGGTAATAAAATCCACATCAAGTCCAGTACCTGTGAAATCATCCTGAGTATTTTGTATAATATTAAAATCTAAATCACCTGATTGGTCAATTTGAATAAAATACCAAGCAGGATTAGGCTCGCTTCCTAAACAACCATAATCTGGACCAAATTCTGCATTTCCCGCGCCTGACGTATTTGGAAAAACTAAAGAGGTGTCTCCAGCACAAAATGGACTAGCGTCTGCACAGGTTGTTCCTTGTGCAAAGGTCAAACTAGTAAAAAAAAATAAAAGTATAAATAATAAATATTGTGATATGAATTTCATTTATGTCTTTTTTAGATTATTTAAACCTGAAGGTTAATTCTGGTTGATGTTCAGCAATTAATTTTAAGTATAAGGTGTATTTATTTTTTGATAATAAATCATAGACCTCAAGTGTTTGTGCCTTAAGATTAGCATTAAAAACACTAGCTTCTATGTCTTTTTTATTAAGTTTTTCGTGATAAGAGGTGAGTATGATACTTAGCTTTTTAGAATCATTACTATTGAGGTCTAACGCTGTAGTGTAAAGCGATAATAGTTCTTCAAAATTAGTTTTATTTTCTTGAGCAAAACTATTGAAACAGATAGTAAGAAAAATAATGATAAGAAGTCTTTTCATAATGCGGTGTTTTAATTTTAAATCCAGTAAAAAGAGCAAATATACAGTATATTAATTTTAGTTATTCTACTGCAATTAAACAGGAAATAATTTTAAAAACTCCTATGTATATAAAGTATTTTATAACACAGAAGCCCTTCCAAAAAAAAAGCGGACAGTACTTCTAATTTTTTTAGGGTCATGTTCATCTATCGTTTAAGCGTAAAGTGATCTTTAAACTGTCTACCATCATCTAGCGTCACAGAGAACCAATAATCACTTTGAGGTAAAGGGTTTCCATTAAAGGTGCCATCCCAACCTGGTCCATTTGGTTCTAATTGTTTGATGAGTTTACCGAAGCGATCATAAATATAGACAGTCGCATTAGATTGAGAACCGTTTGAAGCACCGTAAAAATGCCAACGATCATTTGTACCATCACCATTGGGTGTAAAATACAATGGGAAGCCAATAATTGAAATGGATGCTTCTGTTGTGCCACAATTATTTTTTATGTCTCTTACCAAAACGGTGTAAGTACCTGGGCGTAATGATGTAAATACATTACTTGATTGATAGGGTGTTGTAAAGCCTTCTTCATTTTGAAGTGCATATTGGTATACGCCTTCACCAGAAGTTATGATTAGAATACTATTATTTTGAAGTTCACCATCAGTAATAGTTATGGTTTCAATTGTGGCAATGTTAGACGCTTCGACGGTAATAATCCGTGTTTTACTACAACTAGTCGAGTTATTTGTTACTGTAACGGTATAATTTCCAATAGTATTAACCTCTATGTTTTCACTGGTTTCACCTGTATTCCAGATAAAACTAAAATTACTTGTATTGGTATTCAGTAAGCCAGGTTCTAAAGTCAATAATAATGACGTGTTATTAATACAGTATAAAACAGTTTCATCATTTTCTAAGTCTGGTAATGGATTAATAGTCAAAACAACTTCATTAATGCCGTAGCACACATTACCATTTTCAATTCTTGAATAAATAGTTTCGCTATAGGGTATTGTATTATTATAGGGTGATTGTAAACTGTTTTGTTCTAATAGCGCATCGTTGTAGGTTAAATAATAGGTAACGGTAAAGGTGTTTGGTAACCCTGTTAATATGTCTGGTGTGAAAGCCTCTAGGTTAAAAGCATTAATACCATCTTCAGAATCTGCTTCATCACATACTGCAGGAGCATTATAGTTCGCCACCTGAGAAGTACTTATCCCTATTGTTAATTCACTTAAACTGTAACAATTTGTTGTGTCATTAATAACACGCACATGAATGGTTTGTGGGTTAGTCAAATTGTTATACGACGAAGCACTAAGCATATTAGTGTTATTTTCAGCATCAGTTAATGACAGATAAAACTGAGTTGATAAATTCGTGTCTCCATTTGTAAGTTCGTTGTTGGCTTCATTCAGATTGAATGTCGAAAAATCTGAAGTTCCACATTGAAACAAACTAGCATCAAAAGCCAAAGGAGGTGAGGTATAAGCAACGATGGCTTGGCCATTTTGATCACCACAATTACTATTTGTTTCAATAAAAACCTCATAATTCCCAGGAGTATTTATAACCAATTCATAACTCGTTTCAGATAAAGGATTCCCGTCTTGCGTCCAGGTGTAAGTCGCTCCTAAAATATTTTCTGCAGTTAAAGTATAAACATCATCAGTACATAAAGTTAAATTCAATGTATCTGATCCATTTTGAATAATATCAATTTGTTGGGTAAAATAAGATTGTATAAAAGGGGGTAACCCTTGTCTGCCTGGATTCCCACCTAAACTAACATTTTGATGTTGGTAAGTACAGGCTGATCCAAGGTTGTTGGGATTAGCAATAGTACTTAAAAAAGGAATGCCTTCACTATAATTTAAGCTTAAAGAGCGGTATATTTTTCCGTTAGGACCTAATTGTAGACTGCTTCTGTAAAGCGGTCTTTGATCTATCGTGATTTTGCTTGCAGAAATATCGTTAGCAAAAATGTCGTATTGTAATAAGTAAGAAAAGTTTACCTGTGGGCCATTTGGATTATTTGGATCTGCTGCCGAAGTATAAGTCGAAGCATACAATAATTGGCTATTAGGAGAGAATTCGATACCGTAGGATAAATCTGAGGGGGATTGTGTGTCTAAAAATTCTGGATTAGTAACTAAACCTGTAGCGGCATCAAAATCGGCAATAAATAAGCCGTCCAAACCATTTGCACTGGCTAATTTTGAGCTGTCTGGCGAAAATTTTAAATTGCCACTAAAATCTGAAATCAACATTGAAAGCGAAGACTTTACAGCTACAGGATTAACACCAGTAGTGCTTACTTCAAAAGCATGGAACGTGTTCATGTTTGCTGCACTAGTACCTAATGCGTTAGAAAAGGCAATCACCCAAATAGAACCTGTTGTGCAATCTTTTAAAACAGCTGAAATTTTTTCGGAACAGTTTGTAAGTAAATTAGTGCTGCTACCAACAACCCTACCTAAGCCGCCATTAAAAGTTAAATCAATAGTATAAACGTTTAAACCAGTAGGGTTAGAGTTGGACCCTACTGTAAACACGTAATATATGTTTGGGTCGTTAGGTTTTGGAACAGTAATGGCAGATTGTGTACTGGACTCATCACCAAGAAGGTTACTCCCATTTTCCATAACAGCATGTGCTGCATTATAAATTGTTGATCCATCCGTGTATAATATCAAATTCCCATTGCTATCTGAAATACTCGTACAGCCTTCAGCAGTTGTTAACTGGCCATTGGATACAGAGGACACCGTATTATTTGCTAAGTCGAAAGTTATTCCTGCATTATTTCCAAAATACCAATTCGAAGCCTGTTGTTGAGCAACGGCATTAAAGGAGAAGGTCATAACACAGCTGAGCGCTATTATTTTTAAAAACGAATTCATTTATTAGCGTTTTAAAGTGAAATGATCTCTATAGGTTCGTCCATCTTGCAGTTTTACTGTAAACCAATAGTCATTTGTTGGCATGGGATTACCGTTAAACGTGCCGTCCCAACCTTGACCAGAAGGGTTTATTTGAGTTAACAATTTGCCATATCGGTCAAAAATTAAAATTTCAGAGTTTGCCTGAAAGGTTCTAGAAACACCATACACTTGCCAGGTGTCATTTTGGCCGTCATTATTGGGCGTGAAATATAAGGGAAAGCCAATAACGGAAACCATATCATTTGTAATGCCACAATTATTTTTAATATCTCTAACCACTATAGAATAGATCCCAGGCTGTAGTTGTGAAAATACATTACTTTCTTGAAATGAACTTTGGATGCCCTCCGCATCAATTAACGCATAGAGGTAGTTGCCCTCACCGCTCGTTAATACCGTAATTTGATTATTGTTTAAGCTACCGTCTATGACTTCAATATTTTCGACTGTAGCAATATTAGAAGGTTCAACGAGTATCGTTCTTGTTTTCTCACAGAGAGTATCATTGTTTGTTACTGTAACGGTGTAAGTTCCTGTTGTATTTATGGCTATTGTTTGAGAGACTTCAGATGTAGACCAATTCAAGCTGTAATTGCCAGAATTAGTATCATTTAATCCCGCATCTAAAGTTATGGTTTGAGGAAATTCGTTTAGACAATAAAAAATGGTTTCATCATCTTCTAAGTCGGGTAAAGGGGTAATTGTAAGTAGTACCTCATTTATACCATAACATGCATTGTCATTTTCAACTCTTACGTATATGATCTGAGAATAGGGTACAGTGTTTTCAAAAGCAGTTGACAATGCATTATTTTCTAATAAAGCATCATTAGGCGTTTCATAATAATTAATGGTTAGGCCAGCGGGTAATCCGTTTAAGATATCACTAGAAAAATCGTCCAGATTAAATGTGTTTATACCATCTTCACTGCCCAACTCATCACAAACAGGAGTAGCTATATAATCATTAATTTGAGTGTCGCTTGTTTCAAGAGTTAGGGTCGTAAAATTAAAACATCCTGTAATATCATTAGTCACGCGAACATAAAGTGTTTCTGGATTAGAAACGTTGTTGTATGCATTTCCGTTGATTGCGTTTGTATTATTTTGTGCATCATTTTGTGTTAAAAAAAACTGTGTGGATCTATCCGTTGCATTTCCTGTTAAATCGGAGTTCGCTTCAGTTAAATTAAATGTTGTAAAACCATCAATCATCTCCTGATCATCACATTGATATATGTCTGCATCAAAGACTTCAGGTATAGGATTTATAACAATATTGATACTGTCTGTAGTGTAACAAGTTGTATTAGCATTGTTTTCAATTCTAATAAAAATAGAATCTGTGAAAGCAGTTTGATTCGTGTAGTTGTTTTGAAGCGCCCCAGTTCCAGACTCGGCATCTGCACTTGTACCATGGTAAGTTACAGAAAATTGCATTGGGTCTTGACTACCTAGAATGACTGCACTATAATCTGAAAGAGTTAGAGTTGTAAAGCCGTCCATAGGATTAGCATCAGCGTCACAGCCAACAATATCAATAGTGTTATTTATAATTGGATTTACAAAAACAGTAATATCAAAACTTGTTATATCATAACATCGAATATTATTAACATTATCTATTTTAGCGTAAATAGTTTGGGGGTTACTTATATTTTGATAAGCTCCTAAAATAATATTTTGATTATCCATTAAATTTTGCAGCGACGGATAATATTTGACGCTAACCTCTGTTGGGTCTTGCACTCCAATAATAGCGGCTGTTTGGACAGTAAAATCAAATGTAGCAGTTTCATCATCACTACAAACGTTTATATCGCTAGGTTGATTGGCAACAGGAATGTCATAATAAATAACATTAGCTTCGCCTTCCAAGGAGCCACAACCCTCTCCAATCAATTCAATAAAAACTTCATAAAAACCAGGAGCTGTGATGTCTAAGTCAAAATCAGATTCTGATAAGAGCACACCGTCCATATACCAGGTGTAAACGGCATCAGTAATATCTTCTGCCATTAAGGTATAAACATCCCCTGTACATAAAGCAAGATTTATGCTACTAGTACCATTTTGAATTATGTCGATATTTTCACTAAAAAAAGAGGTAATAAAAGGAGGGAGCCCCTGCCTACTATCTCCAGTTAATGCAATGGCATTATGTTGGTAATTACAATTAACACCTATGCCATTAGGATTATTAACTACCGATAAAAAAGGAGAGCCGTCACTATAGGACTCGCTCATGGCACGATATAATTTTCCATCAGGACCTAGTTGTAATCCACCGCGGTACGTTTGTCTTTCATCTATAACAATTTCAGAAGCATCAATATTTGTAGCATTTAAATTGTACTGTAAAAGCGCGCCATATTGACTGTTTGGGTCGTTATTATTTCCGCCAGTTGTAAAATAGGTAGAAATATATAACAATTGATTATTAGGTGAGAACTCCACACCATAGGCTAGTTGTGGAGAACCATTTGGCGACGTTAAGTTTGGTGTAATGGTATTTAAATTAGAAGCAATTCCAGTCTCTAGATCAAAATCTAAAAGTAATATGCCTTGCCCTACGTTTGCGCAAGCTATTTGAGTGCCAGATGGAGAAAATTTTAAATAACCTCTAATTTCATTAATATTAAGATTAAAAGTTGATCTAACTGGCGTTGGATTAACACCGGTATCTGTAACTCTGTAAGCAAAAAAAGTATTGTTATTTTCACCACCGCTGATATCACCAAAAGTAATTACCCATATATCTTGAGATTCACAATCTTTTAAAACGGCACTTAATTTTTCGGATGTATTTTGCAAAAGATTCGTTCCATTATTATTTACAACCCCGCCTAAACCACCATCAAGCGTCATGTCAACTTCAAAATAATTAAACCCTGTATCAATATTGTCTAGAGCAGGAGTGTCTACGGTAAAAATATAATAGATAGTATCATCATTTGGCTTAGGGACAATAAGTGCAGATTGTGTGCTGGAAGCATCACCTTTTAATCCGGAACCATTGAGCATTATATTATGAAATGAATTGTAAACGGTTCGACCATCAGTATAAAATAACAGGTTTCCATCTGTATCCGAGATGCTTGTGCAGCCTTCCTCGGTAGATAAAGAACCATTATTTAATGGTGTGACAGTACCAGCATCAGTGTCAAAATAGACACCAGCGTTATTTCCAAAATACCAATTAGAGGCTTCTTTTTGGGCATTAACAACAACCGTAAAAAGCACACAACATGTGAAGAGTAAGTTTTTCATTCGTAATAGCATAGCTCTCAAAGATATTATAAATAGACAACTTTCCTGTCGAAAAACTGTTAAAAAGTCAATGCTAACAGACTTTGTCTACTTTTATTACAAATCGCGTTTAAGTAGCAGCCTGTAAGAGAAAAAGATAAATAGCGAAGACCAGGCTAAGACTATAACAACGTCATACCAGTGCACAGCATAATCAAAATCAAATTTTTCTCCAACTTGACTCGCTACTTCTTTAACGGCACCAAGTCTAGAAAATGGCTGTTTAATTAAATTGGACATAGAGTTTAAAGGTAAGAATTGAGTGATCGTATCGGCATATTCTTTAGTGCTTTCTACCACGTTTAATACAATTCTAATCAAGCCTTCAAACATATACCATACCAATAGAAAGCCTAAAGCAAAAGCTGATCGTTTGATAAGCATTCCTGCAAATAAACAGAACGAGAAGAAACCTAGTAGCTTTATAAAAAAGGCAAACAGATATTCTAAATCTGAAAAAACGATATAAGATTCAGTGAAACTTGAAAAAGCAAATCCTAATATTAGAGATAAAACAAATATAAAAAGTGTAGATATAAATGAAAACACTACAACCATATAAACCTTAGATAAAATAAATTCTTTTTTGCTCAAGCCGTCAATTAAATTCTGTTTTATGGTTTTGTTGCTGTATTCATTGGCAACCATAGATACGATGACAATGGATAGGAAAAATTTCAGACCTGCAGCTACGTAGGTATTAAAATGCCAGATGTATGGAAAATTGAAAATCCCTAATTCTGCTAAATGAAATTTTATGGGGCCAATATTAAATTTTATAGCTGCAATTAATGCGATAAAAGCTAAAAGAATAAAATAAGCAAGAATTAAAACTTTACTCGCTCTATTATTCCAAAGTTTAATGAATTCTATATTTAAAAGTCTTAACATGATGGGTTGGTTTTTTGTACTGAAATGAATCAGATTATTTTTGGATTGATGAGTTTTAGTTGTCTGTAAGTTGAAGAAATTGCTCTTCCAGGCTTTCTTTTCGCATCACTAAATGTGACAATGAAATTCCTTTGTCGAATAGCTGTTGGTTAAAGTCTGAAGCAGAAATAGGAGCCTTTAAAAAAGCCGTTATTAAATCCCCATTTTTCGTAGTCCTTTCAATATTAGTATGCGATTCTAAAAAAGTTAATAATGCGTTAGAATCCTCACTTTTGAGCTCGAAAAAACCATTACTTGAAATCATTTCATCTACCCGACCTGAATACAGTTTTTTACCTTTTCGAAGCACGACCACATGACTGCATACTTTTTCAACTTCATCCAATAGGTGAGAGGCTAATAAAATGGTAGTACCTTGACTTGCGATAAATCTTATAATGTCTCGTATTTTATGAATGCCTTGAGGATCTAAACCATTGGTAGGCTCATCTAGGATTAAAATCTCAGGATCATTTAATAATGCTGAAGCAATAGCCAGACGTTGTTTCATACCCAAAGAAAAGGTGCTGAACTTACTGTCTTTTCTTTCTAGTAAGCCTACGACTTCTAGTTTTTCTTCAATTTTAGAATAATCAATGTCTTTAATTTTACAAACCAGCTTTAGATTTTTATAAGCAGACATATAGGGGTAGAAATTAGGACGCTCGATAATAGCGCCAACTTTCTTTAAAGCATTATGTGTGGACACAGTTCCGTCGAACCAACTAAACGTACCACTAGTCTTATTAACAACATTTAAAACAATGCCTAGCGTGGTGGATTTACCACTACCATTTGGGCCTAAGATGCCATATACATTGCCTTTGTTTATGGTAAAAGATAAATCGTCAACAGCTGTTAAATAGCCAAATTTTTTAGTAAGATTACTTATTTTGAGAATAGTTTCCAATAGTCTGTGAATTTATGGTTGGTTTAAAAGTAAGACGATGTGTATCGATTTTTGTTACACTGTGAAAATAAAGTTTTAAATTTGGATGACATATCATGTTATGAAAGATTTAAAGATTTCCAAGAAAAAACCGTCTTACCCTGTAAATGAGAAATTGCATAAATATCTAACGGAGTACAATAGAAATACCAGAATATCAGTATTATACGATGATTTATTACGGTTTCAAGGCTCAGTTACTGTTTATGATAAGGACGATAAAGATACCTTATGGATTCGTGTCTATTATAACGATTATGAACGAGACGAAATTGACTTAAGTTTAAAACGGGTATATAATAATTTACATTCAGACGGGAATGAGAAAATCATCCCTTTTTTAAATGTCGATGCGGTAGATTACTGTACGTTTGGGAATTCAAAACCGTTTCGAGTAAAAGTGAGAAATGTTTTAAATGACAATTATACTTATTTTTATGTAAAAAAAGCAGATGCCTCTAGAATTTATGGATTAGAATTAGAGCATATGCTATCGCCATACAATTTAAATTTTATGGTCTATAAGGATACGTTAATAGAGGAGCATATTGCTGGGATTCCAGGTGATGAATTTATTGATAATATGCTTGAGGATTGTTCTGATTCTGAAAAATCTCAAATCGCTAAGGAATTTGTAAAGTTTAATGAGCGTTGTATGATTCGGCTTTTGGGAGACATGCGAAGCTATAACTACGTTATTGTACCTACGCATGATTTTGACCATGTTGTTTTTAAAATTAGAGCGATAGATTTCGATCAACAATCTTACGAAGGAAAATTTAATGTGTATAGGCCACAATTTTTTAAGGAAAATGCAACGATGGTTAATTTAGTGGCAAAGAAATTTCAAAAAGAATCTATTGATCAATATAAAGTTGAGGAACGCTCTATTATTGCTAAACGGATGATTAGTTATCACGACCGAATTTCAGCCTTATTAAATTGTATGATAAATGACACTATCTCACAACCAGAGAATATCAAATTATTGAAATCTAAAATCTACGATTACACCTTGGATTTAAAATTTAAGCGAAGTAAGAACATGGGAGAAATATTAAAAAATGCTTTAGATTATGTCAAGCGCAATTATGAAGATGTGAATACGAAAGAATTTTAAAATAAAAAAAAGCATTTCGTAGAAATGCTTTTTTTTATTTTATTTTAAGGACGAAGTGACCGTTTATAATACTATTAATTCCAATGCTCTTCAAAATCTAAATCGTCATAATCATCGATGTCATAATCGTCATCAAACTCACTATTCTTTTCAGCTTCAAATACTTTTTCTGGTGCGCTATCTGGAACCTGACCTTTAACAAACATTAAATTAGGGTAATCTAAACCTTCAGTTTCTTCAACAATTTCAGCGAGTTCCACGAAAAAAGTCCACATACTAAAAAAGTCGTAAACGTAAATGAGTTTCGTTTGTGCTTCGTGAACAGTATTGCTTAACGATGTTTCATTCATTAATCTTACATCATTTAAGCCGTCACTCATGTCAAATAATGAAATTTCTTCACCTTGATCCCATTCATCATTGCTTAAATAAAAGGATGCCATCTCAGTACCGTCAAAACCAAAAGATTGGGTGATAATATTGTGTAAATCCTCCATGGTATCGCTTTCTCTAATTTCTAAATCGCGAAACACATTTTCTTCAGTGTCGTTGTCAAGAATGACTCTAAATCTATAAATCATAAACCTATTTTTTTGGTTGGCGAAGATACAATCTCTTGCGTGTTGTTTTCAAGATTATGAATAAAATCTTTTCGGTTTTCTAAATATACATAAAATTGAATTCCGAAGAGTATTGTGGCAATAACTAAATGCAAGGTTTGCGATAAAAACGGAAAATCAAAATAATACATTGCGATACCTGTTAGTACTTCAAAAATAATGCATAGCATCACCAAATTCATTTTTCTATAGCCTAAATTTAAGACTTTGTTTCTAAATAAAAGCCAGGCATTTACAACAAAAACAACAAGAGAAAACGTGCGATGTAGATAGAATTCGAGCGTAGGATTTTGGAGCCATAGTACTTTTACATAGCCAACAGCTTTGATTTGCTCATCTACATGTTCCCGCACTTGCGTACCTAAAACAACCTGAATGAGTGTTAATACCAGTGCAAAAAGGAGTGCGTTTTTAAATGTGCTGTCTGGAACATGCGCTTTAAAAGTGCTTTTAGAAGCAAAAATAAGATACAAAATAAAACCAACGATAACCAATGCCATAACCATATGGATGGTGATTTTATAGGGTGCCAGATTGGAATCTACAACTGTTTTTCCCAGCCAGGCTTGAAAAGCCATGCCGAAAACGGTTAAGATGGAAAGGATTGTAATCCATTTGTTTTTTCGCCAAAACCAGAAGGAAAGGAAGGCAAATATGAGTATAGGAATTCCAGATAAAGCACCAAATAAGCGATTGATATATTCTACCCAGGTATGTGTTGCATTAAAGCTTGCGTAATCGTGTGCTTCATAAGGCTTCCAATTATTTAAGTTAAGGGCATTAGAAGAGGTGAATTCATTTTTAGCAACAAGTAGTCCTTCTTCTTTTATAATAACAATACCTTTTTTATAATTGTGATTAGGCTTAAATTCTAAGTCTGAAGCCTGAGTTGGTGGGATGTAATACCCAAAACATTTTGGCCAATCTGGACAGCCCATTCCCGATCCTGTCATACGAACAACAGCACCAGCAATAATGACTAAATAAACTAATACTAAAGCTGTTTTTGCTAGGGTTCTAAAGTGTTTTTTCATCTAAATCTTTTTTGTAACAAATGCTATTCTTCATGTTTTTATAAGGCCCATAATTAGTAATTATAGTATAACCGCATTTCTTATAAAACTGAACGGCTTCCACCTGTCGTGTTCCCGTTTCTAAAACGGCGTAGCGGTAGCCTCTTTCTTTCGCCCAAATTTCTAAGGCTTTTAATACATCACCAGCAATGCCTTTACCACGAGCTTCTGGTATGGTATACATGCGTTTGATTTCTACACTGTTGGTATCTGTGGGTTTAAATGCACCACAGGCCACAGGAATTGAATTAAAATACGCAACAATAACCTGGTTTATAACGTTTAGACCGTTGAATTGATTATAGAACGCGTGCTCATCACCGTCAGTTATTTTTAAATAGTTATCTAAGGATTTTACTAGATCAATAAAATCTGGGTTACTAGTATCTGTTCTAAGTATTTCCAGCATGGTTAACGACTTGTTTTCAATCCCAAAGCCTTTCCTTTCTCTAACATTAAATTAAAAGCAGCTTCGTGTTCATTAGGTATTTCACCTTCTAAAATGGCTTCCTTGATGGCTTCTTTAATAACACCTATTTCTCTTGAAGGTTTTAAGTTAAAGGTCTCCATAATCTCTTCACCAGATACTGGTGGTTGAAAATTACGAACCTGATCTTTTTCTTCGACCTCAATAATTTTTTCTCTAACAATTTTAAAATTGTCATGGTATTTATTAAATTTCTTTGGGTTTTTAGTGGTGATATCTGCTTCGCAAAGCGTCATTAAATCATCTACATAGTCTCCAGCATCGAATACTAAGCGGCGCACAGCAGAATCGGTAACAAGATCTTGTGCGAGCACTATAGGTCGCGAACTCATAAAGACTAATTTTTGTACAAACTTCATCTTCTCATTCAATGGCATCTTTAAACGCTTAAATAAATGATAGACCATTTTAGAACCTTCAAATTCATGGGCATGAAAGGTCCAGCCTACTTTTTTACTAAATTTTTTAGTAGGTGCTTTACCGATATCATGGAGCAGGGCAGCCCAACGTAACCAAACATCATCGGTATGTTTGGAAATGTTATCAACGACTTCTAATGTATGATAAAAGTTGTCTTTATGTTTTTGACCTTCAACTTCATCAATGCCTTTTAAAGCGGTTAACTCTGGTAGAATGTGTTTTAGTAATCCTGTATTTTCTAATAATAAAAAGCCAACGGAAGGTGTTTTGCTTTCTAGAATCTTATTTAGCTCAACAACAATACGTTCATTGGTAATGATTTTAATGCGAGCATTGTTTTGTGTAATCGCCTCTAGCGATGCCTTCTCGATAGTAAAGCCTAATTGCGTTGCAAAACGAATGGCACGCATCATTCGCAGGGGATCATCACTATAGGTGATATTAGGCTCTAAAGGTGTGCGAATGATTTTGTTTTTTAAGTCTTCAACACCATTAAAAGGATCTAGCAATTCGCCAAAATGCACTTCAGATAAATCTAAAGCCAGTGCATTAATACTGAAATCACGGCGATTTTGGTCATCTTGTAAGGTGCCATTTTCAACAACAGGGTTACGACTATCTTCATTATAGGATTCTTTTCGAGCACCAACAAATTCTATTTCAATGTCGTCATATTTCAGCATGGCTGTGCCATAGGTTTTAAAAACCTGAACTTTTGGTTTGTTTGGTAAGTTTTTAGCGACTTGTTTTGCTAATGCAATACCGCTTCCAATAGCCACGATATCAATATCTTTGGCATCGCCACGCTTCAATAAATAATCACGTACAAAACCACCAATAACATAAGCATCTACGCCTAATTCTTTTGCAGATTTCGAAATAATTTTGAAAATAGTATGTTGGAGGGCTTTTTTATGATTCATAGGAGATTTTGAATTCAAAATTTTAAATTCAGAATTAAAAATTCGTGTATTATAAGCTAATTACTCGCGAATGATTTTTACACCACCATCACTCCCTAATTTAATTATGGTTGATGGGTTCTTGGCTATTGTTTCTTTTTGCAAATTTACGACATAATCCACACCTTTTAAAATTGCTTCATTTATTTCTTTAAAGGATTTTGGCGTGGGTTTTCCCGCTAAATTGGCTGAGGTTGATACTAATGGGCGACCTAAGTATCTAATGAGTTTTTTGCAGAACTCATGATCAACTATGCGTATTGCTAGTGTGTTATCACTGGCGACTAGATTTTCGGCAATTCCAGCTGGCGAATCATAAACAACCGTGGTAGGGTTTACAGCAATGTCTAAAATAGTATAAGCCATTTTAGGAACATTATCAACGTGCTTTTCCAGCATACCATAGTTATTTACTAAACAAATCATAGCTTTAGAATCTTGTCTTTGCTTTAGTTTATAAATTTTTTGCACCGCTTCGGCATTAGTGGCATCACAACCAATACCCCAAACCGTATCTGTTGGGTATAATATTATGCCACCTCTTTTTAATACTTCCAGTGTTTTTTCTATTTCTTCTCGCATTGCTTTTTATTCTTCTGCAAAATTAATTTATTTTGATGGATATGTTTACTTTTATGCTTCATTAATAAATTATGACTATTAAAACTATATTAGTTGCAACTAACCATCTTGAAGCGGTTGGTGGCTCTGAAACGTTTACTTATACATTAATTGAATCTCTTGTAGATAAAGGGTATTACGTAGAATATTTTACTTTTTATAAAGGATTGGTTTCCAGTAAAATTGAAAATGAATTACAAGTAAAATTTAAAAGTTTGTCACACTATGATTTAATTTTAGCTAACCACAATTCTTGTGTTAGACATCTGAGTTTTTATGGTTTGACCATACAAACCTGTCATGGTGTATTTCCAGATTTAGAACAGCCTAATTCGTTTGCAGATGGTCATGTGTCTATTTCTCAAGAAGTAAAAGATCATTTAAAGGATAAAGGTTTTTCATCAAAGGTGATTTTAAATGGAATTAATTGTAATAGATTTAGAGATGAAAACCCTATTAATAATGAATTAAAGCAGGTGTTAAGTTTAAGCCAATCTTCAGAAGCAAATAATAAAATCGAAACTGTCTGCAATAAATTAAACGTTAGTTTTAATAAACTAAACAAGCATTTGAATCCCATTTGGGAGGTGGAGAAGGAGATAAATAGTGCAGATTTAGTAGTAGCTTTAGGCAGGTCTGCCTACGAAGCAATGGCCTGTGGTAGGCCTGTTTTAGTTTATGATGATAGAGGCTATTTCGAGTCTTACGCAGATGGTTACTTGTCAAAGGATGTACTAGATACTTGTATTTATAATAACTTATCAGGAAGAACTTCAAAGTTAAAATTTGAGGAGAGTGATATTGAACGTGAGCTCCTTAAATATAATGAAAGTGATGGTGATGTAATGAGAGCGTATGCCCTGAAAAATTTAAATATGGATTTGCAGGCAGAAAAGTATATAGATTACGCACAAACCTTAAAAAAAGAAATAAGTTCTTTTAAACTACTTTTGGTGAAATGGTCTCAAAAATATTATTCTTATTTAGAAAATAAACATAGAAGAAAAATTGCAAGAAGACTTAAACGAAAACAAAAAATGAATAATTCCTAAAAACGAATACTCTGCTTTTGTTTAAGTGATTGAGATAAATGTGCCCCTTTAATTATTAAAGGAAATAAAAACCATTTTTTTGGCTTAAATATAAAAGTAAAGATGTAATACATTCTTATTAATACGTATTTCAAATACGAATAATTCTTTTTAGTAATATATAATTGTGATAAAAACCCCTCCTTACTAATTGCCTGAGAGACGCCAGTACTGACCCCTTGATAGTGTAAAATTTTTGCTTTCGACACAAGGACACTTTTGTAACCTAATTGTCTTAGTCTATGACAAATATCCATTTCTTCAAAATATAAGAAAATATTGGTGTCAAAACCACCAACTTGAGCAAAACAATCACTTCTAAAAAACATAAAAGCACCATTTACAAAGTTAACGGATACGGGTTCTGTATATTCTTTTTTTCTTTGTGGGTATAAACTCGGGTTCGTTTTTTCTAAATAACTTCTCCCAAATACTAGTTTTCTAAAACCTTTATCATGGTCAAAAGAAGGAACAAATTCACCTTTCTCATCATAATTTTGAGCCGTAGATACTCCAATTTCTATATTAGATTCCATATAATCGTATAAGATGCCAATACAATCATTTTTTAACATGGCATCATTATTTAAGAAGAGCAAATACTTAGAGTTTGCAAATTGTGCACCCAACATATTGCCACCACCAAAGCCCGTGTTTATTACACTTCTAAAAAGTGAAATATGGTCTTGTTTCGGGAAATTTTTTTCTAGAATTTCATAATCACTAGGATTTGAGTTATTATCAATAACTATAATGTCGATACTCAATTTAGGGGTGCTAAACTCTAGAACAGATTTGATGCAGTCTAAGGTGTATTTAGCGGTGTTGTAATTTATAATAATAACAGAGACATCTTTCATATTACAAATGTATACAATCAACTTTAATTTTTTACTTTAGGATGGTTTTTTAGTATTTGAATAAATAGTATACATTTACAGCTTATTTTTTATGATAAAATGAGTTTATGACCAAAAAGAAAATTTTAATTATTGGCCCACCAAGTTTAGGGTATTTAAAAAAAATAAGTAAAGCGCTTCAAACCTATGAAAACGTGGAGGCTTCTCTTGTGCTTATTGATCGTTTCACTTTTAAATATAAAAATTTTGCACACCGCATCTCTAATTTTTTATCTAAAATTTTTTTAGGTAGAAATTTAAAGAAAGAATACGTAAACACCCATATTATTGAGAGTATCGATGCTTTAGGGAATCAGGACATTATTTTTATTATTCGTCCCGACTTATTAAAACAGAAAACATTAAAATATTTAAAAACGAAAACGGAACGCTTAGAAGCCTTTTATTATGACAGTACCAGGCGCTTTCCAGGGAAAGTAGATATCATACCGTTATTTGATAAAGTGTATAGTTATGATAGAATAGATGTTGAAAAATATAACTTAGAATTTCTTACAAATTATATATTTGATACGAGTAATGAAACCAATCACGAAAGCATTTTTTTTAATATATCAACCCACGATTATAGATACGAAGCCATGGAAAAATTGGCAAAATATATTCATAAAAAGAAATGGACGAAAGAGATTTTAGTTTTAGGACCAGATGAATTAACATCGCCCTATTTAACTATTATTCATGAGCAAATTCCTGTAGACGAAGTTGCCGAGAAGATAAAAAAATCAAAAATAATTATTGAAATTCAACGCAAGGAACAAGTTGGTTTATCCTTTAGAGTTTTTGAAGCTTTAGGCCATAATAAAAAGTTGATTACTACTAATGCAGATGTTGTGAATTATGATTTTTATAATCCACAAAATATTTTAGTTATTGATGAAGATGATATTGAAATTCCTGAAGATTTTGTAAACACACCATATGCGCCTGTAGACAAAGCGATTCTCGAAAACTATTATCTAGAGAATTGGGTAAAAAAAGTGTTTCATCTACAATAAACTCCTGTAAACATTGGCATATTCTATGGCGGCTTGATCCCAATTAAAAGATTGTGCATGGGTCATGTAGCTATTTTCATAAAGCGCTTTATTGCTTTCAAAAACAGCCATGCCCGTCTTTAAAATAGTGGCCATATATTCTGCGTCAAAGTGATCCCAATAAAAAGCGTGGACACCACCAATTTCTGGTAACGAGGTTAAATTCGATAAAAACACAGGCTTCCCAAAGCGCATGGCCTCAATGGGTGGGATGCCAAAACCTTCTAAAAGCGAGGGGAAAACAAAGGCAGTACAATTTTGTAAATAAAACTGTTTTTCTTCAGCATTTATTTTACCAATTATGTGCACTCTGTTTGCCGTTTTAGTTTTGGCAATCGCTTCTGCTAAAGTAGTTTCTGCATAAGTATCTTTAGGGTCTCCAGCTAAAACCAAATCGTAATCTGGTAAGTGCTCTAGCATGTTTACTAAAGTATGTACATTTTTGCGTTTGGTTAATCCGCCAATAAAAAATAAATACGGTCTTTTGGAAACTTGCTTTATCTCTTGTTTTATTTCTATAATATCAGCCATGGGATTCCCATTATAAATCACATATTCCGGTACTTTTGGCACGTCAAAATGTTGGTGTGTTGAGGCTTTAGCGAATTCAGAAATATAGGTAATAGCATGACTTCGATTTAACTTTTCTATAAATCGTTTATTGGTTTTATGGTTTAAATCACTAGAGACTTCACTAATAAAATTCACATCGTGAACCGTTAATACATAAGGGGTTTTATGGTAGGGTTCAATTTTTATATTCTGATTTAAAGAATGCCAAACAGCGTACTTTTTCCGGATTCTAAACAGGGGTTGTCGTGATATTGATTGATACGTTTTGTAATCAAAATAATTGCCAAATTCATCCTTTAACCGTGAAATGTCTTTAGCATGAAGCGTCATTTTAAAGTCTGAAATACTTGCATTATAAAGCCCTTTAATTAAGTGATAATTAAATTGCCCAAAACCATTAAACTGGTTCTTTATATTATGAGATTCTAAAAAAACCTGTTGCATCTAATCAATATTTCTGTACATCGCCCATAAATGAATATAACGTTTATAAACAGAAAAAGCATGCACATAACTTATAATAAACCCTTCTTTACCATCCAGAAAACCCAATCGTAAAAAGTATTGGTGCATAAACCGGTACCATGGTCTGAATAAGAAATGATATGCATTTGGGCGCACGTTTTTTTTAAATAATTCCTCAGCTTGTAGCTTGCTGTATTTGCTTAGTTTTTCGTTGTAATTATCAAAAGATTTATACGTTTGGTGATCTACAGATTGTTTGAGCATTCCAACGGCTTCATCAGTTTCTATCGTTTCATGAACGGCTTTACCATTATACTTACAATAGTTTTTATTGAATAAACGAACAGCAACATCAGTCTGGAAACCGCTGTGCTTTATACGCTTACCCATAAAATGGAACTGACGTTTTACGCGATAGGCTTTTAACGGATTTTTAGAATGTACTGTAGCAACAATTTCTTCTGCTAAAGCGGTTGGGATTTTTTCATCTAAGTCGAAAAAAACAATCCAATCATGATGAGCTTGTGTAATGGCAAAGTTTTTCTGGTCAGAAAAATTCTTAAACTCACGTGGTATGATTTTAACATTGTATTTTTCTGCTAATGCTACCGTTTTATCGGTGCTAAACGAGTCGACAATAATAATTTCATCAGCAAAAGAGAGACTTTTTATATAGTCTTCGATGTGGGTTTCTTCGTTGTAGGTTATTGCTAAAGCGCTTATCATTTATCTAAAATCGGTTAAATCGATTATATTTGTGTCAAAAGTAGTGAAACTCATTTTTTTCAAGCCAAAAGCGAAGAAAAAAATGTTTAGTTGAACTATCCCAAATTTATTTTGGGATCTTTTTCAATAAAATGAAGATGTTTATTTTCGTTCAAATGAATTGAAAGCATGTAATTTCAAGCCAAAAGCGAAGAAAAAAATGTTTAGTTGAACTATCCCAAATTTATTTTGGGATCTTTTTCAATAAAATGAAAATGTTTATTTTCGTTCAAATAAATTGAAAGCATGTAATTTCAAGCCAAAAGCGAAGAAAAAAATGTTTAGTTGAATTATCTCAATTTTTTTTGGGATTTTTTGAATGATATCTAAATGTCACATTGAGCACTAGCGAGAAGCAAAATAAATTTTGCTGCGAATGTAGCAAGCATAGTTTGTCGAAATGCTTTAAGAAGCAAGATTGAAGGACTTCGACTGCGCTCAGTCTGACAATTGTAAAACAATTAAAAATAAATGCCAAAACTTCCCATTTTAATGTATCACGGTGTGAGTGCTACTACTAGCGATAGTAAAGGACTTACTATTTCTATTGAAAATCTAGAGCGGCAATTTCAGTTTTTAAAAGTAAATGGTTACACCTCGCTACATTTTAGTGACTTGAAAACGATGAAATCACCAACGGATTTTCCAGAAAAAGCAGTGATTATAACGTTTGATGATGTGTATGTTAATCAGTTGGACTATGCCTACCCGCTACTGGAAAAGTATGGGCTAAAGGCTTGTTTTTATATTCCATTCAATTTTGTTAATGGCGTAAATGAGTGGGATGAAGGTCAAGAACCTATTATGAGTGTTGAGCAGCTTAGGTCTTTAGATTCTGAAATCATTGAGCTTGGTCTACATTCTTTTCAACATAGGCCTTATAATGACCTGCCCTTAGACGCTATTCAAGAGGATTTTGATGCCTGTAAAACCTTTATTATTAACAATAAGTTGGCCGTGCATAATACATTAGCCTATCCTTACGGTAAGTATCCGCGAAAAGGAAAAGCGCAGTCAGACTTTTTTAATGTCTTGAGCGCTAATAAAATAGCTTATGGTTTGCGCATAGGAAATCGCGTAAACACCTTTCCGTTTAAAAATAATTACGAAGTACAGCGTTTAGATATAAAAGGAGAAGATACTTTAAAGGTTTTTGAGAGGAAGTTGAAGCGAGGTAAAGGGTGGTTTTAAGAATTATGAGTGATTTCTAGATACTAAATATAATTATGGGCTATTTCTTGATTCTATTTAGAATATGGGTAATAGGTTCTTATCAGAATTAGAAGTAAAAAGTGTTTTAAGTTAAGAACGGTAGGTCTTTGCTCAATTAATTCTTTTTACAAAGAATTTTCATTACTTATTGGATTAGGTGTCTTACCTAATCCCACGCTGTAACAGCAGTAACTTCACATAACGGGAAAACACACCATAGGCATTTATAGTCGCTACCGTTAAACCAGGGATGCCATCTTTAAAGCCGCCACGTAAAATATAACTATTAAAAAAACGGTAAAACGGTTTAAAGGCTAAATGAAAATAGGTGACTTTCTTTCCTTTTTTTAGCATTTGTTCCGCTTGAAACCAGGCATAAGTATCTTTTTTACTAATGTAATGTTGTAAGCCTTTGTAGGTAAAATGGAGGACTGGATTTTTAAGTTTCCCAATACTGCCGTCTATGATTAGTTTTTCGTGAACCAAACCTTCAAAGCGACAATTTTCACGTTTAACCAATCGCAATACGTTATCGCTATGGTGATATAAAAACCGGTTCATATAAAAATGAGGGAAATTCAGTTTGTAACCAGCATGTTTTTCTGAAGTTATAGCTTCCAGAATTTCCTGCCTTAATGGATAAGGAATGCGCTCATCGGCATCAATAAATAAAACCCATTCACCAGTGGCAAAGGCTAGTGCATGGTTTTTCTGATTTGAAAAATTATCAAATTTCCGAGAGATTACTTTGCAACCTGATTGTTCTGCAATAACAACAGTACGATCTGTACTCATAGAATCAACCACAATAATCTCATCTGCAAAACGAACAGAACGCAACGCGTTTTCAAGATAATCTTGTTCGTTATAGGTAGGGATAATTACAGAGAGTTTGGTCATAATGTTTTGATGTTGCAAACTTACATAAAATCTGTGATGTTATGAATTATGTTTACCTTTGTACTGCAAAAAAATGAATACTATGAGCGGTTTACCAATTTCTGTAATTGTAAGTACGTATAACTCTGAAGACTATTTAAGTAAGGTTTTAGAGAGTTATAAACATCAGGATTATGATAATTTTGAGGTTATAGTGGCCGATGATGGTTCGCGGGAAACAACCAAAACACTTATTGATAGCTTTGCAGCAGATTACCCTGTAAAATTACGCCACATTTGGCATGAAGATCAAGGCTATCGCAGACAAGAATTATTAAATAAATGCATTCTACAAACCGAGTATGATTATATTTTAATGACTGACGGTGATTGTATCGCACGGCCAGACTTTGTATCAACCCATGCTAAGTACGCTGAAAAAGGCTTCTTTTTATCTGGTGGTTATTGCAAACTCGATAAACTAACCAGTGATGCTATTGTTTTAGAAGATATTGAAAACCAAAATTGTTTTAAACCAAAATGGTTAAAGCAGCAAGGTGTTTTAGGTAAAAAGCAACAACTAAAATTGAGTGTTGGTGATAAATTAGCAAATTTTTTGGATGTGGTTACGCCAACAGGAGCTACGTTTAATAACTGTAATTCGAGTGCTTGGAAAGCAGATTTAATAGCTATTAATGGCTACGACGAACGCATGCAATATGGTGGCCCAGATCGTGAATTAGGAGAGCGTTTGGTAAACCTCGGTCTGAAGTCTAAACAAATACGTTACAAAGCGATTTGTTTGCATCTAGATCATCCTAGAGGTTATAAAACCAAAGAATCTTTAGACAGAAATTTGGCGATTAGACGCAAAACAAAAGATAATAAGGTAATAAAAACACCTTATGGAATAGAGAAATTAGAGGATACAAAAAGTAAAGATTAGTTTAATTTATAGGCGCCAATTTTCCAATAGGTTTTTTCTTCGTTGGTAGTAATGGTGCTAAAGTCTAATTCTTCAAAGCGGTCATTTTTAAAATACTCCCAACAACCCAGACCTTCTCTATAAATAGAGACAAGAATAATACCGTTAGGTTTTAAGTGTTCGGCCATGGTATCTATCACCGCTCTTTTTTTAGTTTCATGAATATAATAAAAGGCTTCATTTAGTACGATAACATCATAGTGCATCTCTGGTGTGAAATTGTGAAGATCTGCACAAATAAAAGTGGCCTTGTTTCTATTCTCTTTATTTGCTTTTTTTATTGAAACTGACGAAAAATCCATACCATAAAAAGAAGTAATATTTTCAACATTAAAATAATCGAGTAAAACACCTTCTCCGGAACCTAAATCTAAAATATTTGGATTCTTAGTCCCATGTTTTTCAGTAAGTTCTACAATTTTCTCATATCGTACACGCTCTTTTTCGCCCTTTAAATTTTCCCAACGCCCGCTTCTATATTGTTTATTCCAACGTTGTTTACGTCTCCAGTTATGAAATCTATCTGCTACATTCATTGCTTGGTTTTTAGGTGTTTAGAAAGAAATATATTTAGTTTGGGCATTATAATTTCAGGTGTTAATTGTTTATACATTAACGAAGGATCTTCTTCTATTTTTCGCCGCTCCTCTCTATCCGTAGAAAATAAATCAGGTTTTTCCTCTAATAAGTGAATAGAAGTATGCCGCTCACCATCTTCAAAACTGGCCCAATGTTCCTTGAGAACGTAAGGAGAGAAAATAGTAAAGGTTGGTTTGTTTAAAGCTTTAGCAATATGGACGGTTCCGCCCTCATTACCTACCAGTAAAGTACATTTGTTCATGAGTTTTATAAAACCGCGAATGTTATCTTCATAAATATCAACAATAATTTGATCTTTATTGGCGCATTGTTCATAGATGCTTAAGGCATCCTCTTTTTGATGCGGTGCATAATTGAATAACACATTCACATCGTAATTGGTGGTTATGTGGTTAATCAAGGCAACAATATACTCGTAAGGCATCGATTTTTGAGGGGTGCTTCCTAAAACACCAAGCATTACAAATGGTTTGTCGTAAGCCTCCAGTTTATTGTATTCCTGTTCTTTTTTTGTTAAATATATTTTTGGTTCGTAATCAACTTCAGATGGGGCAATGTCAAAAAAGGAAGTCACCAGATTTACTCTATCTTCAATGACTTTTCCACAATTTTTTGTTTTTTCTTCTAAAAAAGGAACGGTGTGCGTATAAAAAGGCAATACAGTGTTTTTATCTCGCTTTTTAAAGCTAATCCGCATGGGTGCTTTTGTAAAGAGACAAATTAAGCGACTTTGTAGTTTTGCATACGGATCAAAAATAATATCATAGTCCTCTTTTTTAAGGCTATTTATAAGCTTGGTAAGACCACCAAACTTTTTTAACTCCGTTTCATTTATTGGGAGGATTGTATCAATATTAGGGTTGTTTTCTATAACACCAGAGGTGTAATCGTAAACCAAATAATCTATAATACTATCTGGGTAGATTTTTTTCATGTTTTGAGCAATCACCGATACGATCAGTACATCACCGATACGCTTGTTTTGTATAACTAGAATTTTCTTCATATTTATTTCCCTGAAAATTGGGGGCCTGCTACATTATTTTTGCTTCGATGCAAAATATTGTTTTTTGAGCTTTTATTAAAATTTAGTTTCATATATCTTTGAAAAAAACCAACAACATATGCAAACCATACATATTCACGATAAATTTAAAGCTATAGAAGCTCAATTATTAGCCTGTATTTCTAATTTCGAAACCCAAGGCGAATATGTAACAAAAGGGGAGAGGAACGTTATTAAAAGCTTTGAAATTGGTGCCGAAACCATCACTATTAAATCGTTCAAAACACCTAAGGTGATTAATAGCTTCGTGTATAAACACCTGCGTAAATCGAAAGCAAAGCGTTCTTTTGAATATGCCGTAAAGTTGCTGGACTGTAACATTCTAACACCTTTTCCTATTGGTTATGTTGAAGAATCGTCGGCTACAGGATTAAAACACAGTTTTTATATTTGTAGACATCTAGATTATGATTTCGATTTTAGAGTCTTAATTCACAATCCAGAGCTCGACCATCGTGATGAAATTTTAAAACAATTCACCCACTTTACCTATCAGTTGCATGAAAATAACATCAACTTTTTAGACCATTCTCCTGGCAATACATTAATTGTTGAAAACGGACCAAAATATGATTTCTATCTCATTGACTTAAACCGGATGCAATTTGAGGTTATGGATTTACCAAAGCGCATGGAAAATCTAAAAAGACTCTGGCTTTCAAAAAAAATGATTCGTATTATCGCTACAGAATATGCACTAATAAGTAATGAGCCCTTCGAAAACGTCTATAATTTATTGTTAGAATCTTCTCAGGCATTTAAGCGTAGAATCAATCGCAAAAAATACTTGAAACGTAAATATTTAAATAATAAAAAGTAGCTTTAGCAGCAATCAGTCTTCAGTTTGAGTGCTACGACTTACTGAAGACTGCAGGCTAGATGTTACTTTAAACCGCTACATTATGCTCCCGAAGCGCATCATTTAAAGACGTCTTTTTGTTCGTGCTTTCTTTACGTTTGCCTATAATTAACGCACATGGCACATTATAATCGCCAGCAGGAAACGATTTAGTATAACTCCCGGGAATCACAACAGAGCGTTCTGGCACACGACCTCTAAACTCAACAGGTTCGTCTCCAGTGACATCAATAATTTTAGTACTCATGGTTAATACAACATTAGCACCCAAAACAGCTTCTTTTTCTATATGAACCCCTTCAACAACAATACAGCGAGAGCCAATAAAAGCACCATCTTCAATAATAACTGGTGCCGCTTGTAAAGGCTCTAACACGCCACCAATTCCAACACCTCCAGATAAGTGTACATTTTTACCAATTTGTGCACAACTTCCAACGGTTGCCCAGGTATCTACCATAGTTCCTTCATCTACATAAGCACCAATATTAACATAACTTGGCATTAAAATAGTCCCCGCACTAATATAGGCGCCATGTCTAGCAACCGCATGAGGTACCACACGAATGCCTTTTGCAGCATAACCTTTTTTTAGTGGGATTTTATCGTGAAATTCAAAAATACCAACCTCAATAGTTTCCATTTTTTGGATTGGAAAATACAAGACCACCGCTTTTTTCACCCATTCGTTTACCTGCCAGCCACTGGTTGTTGGCTCAGCAACACGAAGCGTGCCTTCGTCTAATAAAGCAACTACTTTTCTAATAGCAGTTTGGGTATTTTCTTCGGTTAGTAATGCACGATCATTCCATGCATTTTCTATAGTAAGTTGTAAATCTTTCATTATAAAATAGTTGTTTTTATGTAAATCTTAAACGGCATTACGCGCTTTTTTTATAGAAAAAGCATGGTAATTTTTTTAATCGTTATTTAAGTATAAAATTCATTTTCATTCATGAGATAGCCACTGCTCTCCTTTGTCGTTCATCGCAAAGACAGTATGCTTTTTTAATTATAGCGTGACCAAAAGGTCAGGCTGTCCGCTATATCTTTTTTACGAGTCGCCCTATAATTTTGCTCATGCTTCACAAAAATAGGCCAACAGATGTAAAAAAGGATGCCACTTCCATCCTTCACGCAAATATAAATTCAATTTAAATAGGACACAATAATTTATAGTATTAAGATATAAACCTTAAATTTGCACAAAAAAAATAATAATGGCTCAAATTCTAGCAATAGATTATGGTAAGGTAAGAACAGGCTTAGCGGTCACAGACGATATGCAAATTATCGCCTCTGGTCTTACTACTGTTGCTACTAAAGTGCTGTTAGATTTTTTAAAAGACTATACAAAAAAAGAACAGGTTGAATTATTCTTGGTTGGCGAGCCCAAACAAATGAATAACCAGGCCAGTGAAAGTGAAGCGCTAATAGCCCCATTTATTAGTCAGTTACGCACCTTTTTTCCTGAGATTCCTGTAAAGCGTGTCGATGAGCGGTTTACCTCAAAAATGGCGGTACAAACCATGATTGATAGCGGACTCAAGAAAAAAAAACGACAAAACAAAGCACTTATTGATGAGATAAGTGCAACCATAATATTACAAAGTTACTTGTATAATAAATAGTATAATACAGAAAGAATGATATTACCAATTGTTGCATACGGCGATCCCGTTTTAAAAGTAAAAGCAAAAGATATTACTCCGGAGTATCCTAAATTTGAGGCGCTTATTGAGAATATGAAGGAAACCATGCACAACGCTTTTGGTGTTGGATTGGCAGCACCACAAATAGGCTTGCCTATCCGTTTGTTTTTAGTAGATGCCTCACCTTTTGCTGAAGATGAAGTGTTGGATGACGAAGAAAGAGCGTTCTTAAAAACATTTAAACATATCTTTATCAATCCTATTATTACAGAAGAAACGGGAGACGAATGGGCTTTTAATGAAGGCTGTTTGAGTATTCCAGATGTTCGTGAAGATGTGTTTAGAAAACCAAATATTAAAATTGAATATTTAGATGAAGCTTTCGAACCACATACATTAAAATTAAGTGGTTTGGCAGCCCGTGTCGTTCAACATGAATACGACCATATTGAAGGGGTGTTGTTTACCGATAAATTATCGGCATTGAAAAAACGTTTAATAAAAAGTAAACTAACCAACATTTCAAAAGGTAAAATTAGCGTCGATTATCGTATGCGTTTTCCTAATATGAAAAAGAAGCGTTAAAAACTTGCAAAACAGAAAAGCGTACAAGATATTTGCGCTCCATTGAAAAAAAACAAAAGCATGGCATTAGATAAAATATTAGCAATTTCAGGAAAACCGGGATTGTATAAATTAGTAACACAAACGCGTGGTGGTTTTGTAGCAGAATCATTAATCGATAACCGTAAAATCACTGTTGGTATTCAGCAAAACGTAAGTATTTTAAGTGAAATTGCTATTTATACCTTAACAGAAGAAGTGCCTTTGCGTGAGGTGTTAAAGAAAATTAAGGCGAAAGAAAATGGGGCGCCAACGGCTATTAGCCATAAGGACAGTAAAGACAAATTAGAAGAATACTTCTTTGAGGTTTTACCAGACTATGATGAAGATCGCGTATATGCCAGTGATATTAAAAAGGTAGTGCAATGGTACAATATGCTTCAAAAAAATGATTTAATGGATTTTGAAGCGCCAAAAGCGTCACAAGAAGAGGAAGAATAGTTTTTTTTAGACAATTTTAAAAATCCAGCAACTCTGCTGGATTTTTTTGTTTTCAATTATCTTTACCAAAACACCAATAACCTATGAATTCTAGAGAAAACCAACTTAAAGCTTTCGATCGATTATTAACCATTATGGACGAGTTGCGTGCGCAATGTCCTTGGGACAAAAAGCAAACTATGGAAAGTTTACGTCACTTGACTATTGAGGAGACTTACGAATTAGGGGATGCCATTTTAGAGAATGATTTAGAAGAAATAAAAAATGAAGTGGGCGATTTACTATTGCATTTAGTGTTTTATGCGAAAATTGGAAGTGAGACTAATAGTTTTGATATCGCAGATGTGTGTAACAGTATTTGCGAAAAACTCATTCATAGACATCCGCATATTTATGGTGATGTCAAGGTGAAAGATGAAGAAGAGGTGAAACGCAATTGGGAAAAATTAAAACTAAAAGAAGGAAAAACAAGTGTGCTTGAAGGGGTGCCTGTAAGCTTACCAGCTTTAGTAAAAGCCAATAGAATACAGGATAAAGTTTCGGGGGTAGGTTTCGACTGGGAACAACCAGAACAAGTGTGGGAGAAAGTAGAGGAGGAGCTAGAAGAATTTAAAGTGGAAGTCGCTAAAAATGACCGAGATAAAATGGAAAGCGAATTTGGTGATGTGCTTTTTTCTATGGTAAATTATGCACGCTTTTTAAATATTAATCCAGAAAATGCCTTAGAGCGTACCAATAAAAAGTTTTCTAAGCGATTTCAGTATTTGGAAGCTAAAGCAAAGGCATTAAACAAAGATTTAAAAGACATGACCCTTGGTGAAATGGATGTTTTTTGGGAGGAGGCCAAAAAACTGTAATTGGAAAATCTGTGATTTTCAAATACTAACATTTGGGAGGAGGCCAAAAAACTGTAATTGGAAAATCTGTGATTTTCAAATACTAACATTTGGGAGGAGGCCAAAAAACTGTAATTTGAAAATCTGTGATTTTCAAATACTAACATTTGGGAGGCCACCAAAAAAACTGTAATTGGAAAATGGGTGATTTTCAAATACTAACATTTGGGAGGCCACCAAAAAACTGTAATTGAAAAATGGGTGATTTTCAAATACTAACATTTGGGAGGCCACCAAAAAACTGTAATTGGAAAATGGGTGATTTTCAAATACTATACAGCGGGAAAATAAAAAAACTTTAATTTTATTTTCAGTCTTCGTGATCCAAAATAATCTTTACTGCGTATATAATAACAAATGACATCATTCTTCATAGGAAATTGGTTAATAGCGTAAACTTTTTAGTATGTCATTTTATAAAAATAGATTATTTCTAGTAAGCGAAATAGAAATAATTGGTTAGTTTAGTTAGGAGCCAAAATCCTGTTTGTTGTAAAAAACGAACAGGATTTGGTTTTTTTATGATGTTTTGTTTCATCGCGCACTGCGATGTCATAAATAATAAGATATTACGTTTAAGGACCTCTTATACATGTCTTCTTGGTGGTGGAGTAAGTAGCTCCGGATTCCTAAAGTGTAGGATAGGAGAAATACTTTTAAACAAAAAAATGCTCACCAAAAAGTGAGCATTTTTTATATTAACAATAGATAAACATCTAAAAGGAGGGGTTATTCTTTAGCTGAATTAGCCTCAGAAGCGTTTTCTGCCTCAGCTTCCTTTTTGGCTTTAGCTTCAGCTTCCGCCTTTGCTTCCGCATTATAAATAACTTTTATTTTATTGAGTTTGCTTTTCCAAATAGCTAATTCGTCTTGATGTTTTTTAATAGTATCGTGTACCGATTTAACTAGCGGATTCTTTTCATCAGCATGTTTAAAAAACAACAAGTTATTTTGCAACTGATTAATTTCAGCTTTTATTTCACTTACTTTTTTTCTAATAAAAGCGCGTTCATTTTCCAATACTCTCGGATCGTCTGCACTTGATAAATCTTGAAGCTTATTTTCAAACTTAATCAATTCCACTTCCGTTTTATTCATATCTAATGATTTGAATAAAGTATCTAAAGCCGAATTAAAATCGCTCTCAATTTTACGTTTCTTGCCAGGCACACGACCAATCGCTTTCCATTTAGAAATATACTCTTTAATTTTAGCTAGATCTGCTTTTTGTTCGCCAGAAAGAGTGGTGTCTTTTACGGTTTTTAAAAGGGCTTCTTTTTCTACTAATGCGTTTTCTTCTTCTTCACTGGCGGCATTACGTTGTTGATGAATACGATCAAAATAATGATTGCAGGCTGCTTTAAATTTTTTCCAGATTTTGTCACTATCTTTTCTAGGTACATGCCCAATATGTTTCCAATCCCCTTGAATTTTCTTCATTAAGGGGGTGGTTGCTTCAAAATCGTCACTGTCTTTATTGGCCTCAGCAATGTCAACAAGCGCTTGTTTCTTTTTTAAATTTTCGTATTGCTCATTTTTCAATGACTTGTAAAAATCATTTTTTTTATGATTGAAGTTTTTAACCACTTCTTTAAACTTTGCCCAGGTTGCTTCATTGACTTTAATGGGCACCTTTCCTGCTTTAAAAAAACCGTCACGTAGAGACTCGACTTCTTTTATTTTTGTTTGCCACGCTTTGTGCGAGTTGTTTTTTACGTCGTTAGTGATGGTTTCAATTTCAGCAATAATGGCTTGCTTAAATTCTAAATTCTTTTCATATACCGCGTCTAAATGTGAAAAATAGACCTGACGCTTGTCATTAATTACTTTTGTAGCGAGTTTAAAACGTTCCCAAATCACTTCGCGATGCTCTTTTGCAACCGGTCCTAGATCCTCTTTCCAAAGTTTATGGAGATTCTGTAATTCTCTAAACGCACGATTTGTGTTCTCTTCATTTGCCAACTCTTCAGCGCGTTCGATAATTTTTGTTTTTTGCTCTAAATTGTGCTCAAAATCTTTATCGCGTAAGTCGCGATCTAAATGTAGTAGGTCATAAAACCGTTCAACATTAAAATGATAACTGTTCCAGGCATTGTTGTATTTATCACGCGGAATTGATCCTGCATGCTTCCAGCGCTCCTGTAACTCTTTAAACTGCTTGTATTTTGTGTTCATTGTTTCATCAAGGTCTGTTAATGCCTTAATGTCTTCAATAATCTCTAAACGAGTCGATAGGTTGTCTTTTAAACCTTTTTCTAAGCCTTTATAATGCGCAGTAAGCTTAGAGCGGTATTCTTTATACGAGTCTTTAAAACTACGTTGTAATGGATTGCTATAATGAAAGTCTATTTCGTTTCCCCCTTTACTTAAGAAATCTTCTTTTTTGTCGTCTATAAGAGCATTGAATTTATCTGTAAACTCCTCTTTAATGGTGTCAACCTGCTTTTTTATAGTTTGTACTTTTTCATTTTTCACCAGTTTTTCCAGCTCAATAACCAATTCATCTAAGGACATCGCATGGTAGTCTTTTTCTTCAATACTGTGCCGTTCACTATTGCTAGTATCTTCTGCATCTTCCGCATTAGACTCGTCAATTTCGTTGATCACATCATCTTCAGTCGATTCATTAACAGGCGGTTGGGTATTTTCTTCCGCTTTAGGCGTTTCTGTTGGTTCTTCTTGTACTGATGTGTTTTGTGTAGGATTTAAGTCCTTTTTTCCGTCTGCGTTTTGCAGGTTATCTTGCTCTGACATTTTATAAAATGTTATGGTTCTAGTGAAAATTTTGACCTTAAAGATAGTAAAAGTTAACCATTAATAGGTGTTGCCATTTTTTTCAAGGGCTTATTTATTCCAAATACGCCATGCCTTTTCGGCTTGAAACGCTAGCATCTTGTGGCCATTTATTGTTATTGCGCCTTTATCGTGTCCATATTTAAGGAACTTGGTTTGCTCTGGATTATAGATTAAATCGAAAAGGATGTGTTTATTACTAATGCCTTGGTAAGGAATGGTTGGACAGCGATCAATTTCGGGAAAAGTGCCTAAAGGGGTACAGTTAATTATGATCGTATGGTCTTTTATGTCTTCTACAGAAAGCATATCGTATGTAAAATGAACCCCTTCGGCAGCGCTTCGTGAGACAAAATCATACCTTATGTTTAAAGATTTTAAAACGTAGGCAATCGCTTTACTCGCACCACCAGTGCCTAAGATGAGTGCTTTTTTATGATGCGATTCAAGATGCGGCTTTAATGCTTTTTTAAAGCCATAATAATCTGTATTGTAACCAACACATTGTCCTTTTTTATTGATTTTAATGGTGTTTACTGCACCAATCGCTTGTGCTGTTTTATGGAGCTTATCTAAATAAGGAATAATAGCTTCTTTGTATGGAATAGTAACGTTAAAACCTTTAATGTTTGGTAACTGTTTCAGTTTTATGTCAAAAGCTTCAATGTCCTCAATATCAAAATTTTCGTATGTGGCATCGTCTATTTGTGCTGACTCAAATTTATTTTTAAAGTAATTTCGAGAAAATGAGTATGAAATATTTTTTCCTATTAATCCAAATCTACGCATTGACTGTTCTTGTTTTTTTATCGTAATATGCTAAACCTAATACAATAGCAATTCCAAAGATTACAAAAGCAATGGCAATAAAGGTTTCTGTATTTAATTCAGGTATAAAACGTTTGTAGTTTTTAACAATATAGGTTCCGCCAGAATCAAACAAGAAGGCGCCATTAGGATCTTTTTTATAGATGGTCTCTTTCCAGGGCCAAACCACACCAAGCGAACCGACTATAAAACCAATAATAGAGGCTGTAGTCACGCTTTTATAGTGTTTTAGAATATAGCTGAGGGCGTGAGAGAAGGTGACTAAGCCAAAAACAGAACCCAAGGTAAAAACAGCTAATACTTTAAGCATTCGAAGGCGTTCTACGTTTGCTGTAAAGCTAAAATTTCCGCCCAATACCTCATAGAACGTATCATATAAGGCATTCACAGAATCGACTAAAAGCAACACATAATTACCTAATAAAATAAGAATGAAAGAGCCTGAAAACCCAGGTAATGTCATGCCTGACACGCTAATAATACCACAGAAAAAAACAAACCATAAATTGTCGTTTTCGGTTGCAGGGTCTAGAAAGCTAATACCAATGCCGATAGCCGCACCGATTAATAGTGCCAAGTAGGTGGTTAATTTCCAATCTTCAAAATCTTTACTAATGTAATATATAGAGCCTACAATCATTCCAAAAAATACACTCCACACATAGAGTTCGTAATGTTCTATAGCAAAATCTAAAATTTGGGAGACGCTAAAATAGCTCACCAGCATGCCAAAAAACAGTAAACTTAAAAACCGACCATTAACATAATGGAAAAAGGACGAAAATCGACCAGAGAGCAATAACCGTAAAGCAATAAGATTAAATCGTTTAAGCGAATAAATAAACTCCTCATAGAATCCGGCAACAAAAGCAACAACACCACCAGAAACACCAGGCACTTTGTTAGCTGCACCCATTCCCAGTCCTTTTAAAACTAGAAAAAATTTATCGCTTAAGGTTCTTGTACTCTGCATTTATACTTTTTTAGCGCCTATTTTTTCTAATATAAATATGGTTAAGAATCCAGCAACCATTAGCACAAGAGCCAGAGTTAATTGGTGGTCTATACTATTAATTTCTGAATATTGAAACGGAGAAATACTCTGTTCCATAACTGTTTTATAGCTATCAAAATCATTTTCGTTTTTTTGAAAAACAGAGAGTGTCCCTAATTCTGAAATGACATTGAAAGGCACTTCTTTCCCTGTGGTTTCATTCATTACAGAAACAGTTTGCTTCCAAGGCCACATTTTGTTTAAAGACCCTAAAATAAAACCAGTAAGTAAGGCTAATGTTGTGTTATGATAGTTTTTGAAAAGCCATTTTAAGAGTTTACTGAAACTAAGTAGACCAACAACAGCACCCATAGCAAAAATGGCTATTTTTTTAAAATCGAAATCATGCATGGCATTGCTCAATGCTTTATAGGCGCCTAAAATGATAAGAATAAATGATCCTGAAATGCCTGGTAAAATCATGGCACAAATGGCAATGGCTCCAGCTATAAATAAGAACCAAGGGTTGTTATTCGCTGCTAGACTGGGTAGGCTGGTCACGTAATACGCGATGGCAGCTCCAACAATAACAGCGATAATGGTTAACGGTTTCCATTTGGTAATTTGTTTACCTACAAAATAAATACTAACCACGATGAGACCGAAAAAGAAAGACCAAATCAAGACCGGATGTTGTTCTATAAGATATTTTGCTAAGCGCATAAACGAGGCAAAACTTATAATGATACCTGTTAATAAGGCTAATACAAAACTGCCATTGGCTTGTGCCCAGAACGCTTTAAAACCTTCTGTTTTTAGGGTTTTAAAAAGAGCGATATTAATATTACTAATGGTCGTAATTAATTCTTCGTAAATTCCAGAGATGAAGGCAATCGTGCCACCCGAAACGCCAGGAACAGCATCTGCCGCACCCATGGCGATGCCTTTAAGCGAAATGAGTAAGTAGTCTTTAAATTGTCTTGGCATGCTTTAGTTTTTTACTAAACCAAAGGTATGTATTTTTGAGAGAACTGTTTTGGTTTTATTGCCCGAGATTAGTGATTATTAATCAATTAATCTCATTTTTTTTGGGCATTTCTTCTTATAGTCTTCGCTTTTTCTTTGACTTGACTATCATTCAATTCGTAAAGCGACATTAATTTACCTGCTAATCACACTATTTACTAGCAAAGACTCATAAACCTCTGGAAATAGCTCCTCTAAAATAATCACATGCTCAGCATCAAAACGCAGGGCATTTTTTAAGTGATAGCTGGCTTTTTCTGTTTCCAAAAGGGAATAGTATAGTCCCGCTAAACGAAACTCTATTTCAGCATGCTCAGGATAGAATTCTGCAGCTTGAATTAAATTAAAACTTGCCGCTTCTGGTTCTCCTAGTTGTGTTAATAAATCACTACGTATTAACCAGGTTTCTAATTCGTAGTTACCTAATTCAATGGCGCGTTTATAACCGCGTTCAGCTTCTTCTAGTAAATTTAATCTATGATTAATCTTAGCATAGAGTTTCCAGTAGATGACATTTTCACTATCAATATTTATAGCTTTATTAATGTAGTATAAGGCTTTTTGAGCATTTTTTTGCCTCACATAAAATTTAGTGATTGCAATCCATCCTTTGTCTAATAACGGATCTTCATGAACCGTTTTATAGTAATATTGTACCGCTAAATCATCTTGACCTAATTTTTCATGACAATTACCAATACGCAATAAAGCGAACGAAGTGGGGTCATCTAAAGTTAAGGTAATGCTATAATTTTCAATGGCTTCGTTGTAACGTTTTAATTTTTCTAGAACTTTACCTTTTTCAAGATAAGCCCCAACAAAAGTATCATCAGAAATAATGGCGAAATCATAAGCGCTTAAGGCTTTTATAAAGTCTTTCATCTCATAATACTGTCTGCCTAATTGATGCCAGGCCACTTCACAATATGGATTGCTATCTAAATAATTGTTTAAATAGGTGATAGCAGCTTCGTTTTGATCTAAAAAATCAAAGCAATAAACGATGTTGTATAGAGAGGCATAATCTTCTGGATCTTCCTCTAGACATTTCATAAAACTCTCTTTAGCCGCTTCAAACTGATCTAGAAATAAATGCTCCATCCCAATTAAGGAATAGAGATCTGCAGTATCTTCTGCTAATTCTAAAGCACGATGTAATACAGAAATGGCTTCTTCGTGTTTGTCATCTTTTGATAGGATATTTGCTTTTTGTATATAGATTTCTTCGTTTGAAGGCTCTAAAACATACAGGCTATCTAAAAGAGAATGCGCTTTTTCAAGCTCGTTTTCAAAAACAAAAACTTCAACTTTAAATAGTTTGAGGTTAGTAGAAGTAGGGTGTTGTTCTAAACCGAGTTTGATGGCTTTTTTCGCTAAAGCAACCTTACCTTGATTAAGATAGTAGTGTATGATATTTTCAAATTCATTCGAATCAAAAAACAAAACATTGTTTGTTTTTAGCATCGATTCAAACTTAGTGAGCGATTTATTTTCGTAGTCTTCTTGGCTAAATTCCATAGGCTAATGTTTAGCGTTGCGTTACTCTAAATGTAATACTCAATTCCTTTTTTACGGGTATTTAAACCCAAATGTTTTTAACAAAGTAATGAACAACTGTTAGTGCGCTTACGTTTTTAAGGGGCTTAATAACTGAAAATTAACACCTTGCTAAGGAATTAATGACGTTGTATTGTGTTTAATACTGCAATTATAATGCCACAGCCTTTTATGAGTTCGGCATTTGAGATTGTTAAAGGGGGCGTAATACGAATGGCTTTAGGTTCAAATAATAACCAAAACAAGATTAAACCTTGATCTTGAGCCTTTAAAACCAATTGATTGGTGATTTCTGCTGAGGGCAGTACCGCTGCCAACATCAAGCCACGACCACGAATTTCAGTAATTAAGGGATGCTGTAAATGTTTTCTAACCAGTATTTCTTTTTCAAGTGTTTGTGCCATTAAGTCACTTTCAGTAATTTCTTGTAGTGTTGCTAAAGCTGCAGCAGCGATTACTGGATGGCCCCCAAAAGTGGTGATGTGTCCTAATTTAGGCGTGTCATATAATACATCCATTAATTTACTCGAGGCGGTAAAAGCACCAATAGGCATGCCGCCACCTAAACCTTTGCCTGTAACTAAAATATCTGGAATGCAGTGGTAATGTTCAAACCCAAAGAGTTTACCTGTGCGCCCTATTCCTGGTTGAATTTCATCTAAAATTAATAAAGCACCGACGTCATTACAGCGTTTCCTGATTTTTGTAAGAAAGCCATTTTGTGGCTCAATAAAACCTGCACCGCCTTGAATGGTTTCTAAAATCACACAAGCTGTTTTGTTAGTGATGTGTTTTAAATGAGGCTCGTGATTAAATGTAATATGACTTACATCTGGGACTAATGGTCTAAAAGGGGCTTTGCGTTCTTCATAATCCATTAAGCTAAGCGAACCCATCGTGTTGCCATGGTAGGCGTTGTGCGCGGCTATAATCTGGCTTCGCCCTGTGGCACGTCGGGCTAATTTAATGGCCCCTTCTATAGCTTCTGTGCCCGAATTAACCAAATAGGTTTTTTCTAGTGGTTTTGGTAAATGTCTAGCTAATAGTTTAGTGAGGTCAACAGCTGTTTTTTGAATGTATTCACCATAAACCATAACATGTAAATACTTATCGAGTTGGTTTTTTATAGCAGAAACCACTCGGGGATGCCGATGCCCAAGACTACAGGCTGAAACACCAGCTACAAAGTCTAAATAGGCTTTGTTGTTTGTGTCATAGATATAGGAACCTTCAGCATGAGAAATCTCCATCGCTAAAGGATGTGGTGTGGTTTGTGCTTGATATTTAAAGAAATCGGTTTTCACTAATTTTCATCTTTCTCTATAATAGGTTTGCCTAATAGTGGTTTTTTTACGGTCGGATTTGGCGTGCGCTTCTCTTCTTTACTCTGTTTTTTTAATTGCTTTGGAAGTTCTCTTGACGCTTTTGGAAGCGCTGATTTCTGTCCGTCATATCGTACTTTTGGTTTTGCAGAATTGTCTGCATCTTCAACACGACCTAGCAAGTTGTTGTCAAAAAACTCTTCTTCAGGCACAAAAGGTTCTAAACCTTTTATTTTTGGCAGATTTAAAGGTAAGTCGTCTTTAAATAAATCTGCAACACTCAAAGGTCTCTCTTCTTCACGCCAATCGAAATCTTTTAATTTTCTCAGGTTTTCTGGAAAATCTTCTTCAGGATACGTTTTGGCTTCTGGCTGAATAAGTCGTTTGTAAATAGAGATATCACCAGCTTCAAAAAACATTTCAATATTTGCAGAACGGGCTTTATCGTATCCAATCAATTCATCGTCTTCGTTTCTCAACACAAAAATAGACTCAGAATTTTTAAAGATATTAACTTGTTTTAACTGATTTTCCTCATCGAATAAGCCAACCAAGCGCTTGCCTTTAACCTGGCTGTAGTCGTTAACACCTATAGAGTCCTTACTAATTAGAAACGCATTTTCGAAAAGGAGTAGCGAGTCTAGTTTTTCGGTTTCTGGATTTGATTTTAGATGAATGGTATCGCCAGTCATTTGGTTTTTTAAACTCCAAAGAATAGGTCTGCGTTTTACTGCAAAAGGATCTGTTGAAGATAATCGAGACAGATTAATCAATTGTGTTAAACCCGATTGATGATTCACATGAATAGAATCAGATTTCCCGCTTAAATCTGATTTAAAAATCTTTGCATTTCTAAAAGCTCTCGTAATACGGTTGTCTTCCTTTCCAGTCACCATCAAGGTATCTGCATGAATGTAAACCGAGTCTTTTTCCTGAACTGAAATCGCCAAAGCACGTTTAGTAACAAAAGCAGAATCTTTAGATTTATAGACTTCAGCATAATGCCCTTTAATAATACTATTATTTATGGTGTCTGTAATTTTAATGTTGTTGGTAGCAGAAGCGAAATCAAGTTTCCGATCAAAATACATACTGTCGCCAACAACCTCTCGATTGTCGTAATCTATTTTTGAATTCTTAATAAAGTAGCCCGTATCTGCATTGGTATCATAAAAACCACGTTCGCAGTAGATAGTACTCGTTTCTCCAACAATTTTTGAAGGGCCGTACATGTAGGCGTGGCCGCTTTCAGAATAAAAGTCCAGCTGGTTCGTTGTTAAGACATATTCTGGATTAACCAGTTTTACTGTATTTAAAAAACGGTATTTGCTTTCTTGCATATAGTAACGTCCAACAGTACTGGTAATGGTGCCCGAAGAATCGCGAACCACCTGGCCTTCATTATTATAAAACGCTTGTTGCTTTAGGCGATCGAAAAATAGTTTTTGAGTGGTTAAAACCGAACTGGGTTCTGTAAGTACCACATCGCCTTTAGCGATTGCTAACTGTGTTTTTCCGCTATATTCGGCATATTTAGCAACCATTTGTATGGTGTCACCTTGTTTCATTAACACATTGCCATAGGCTTCTACAAAATTTTCTTTACCATATAAAATGGCTTGATCGCACCACATATCTATACCATCATGATACACATGCACTTGTCCGGCATCACTACGTGTTAAAATACGCGCGCCAGGATATTTTTCTTCATCAATGTCACCAAAAGCACCAGACTCTTTAATCTCAATATTTTTGCGTTCTTGTGCAAAAGCATTGAAGGAGATTAGGCTTAGGAATGCTATTACCAATAGATTTTTAAACATTTCTTATTATCGTGTTTGAGCAAAAATAATGATTAATCTGAGTTGTTATTAGCTATTAAGATATATTTACCAAAAAACCTGCCGAAGGTTGGGGTTGAGCAGGTTTTCTATTTAAATAAAAGGAATCAACTAGTCATAATTTCTTTCATAATATTCTTTTTCTACTAATAGCTTGGAATCATCACCAGCTCCTGTTTTAAATTTAGTTTCTAAATGATCACGACCATTAAGTCTTTGAAAGAATACAGAGAAGTGTAAATGCGGACCAGTAGACCAACCAACATTACCACTTAAAGCAATCAGTTGTCCAGCTTTTACTACCTCTCCAACCTTAACTTTAGCTCCTTTTTGTTTAATATGGGCATATTCGGCAAAAGTACCATCATCATGATGAATTAAGATGTAATTAGCATATTTTTTGCATGCTTCCTTAGGACAGGTTTTATTATTTACGTCTACCACTTTAATTACTGTACCTTTTCGAGCAGCGACTATCTTTGTTCCTATTGGCATTTCAAAGTCTAATTGCTTTTTGTTTTGGTGAGAAAAAGTCCCGTTGTAGCCTTGGTTAACTTTTATCGCTTTATTTTTTTCAAAAGGCAAATAATAACTTAAATCTTTGTCATAATCAGTATCTAAATGATTACCGTAGTTAGATTTTTCCTGAGTCGAATAACCATATTTTTTGCCTTTTTTTATAATAGAAAGGGTGGCTAGTTTGTTCTTTATGCTGTTAGCGGGTAGAATGAAAACGTTCTCAGTTCCTGCTGAGGAGTTTAAGTTTTTAAGATCAAATGTTATTTTAATAGAAACTTCGCAGGGTTCATTGTTATCTGCAAAAAAGGCGAAACCATTTTCAATGGACTCAGAATACGTTTTTACTTTAATCTGAGCGAATGCGTGTGCTGCGTTAAGAATTAAGAATAGACAAAGAATGCTTTTTTTCATAGTAGGATTGTGTTTTATTCCAGAGATAAAAAAACCTGTCAGGCTTTGAAAACGTGACAGGTTTGAAATGATATGATATGATGTGTTTTACCTAAAAATCGTTTGTTTTCTATCTGGACCAACAGAAACAATCGTAATAGGGATTTCTAATTCTTTTTCTAAAAACGCGATATAATCGTTAAGCGCATCTGGCAATTGAGACGCTTCGCTCATTGCTGTTAAATCTGCAGCCCAACCCTTAAAATCAGTATAAATAGGTTCTACGTTTTCTGGTTCGATATTGAAGGGGAGATGGGTTATTGTTTCTCCTTTATATTTATAAGCCGTTGCTACTTTTAAGGTTTTGAAACCAGAAAGTACGTCACTTTTCATCATCATGAGTTGCGTCACGCCATTAATACGACAGGTGTATTTTAAGGCGACTAAATCTAACCAGCCACAACGTCTTGGTCTTCCTGTAACCGCTCCAAATTCTTGTCCTATCTTAGCCATTTCGGCACCAACTTCGTCAAATAATTCGGTTGGAAATGGGCCAGAACCTACGCGAGTGGTATAGGCTTTAAAAATACCAAACACCTCTTTTATTTGATTTGGTGCAATGCCTAAGCCAGTACAAGCGCCAGCAGCAGTGGTGTTAGAAGAGGTTACAAAAGGATAGGTTCCAAAATCGATATCTAAAAGCGAACCTTGAGCGCCTTCGGCTAAAATGGTTTTATTATCTTTTAACGCCTGGTGTAAATACGCTTCACTATCTATAAATTGTAATTCTTTTAAGCGTTCAATAGATTCGAAAAATTCAATTTCCATTTCTGCTAAATCGTATTGTACATCAACATTATAGAAAGCAATCATCGCTTCGTGCTTGTTTGCTAAAGCTCTGTATTTTTCTTTCCAGTCAGGCATTTCTAAATCACCCACACGAATACCATTTCGGCCAGTTTTATCCATATATGTTGGACCAATACCTTTTAGGGTTGAGCCAATTTTGGCTTTCCCTTTAGAGGCTTCACTAGCTGCATCTAATAAACGGTGTGTTGGTAAAATTAAATGAGCTTTACGCGATACAATTAACTTTGCTTTATAATCGATGTCAAACTGGTCTAAACCTTCTAATTCTTTAATGAAAACCACTGGATCGACCACGACGCCATTTCCAATAACGTTCATGGCATCTTTATGAAAGATTCCAGAGGGAATTGTTCTTAAAACGTGTTTTATGCCATCGAATTTTAGTGTGTGGCCTGCATTTGGACCGCCTTGAAAACGTGCAATGATATTGTAATTAGCGGTTAAAACATCGACAATTTTTCCTTTGCCTTCGTCTCCCCATTGTAATCCTAGTAGTAAATCTACTGCCATTATAGTAAGTTGTTTTTAGTTGTCTGTTGTATTTTTTGTGCCGTAAAAATAGAGCGAATGATTATTGATTTTTATATCAAAAACCTCTTCTATAGTTTTTTTTATGGATTGTATTCTTGGATCGCAAAACTCAATCACTTCGCCAGTGTCTGTTAAAATAACATGATCATGTTGCTTATCGAAATATGATTTTTCGTAGTGGGCCTGGTTTTGTCCGAACTGGTGTTTACGCACCAAACCACAACCTAATAATAATTCGATGGTATTATAAAGCGTAGCACGACTCACGCGATACTTTTTATTTTTCATCTTTAAATACAACGATTCGATATCAAAATGCTCTTTATTATTGTAGATTTCTTGAAGTATAGCGTAACGTTCTGGCGTTTTGCGATGGCCATTGCTTTCTAAGAAAGCTGTAAAAACGTTTTTTACAATCTCTTGATTTTTACTGTCTGTATTTGCGCTCATATATAACGGAACAAATTTACGTATTTTTTTGAGGTGTACTATTAAAAAAGGATGAGTTTTGATGAGGTGTTATCAGACAGTTATTAACAACCACATGCTAAACACGTGTCACCTTTTCAATGCCGTTAATTTTCTTCAGGTTATCCATGACCTTTTTAAGCAGTGTTTTGTTTTTAACACTGACATTAATTTTTCCTGAGAAAATACCGTCGTCGCTTTGAAAACTAATACTCGACATATTAACGTGCATGTTTGATGAAATAACTTTAGTGATATCATTTACCAAGCCTAAATTATCAATTCCTGATAGTATAATATTAGCATGGTATTCTTCTTGTGAAGAATCAATCCATTTAGCTTGCATGATTCTGTATGCATAATTAGATTGTAAACTCAAGGCATTAGGACAATTTTTCTTGTGCACTTTTATGCCCTCAGACACGGTTAAGAAACCAAAAACAGGATCACCTGGTATGGGGTTGCAACAGGTTGCTAATTTGTAATCCAGATGCTCTTCTTCTTTACCAAAGACCAACATGTCGTACTTGTTGGTAATCTCTTCTTTTTCTATCTCTTCTTTAGAAATTGTATTTTTTCTGTTGATTTTACTCTTGAAGAAGGTCATTAAGGCATTGCTACGAGACGCGGCATACTCCTTTAACATGGGGTTAGTAATGGTACCAATGCCTACGCGATAAAACAAATCGAGACTCGTTTTTAATTTAAAATGGCTTACCATTTCATTAACCGATTTCTCGTTGAGTGTAATTTTTAATTGTTTTAATTTTCGGCGCAAGATTTCTTTACCATCTTCTCCTATTTCTTTCTTTTCCTCACGAAGCAACGATTTAATCTTTGCTCGCGCTCGGGATGTAGTAGCATAGTCTAACCAGTTAGGATTTGGTTTTATGTTTTCAGAAGTTAAAATATCGACCTGATCACCACTTTGTAGCTCATGACTTAAAGGCACTAGCTTACCATTGACTTTCGCGCCACGTGTTTTCATACCAACTTCTGTATGAATATTAAAAGCAAAGTCTAATGGAGTGGCTCCTTTAGGCAGGGATTTTAAATCTCCTTTTGGTGTGAAAACAAAAATTTCTTTAGAGTATAAATTGAGTTTAAACTGCTCTACAAAGTCAACCGCATTCGTTTCTGGGTTTTCGAGGGCTTCTTGCAAGCGATTAATCCAGATATCGAGGTTGTCTTCTTTATCGTCTTCATTTTTGTATTTGTAATGCGCAGCATAGCCTTTTTCGGCAATTTCATTCATGCGTTCACTACGAATTTGTACTTCTACCCAACGCCCTTTAGGGCCCATTACGGTAATATGCAGGGCTTCGTAACCTGTAGATTTTGGAGAAGAAATCCAATCTCGTAAGCGAATAGGGTTCGGTCTAAAATGATCTGTAACCACGGAATAGATTTTCCATGCTATAAACTTTTCATTTTCAGTATCTGTTCTGTAAATAATTCGAACAGCAAACTTATCATAGACTTCATCAAAAGTGACGCCTTGCTTATCCATTTTTCGTTTAATAGAAAAAATAGATTTAGGTCGCCCTTTAATAGTATAATTTAAACCTTCCCGATCTAAAGCTGTTTTAATAACATCGTTAAACTCTTTTATGTAAGCATCTTGTTGCTGCTTACTTTCTTTCATTTTCAATAAAATGTCGTCGTAAACTTCTGGCTCAGTATATTTTAAACTTAAGTCCTCGAGTTCATTTTTTATATTGTATAAGCCTATTCTATGCGCTAAAGGCGCATAAATATAAAGCGTTTCACTCGCTATTTTCACTTGCTTGTCTGGACGCATAGAGTCCATGGTTTGCATGTTGTGAAGTCTGTCTGCAATTTTAATAATGATCACACGCACATCGTCATTGAGCGTGAGCAACATTTTCCTGAAATTTTCGGCTTGCAAAGAAATGTCCATATCTTTTTCTTTGCTCATTGAGGCAATTTTAGTTAGGCCATCTACGATTCGGGCAACCGTTTCACCAAATAGGCGTTCAATATCCTTAATAGAATAGTTTTCGTTATCCTCAACGACATCATGAAGTAGAGCGGCAGCAATAGATGTTGCGTCCAACCCAATTTCTGAAGCTACAATACGCGCTACAGCAATAGGGTGAAAAATATAAGCTTCTCCGCTTTTTCTACGTTGTTCTTTATGCGCATCAACAGCAACCTCAAAGGCTTTACGAATCAATTTTTTGTCTTCGGTGGTTAGTGTTGTGTAGCTAACTTTTAGAAGGTTCTTGTAGGCTTTTGCAATAGCAGCATTTTCATTTTCAATTTCCACTTCTGTCATAGTATTAAAAATAATATAAAAATGTTAATCAGCAAGCTGTTTTTTTGTTTTTTAGTTGAAGTGTATAGAGGCTAATTCAAACGTATAATACGCTGTAGATTGTGCTTAGATACTCTGAAACACTCGGATTGTTTTTTTGTCGCTTTTTCGAACTAACGATTACGCTATTGTATTGATTTAGAGTCTTGTTTTAAAACTGTGCTACTGAAGCTATTGCGAGCGTATTTACGTATTTATTACTCTACCAATATAGGGCAATGCCCAATGAGCCGTCTTTTTCCAATACATACAATTATTCCTCCGTTTTATAGACTTCCATTTTAAAACCTAATCCGTAATTGTTTAAACCGGCTTTTAGTAAGTTAGAGTTGTCAATGTTTTCTTTTTCATAGCGCACCCATGCGCCGCCATTTAAAAACACGCGTTTTACAAACGTTCTTTTTTCTACAATGTCATCTGTAAAAGGTAATAAAGGTCTAAAGGTTGTTGATACTTTCACTATGCCACGCTTGGTTTTTACTTCTTGGTATTTTTTATTAGGCAGCAATTTTCCTTTGTTATCGGTATAGCCTAAAACCTGTAAAGAAATAAATAGCCCTTCTTTAGGCATGATAAGGTTGTGGTCTAAAACATCCAATTCATAAATGTCTTCATTCTTTTCAGTGGCTATAAATACAATCTTATCATAAGTTATTACCTCACCAGGGAATCCGTTAGCATTCTCATAAAAATTGACCTTAAAAAGTGTTGAAAAGGGTCTTTTTTCACTTGTTTTTTGCTTGCGGTCACCCCAGTTTTTCGATTCTACTTTTATCGGGATTTCTAGTGTTTTTAGACGTTTAATGTGTGCTGATTCGTTTGGGAAAAATACAGCGATTTCGCTTTCAATGGTTGGTAGCCAGCACTTAAAATAATCGTCGTGTGTAATCGGTTCTATTTCTTCAATTTTAAATTTACCTTTTGGTAAACCACTAATAATAATTTCCTGAAGTTTGCTCACTTTAGATTCCAAAACGATAGTGCTTGGTAAATTTATTGTAGACAGCGTTAGTTTTTTATAGCCTAAGGCAGAGATGTATAAGGAATCAATATCACTGTACAACTTTTTTGTAAAGTAAAATTGACCGGCATCATCTGCGAAAAGCCCATTGCCATTACCAAAAGAGATGGTTGCATACGAAATAGGCTCTTGATTTTCAGAGATTAAAGTAGTGTTTTGTGCTCCACTAAAAAGTGTAACAACTAACATTAGTAGTACGGGAATTTCTTTTTTAAGCATAGATCAATTTATAATATTACCTGTCATTTAATCCACTCAAGAACTATTCCAAGACTTAATAAAGACTATTTATAATTAGCAATCCAGGTATCAATTTTAGTTTCTAATAAAGTCAGCGGTACGCAGCCAGGTTCTAATACCTCATTATGAAATTGCTTAATATCAAAAGTGTCTCCTAAAGCCTTTTCTGCTTTAGCACGTAATTCTCTAATTTTTAATTGTCCGATTTTATAAGACAAGGCTTGCCCTGGATTTGCCATATAACGCTCTATTTCTGAGGTAATACTAGCTTCGCTCTCGGCTTCGTGCTCTAAAGAATAGTTGATGGCCTGTTCTCTTGTCCAGCCTTTAGCATGCAGACCAGTATCAACCACCAAGCGAATGGCTCTATGCATTTCCATACCTAGCATCCCGAAGTATTGATAAGGGTCGGTATACAACCCTAATTCTTTGCCTAAAGATTCGCTATATAAAGCCCAGCCTTCACCATATGCACTGTACCATAATGTTTTTCTAAATTTTGGTAAATTGGTGTCTTCCTGTTGTAATGAAATTTGGTAATGGTGTCCAGGAATGGCTTCGTGTAAGAACAAGGCTTCATCACTAAAGATGTTGTATTTTGTAGCCTCCGGAATTGGTGTATAAAAAATACCTGGGCGTGTGCCGTCTAAAGAACCTGGATTGTATTCTGCACTTGCAGAGGCTTCCCGAAAGGCTTCGGTTCTTCGTACTTCGAAGCCTGTTTTTGGTTTTACATCAAAAAGGATTTCAATTTGCGGTTTCATGCGCTCATGAATGGCATTAAAATGGGCAATAATCTCCTCAGGTGTTTTATAGGGCATTAACGCTTGATTATTTCTAACATAATCGAAAAATGAAATAATATCACCCGTAAAGCCCACTTCGGTTTTAACTTTTTCCATTTCAGTAAGAATACGTTCGACTTCTTTTAAGCCAAGATTATGAATGTCGTCTGCAGACATATCTGTCGTCGTGTACAACTTTATTTGATGCTTGTAATAGGCGGCTCCTTTAGGTGTATCATCAATACCACTGGTTAATCGGCCAGCATTCATATAATCAATATTCATAAAGTTATATAGTTTGGCATAGGCCGGAATCACTTTGTTTTCAACCATAGTAGTATACGCTTCGGTGATCCGTTTTTTGTCTTCAGCAGAAAAACTTTCCGGCAGATTTTTAATCGGCTGATAGAATAAATGGTCTTCTAATGGTGTGTCTGCAATTGTTTTTAATTGCGGTACGACTTTAACAATCAGGCTTTTTGGTAAAACATGGTTTGCAGCCATACCTGCCTTCATCTTTTCTTCGGCAGAAGCCACCCATTCTAAATACTGATCTATGCGTTCTAGCCAATTATCATAATCTTCAACCGTTTTAAAAGGTTGGGAACTAGCCCCACTTGCTAATTGACCAATGGTTAATTGCTTGGTCCACATTTGGTTAATTGGCGTTAAATCTTCTCTAAAATCAAAACGCTCTAAGTTAACTTCACAATCCCAAATAAGAATGTCACGACTAAGTTGTTCACTAGCATTAAGAGTTGTATTAGTATAGCTTTCGGCTTTTGTTTTAAAGGTTTGGTAGTAGGCTTTTTCTTGAGCAACATAGGCCTCTGTTAGTGTGTTTGGTAAGCTATTGTTATAGCGGTTATCACCAGCAGCTGTGGCATTAAGCGGATTTAGTTTCAAGCCTTCTTCATAAAAATCATCCAACATGTTGCTGAAGGCTTCATTTTTTTCAGACGTGATTTCTTGAGTTTCTGAACTTGTGGTGTCTTTACAAGAAGCGAATAATAAGATAGTAGAAAAGAGTATGAGATAGTTTTTCATGTTTATTTCAGTTTTGGAAGACTAAAATACTATTTAAAACTAACATGAAATAATGTATCTACATTTTATCTAATACGGGAAGTATCTGTTTCATCTATAGTAAAAAAGAAGCACAATGCACAGTGCTGTATGGCTGTTTTAAAAACAGTTAATTGGGCTTCGTTTGATACAATTTTAGGGGTTTCTTACTAATTTAAAATAAAAAGCCACTTTATTTTGAATAAAGTGGCTTAATTAAAACGAAGCGTTTGTTATTACTTGTCCAGTTGTTTAGTCATCTTAAAACCTGCAAATAAGGCTAATCCGGCCATTAAAAAGATACAAGCCGGATAGATAGCACCTTCATCTATAGTGGTATAAGTTTCTAATAGCATGGCGATAAAAATACCAGATCCAATACCCATTAAAAGTAATGCGATATTCAAAATAAGTACTTTCCATATAGGCGCAGTATGTTCTTGACCTTTGCCAAAAATACTGGCGTCTGCACCTTTCTCTATTAAGGCTAAGCGTTCTCTATTTCTAGTTGAAAAATACAAATAAAATATTCCGAAAATTGATCCAATTATAATTGGCATAATAATGACTTCTGATCCCATAATGATTGTTTTTTAATTGATTATTTTTAATGTGTTCTTAGCTTAAGACGATAACATTTAACTGATGGTTACAACTTTTTTAAACTATTTTTTCTTTCAGGGTGTAACCGCGGGTATTAAGTGGTCGTCTAATGAGCAGATGACCACCAACGACCAACATTATATTACTAAAGTATTAGAAGGCGATACCCATGCTTATGCAGTACTGGTAGACCGTTACAAAGATTTGGTATTCACCTTAGCCTTAACAATGACTAAGAATAGGGAAGAAGCTGAAGAAGTAGCGCAGGATGTATTTGTAAAGGTATATAAGAATTTAGCGAAATTTAAAGGAGATTCAAAATTTTCAACCTGGGTGTACAGAGTGTCTTACAATACCTGTTTAGATCGTATTAAAAAGTTAAAGCGGACGCACAGCACTGTTACTATTGATGCGTTTACAGAACATCAAATCCAGACGATAGACGATACCTTATTTGCTATGGAAATTAAAGAACGAAATGAAGCCATACTAAGGTGTTTAAACCAGTTGCCAATCGCAGATTCATTTATACTCACCTTGTATTATTATGAAGAACAATCTTTAGATGAGATAGCAAAAGCAATGCGTTTAAAAGCGAATCATGTTAAGGTCAAATTATTTAGAAGTCGAAAAAAGTTAGCTGCTATTTTAAGAGCACAGTTAGAACCAGAAATACTAGAACATTATGAGCGATAATAAAGAAAAGCAATTAGATGAATGGTCTAAGAAATTATTTGATACCGCATCTTTAGAATCCCCTTCGTTTAATTTTACTGCTCAGGTAATGCAAGAAGTGGTCCTACTATCAGAAAATAAAAGCGTAAAATACACCCCACTTATTTCTAAAAAAGTCTGGTATATACTAGGCTTAGTTTTTAGTGGGTTGTTAGGTTTTGCTGTATTTGCTAAGGTGCTTACTACTGAAAGTTGGTTTAGTACAAGGTCTAATATTAAGATGACAGCATTAATTCCTGAGCTTAATATTTCAAGTACAGCACTATATGCCATTGTTTTATTTGGCATCATGCTCCTGGTACAATTGCCGCTCCTTAAACAGTATTTTAATAATCGCTTAGAGGTTTAGTACCAACGTTTCTTTTTCTTTTTCGAGCCTTCGCTCTTCCGTCCTTTTCTGTGCTTACTTCCAGTTTTATTAGAGGTATGCACTTCTTTTTTAGCTTTGGGATCTAAAGGATACGGATGGTCTTCTACGACATTTAACTGAAGATTTATAAGTTGTTGTATCGCTTTTACATATTCTTTTTCATCAGCAGAGCAAAAGGAATAAGAGGCACCAGTATTACCGGCACGCGCCGTTCTTCCAATACGATGCACATAGGTTTCAGGTACATTTGGCATATCGAAATTAATAACCGCATCCACATCATCAACATCAATACCACGCGCGGCAACATCAGTTGCAATTAAAATATCCACCTTATTTTTCTTAAAATCACTTAATGCCTCTTGACGTAGTGTCTGGCTTTTATCACCATGAATACTATCTACTTTATAGTTGTTTTTAAGTAGCGTTTTTTCTAGTTTATCAACACCATATTTTGTTCTACGAAAAATAATGATGCGTCCTTTTATTGTATCGCGGAGCAAGTGCAAACACAATTCGATTTTTTTTGGTTTAGGCACGAAATATAAGGCTTGCTCAACATTTTTAGACGTTGAAGAATTCTGGGAAACTTCAATACGTTTAGGTGCTTTTAAGATGCCATTCGCTAATTGTTCAACCTTGTAAGGGATTGTTGCTGAAAACAAGAGTGTCTGTTTTTCTTTAGGGCAGAGTCTTTCAATCTTTTTGACATCATCTATAAAACCCATGTCTAGCATTAAATCTGCTTCGTCTAAAACTAAGGTTTCTACATAATCTAAATTGAGACTGTCTTGCTTATGTAAATCGAGTAAACGACCTGGTGTCGCAATTAAGATATCGACACCTGCTTTTAAGCGCTCTTTTTGAGGCTCAATAGCAGTTCCTCCATAAATAACAGCAGAGGTTAAATTAGTATATGTGGCGTAACCTTCAAAGTTTTCCTGAATTTGGATGGCCAATTCCCGAGTAGGACTAACCACAACCGCACGTATTTTTTTACCTTTTTTTGGAGCTTCTTGTTTATCATACAGCAACTGCAAAATGGGCAAGGCGAACGCCGCTGTTTTTCCAGTTCCCGTTTGTGCAGAAGCAATGACATCTTTTTTATCTAAAACTAACGGAATGGTACGCTCTTGAATAAGCGTTGGGTTGTCGTAGCCTTTTTCGGCAATGGCACGTAATAATGGTCTGTTAAGCTTTAGGTCTTTAAATGACATGTAAAAAATATTTACTGCAAAGGTAGTTTTTTTACCACGCTTTTTTATTAAAAAATGAATAATAGAAGCAGGCTATTAATTTAACGTTTAGAGACTTCTACGGTGTAGGTCGCTACGATATCGTTATTTATTTTTAAATGTACATCGTAATACCCTTTATGTTCAAATCGGTATTTAAAATTCACTATTTTGTTTTCGGTTTTAAGGGCATAAATTTTTAGAGGCCGCGTGTTACTGCCAGAAAAGAGCACTAGAGAAACAGTATCAAGAGTGCTGTTCTTTAAATGTTTAAAACTAAAGTAGATTTCGGCATTCTCTTTTGTTTTTATTTGCATCTGTTCAGGACTTATAAGTATCACTTTATGCTTAAAAATGTCACCATACACTAGTGGGGATGAAACAAAATCTGTAGGTGTCACGGTAGCGTTAAGCAACCACTTTTGAAGTGTTGGATAATGATTTTTAGCAAATAATGTAGGGTCTGTTAAAAAATAGCCTTCATTATAGTCGTTAACAAAATTATTGTTTTCATCAGTATACCCACTAGACCATGTGGCGTCACAGAGATACCATTTGTTGTTTAATTTCACGGCATTCCAAGAATGGTTAGTCATTTCAAATTCTTCTACATTAGCGTTTATAGAGCGCCCATAACCATCGACAATTTCACAGGCTATATTGGCTAAAAAACAAAGTTCTTTTATTAAATAAGCATAGCCGGTACACATGGTTTTTTTGTGCTTTCGTAACGTTTTGAAGGCGGTTTTTTTGTAACCATTACTCCATTTAATATACCCTAGACTATCGTTTTGAAATCTTTTTCGTGTTCTATTTATTTTTTCATGCTGATAGTAATCGCCTTCAATATTATTACAAACCCATGTATATATGGCTCTAAATTTTTCAACTTGGGTAGGAAGTTTGTGCGTTAATTTATACGCTAATAATGGTAAGTTTTCCAAGCTGCTACCTTCATTTAAGGTCGCTACATTATCTGCAATGGTAAAATTTATAGATTTAAAATCTGAGACTTGAGCCATCGTACTATTGAAGACAAAAAGGACGAGATAAATGAAGGTGTTTTTCATAGCAGTTTGGGTTTATTTATTTCGCTTTGATTGATACACGCCTTTTACGGCTACTTTCCCCATAATAACCACTGTATCTAATGTCATTTTTATGTCTAGTGCTATGTTTGACGCTGAATTTTCATTTTCTATAACTACTTTTTGTGATTCCAGTCCGAGATAACTAAAAACTAAAACGTCTCCTTTTTTAAGCTTTATAGGAAATTCAAAATGCCCATTAAAATCTGTTACTGTTCCAGTTTTGGTTCCTTCTAATGTCACATTAACACCAACTAATGGTTCAGAGTTGTCAGACACATTTCCTTTTACAATAAAGCTATTTTGAAATGCTGAATTTTGAACTTCCTGAGTGTTTACAGCCGTTTTTGTTGGGTTTTGAGACTCCTGTGCTTGTATTGTATTCATTGAAAAAGCCAGTATACACGCCAGTCCAATACCACCAACAAGGCTAAGGTTTTTACCTTGCTTGTGATTTTCGTTGACCGTGCTTAACTGAGAACGATTAAATCTTCCGCAGGTGTTTTGACGCTTTTGATTTTGAAAATAATTAACAAGATCTTGAGTGTTCATTTTTGTAAAGTCGATGACCTCCTTTTCACAAGAGCCACAAAAGCCACCGTCTGGAGTTTGAGAAAATTGATTAAAGTTTTCGTGACAAGGTGTTTTGATGTTTAAGCTAAATTGATTTTTCATGTTATAGGTTTTAAAAGTTATGATGCCTCAAACCTATAACTTAACAGAGTATATAAAAACCAGCAATGAGTTAACCGGGCTTTTCAATGAGTGAAACCTGGTTTTTAATACGTTTTATTAAAAAAAGAGTAGGAGATGAGATTGAATTTGATTTTGTATAATACGTAATTATAAAGACTAATTTGTGGGGCCCGCTTCTTTAATTTGTTTTGGCGCTTTCTGACATTTTGGTAGTCTCACGATTTTAAAACAGTTCGCTTAGACCATATAAAATTAAGATCTTTACTCACGTTCGTTGAACTCGGCATGTCTTAATATCAATTAAAAACATGTTTTTGAGCCAGTGGTTTTCCAAAGTGAAATCCAGCAAAAACCGCAATAACTTCAGCAAGGATAAACCAAAGGCCTTTTGGTAGTGTTAACGTAACAAAAGCGGTAGCCAAAATCATTAGACCTGCAACAATATAGGCTGGAATCATACTTGTTTTTGAGATAAATCCTGCTATAAACATGCCGCTAATAATACCCATAAAGTGACCAATAACTACAAATACTTTAGCGCCTACAGGAATTCTATTCATATTATTCTTTATCCAATCCATATCTGTAGGATTAGCGTCTTCAGGTAGCGGAAATAGGTTGTGGCCAATACCCGTTTCAAAAATGTAAACGACCATTGAAGCCAAAATAAAACCAGCGAAGGTGGCGAGTATATTTCTAATCAAGACATTTAAATTTTAAACTCAAAAGGAGTTTGATTGGTTCTATTAAAGGTACGATTTTTTTCGTTATTCCTAAAGTTTCTATACCATGCGAAATAGAAAAATGTAGTTTTAATTAGTATAAAGACCTGTATCTCTTTAAGCCTTATAGGTCTTTTTTATAGTATTTATAATGGCCGATTGAGAAAAAAAAGGTGTTCATTGTTAGTGACTTAGAATAGCAAAACTTAATCGCAGATTAGCAATAAATATTTTCATATTAAAAAAAACAGTAGATTTACAATTGTATAGAAACACAATAAATTATAAGTTATAATCATTAAACCAAACCTATTATGAAGATTAAATACCTACTACTAGTATTTGTAATTTTTTTTAGCAGCTGTAATTCAACTGAAAAGTCAGATAAGAATACAACAATTGAAAAATCAGGTAAAGACACAATAGTTGGATCATGGACGTTATCAGAAGTAATAAATTATGATAAAGCTAATTTGGACATGGACAATCAGACAAAAGCAACCTTGGCAAATGAGATGCTCTCTAAAGGGTTAATGCTATATTTTTACCCTGATTCATCCTACACCGTAATAGAAGACGATAATATTAAGAACGGTGAATGGTCTTACCTTAATGAGAAAGAGGTTAAATACGGAAATAATAAACTTAAAATAGAACACTTTGATCAAGAAGGGACAATGAGGAGCATGCTTGTAACGATTCGCAATGAAAACGATGCTGTTGCATCAGAACTTAAGTTAGTCGAAGAGTTAGAGAAATTAGAAAACTATAAGGAAGACCCTTTTTACGTAGCGAATAACAAATGGAGACAGCGACCACTAGAAAAAGAGACGAATGCGGAAATTGTATCTCGCTTGGCAAATTATATATTGCATAATGCCTATCTTTTAAAATCAGCCTATGAAAGGAATGATGTTACTGTTACTTTTAAACATTCTCAAGGAATAATTAAAGTGTTTAAAGGGGGAATAGGTGTTGTTAAAGAAAACAGGATTAACGAAACATGGAAAAGTTATTTTTATGATGAAGAAGATGCGATGAAAGCCTATTATTTATATAATAGTTATCTTGGTAAGCAAGGCGTAATAAGAGCAACATCGACTAGAGACTGGGTGAAAGATAATTATGAAATATTAATGAAGTTGTATTCTAAAATTCAAAAAAGAAAGGGAGATGCTATTGAGGTTTTAAATAAACAAAACAGCTAGAAATATAAGAGTAATACATTAATACAGTTATAGAATATATCTTTTGACATTAAAGCAAAAAAAACCTGAAGTATGGCTTCAGGTTTTTTTATTATAATTGCTTATTTATTGTTTTATTCTTCTGTTAAAACCCATTCGCCCTTAGCGATTAAAGGTTCTGCTTGCTTGTATTTTACGGTTTTATTTTCACCACTCATAACATGCTTAATGGTCACACGGTCATTACGCCCAATTTTAGGTTGGTCACGTACAATGGTTTCTACAACTTGTTGCTGTTGCTGTGTGTTACCGGCGGCTCTGTTTTGAGCAGAACGCTCATCTAAATTTTGGATTTCGTCTTTTTGTGTTTTCAGATTTTCCTTTTTACGGGTTTGTCTTGCTTCACTTATTTCGTTGCCTTGATTGGCTTGTAATTCTCCTTTAAATAAAAACGAAATTACTTCTTTGTTTACTCGGTCTATCATGCCTTTGAATAATTCAAAAGCTTCAAACTTATAAATCAAAAGTGGATCTTTTTGCTCATGAACCGCAAGTTGAACAGACTGTTTTAACTCATCCATTTTACGTAAATGCGTTTTCCAGGCATCGTCAATAATGGCTAAAGTAATGTTCTTTTCAAAATCTGTAACTAATTGCTTTCCTTCTGAATTGTAAGCCGTTTCTAAATCTGTTACGACCTGTAATGTTTTTTTACCATCTGTAAACGGTACAACAATACGTTTGTATTTATCGCCTTGGTTTTCAAAAACATCTTTAATCACAGGAAACGCAATCTCAGCATTACGAGCCATCTTTGCCTTGTAGTGATCAAAAGCAGCATTGTAAATACGTTTTGTTAATGCCGTTGCTGATAATTTATTGAATTCTGCTTCTGTCACTGGCGATGCCATAGAGAAGTAACGGATTAATTCGAATTCGAAATTTTTAAAATCACTCGCAGCTTTATTGGTTTCAGCCATGCCTTCCGAAGTATCGAAAAGCATGTTTGCTAAATCAACACGTAAACGTTCTCCAAATAACGCATGGTGGCGACGTTTGTAAATTACTTCACGTTGCGAGTTCATAACATCGTCATATTCTAATAAACGCTTACGCACGCCAAAGTTATTTTCTTCAACCTTTTTCTGTGCACGCTCAATAGATTTAGAAATCATAGAATGCTGAATCACTTCGCCTTCCTTAAGTCCCATACGGTCCATCATTTTGGCAATACGCTCACTACCAAACAGTCGCATTAAATTATCTTCTAAACTCACATAAAATTGTGAGCTTCCTGGATCTCCTTGACGTCCAGCACGACCACGTAATTGTCTGTCTACACGACGAGAATCATGACGTTCTGTACCAACAATAGCTAAACCACCAGCTTTTTTAACGGCATCGCTTAACTTAATATCGGTACCACGACCAGCCATGTTCGTAGCGATGGTTACTTGACCAGGTTGCCCAGCTTGTTCTACAATATCGGCTTCTTTTTTATGGAGTTTTGCATTTAATACATTGTGCGGTACTTTTCTAATGCTTAGCATTTTCCCTAGTAACTCAGAAATTTCTACGTTAGTGGTACCTATTAAAACAGGACGGCCTTGTTGCGATAAGTTGGTTACTTCATCAATAACCGCATTGTATTTTTCACGCTTTGTTTTATAAACTAAATCTTCTCTATCGTGACGTGCAATGGGTCTGTTCGTTGGAATTTCAACAACATCTAATTTATAGATCTCCCACAATTCGCCTGCTTCTGTAACCGCAGTACCTGTCATACCAGACAGTTTACGATACATTCTAAAGTAATTTTGAAGGGTTACTGTCGCGAAAGTTTGTGTGGCATCTTCAATTTTTACATTTTCCTTAGCTTCAATAGCCTGGTGTAAGCCATCGCTATAACGACGACCATCCATGATACGACCTGTTTGCTCATCAACAATCATAACTTTATTATCCATAACAACATATTGGTTGTCTTTTTCAAATAAAGCATAGGCTTTTAGTAATTGATTTAGGGTATGTATGCGTTCAGATTTTACACCAAACTCTCTAAATAACTCTTCTTTTAAGTTGGCTTCATCTTCAGAAGATAAACCTTGTGCTTCAATTTTGGCTATCTCAATACCAATTTCTGGCATGACAAAGAAGTCTGGATTATCTTTTCCTGAAATGTATTCAACCCCTTTATCGGTTAATTCAATTTGATTATTTTTTTCTTCAATAACGTAGTACAATTCTGCATCAACCTTTGGCATCTCACGGTTGTTATCTGCCATGTAGGTGTTTTCTGTTTTTTGAAGTAATAGCTTATTACCTTCTTCACTTAAGAATTTAATTAATGCTTTATTCTTTGGAATACCTCTGTACACTCTTAACAGTTGAAAACCACCTTCTTTGGTGTCACCTTCCGCTATTAATTTTTTAGCATCCACTAAAACCTGAGTTAAATGTTTGCGTTGTACTGCAACAATATCTTCAACTTTTGGCTTTAATTCTGTAAATTCATGGCGGTCACCTTGTGGAATCGGACCTGAAATAATTAAGGGTGTTCTGGCATCATCAACCAATACAGAATCAACCTCATCGACAATCGCGTAATGGTGCGGGCGTTGTACTAAATCGTCTGGCGAATTCGCCATGTTATCACGTAAATAATCAAAACCAAATTCGTTATTTGTACCGTAAGTAATATCAGAGTTATAGGCTTTACGACGCCCTTCAGAATTTGGTCTGTGGTTATCGATACAATCTATACTCATGCCATGGAATTGGAAAATGGGCGCCATCCAGGCCATATCACGTTTTGCTAAATAGTCGTTTACTGTTACTAAATGCACACCTTTTTCGGCTAAGGCATTTAAGTAAACCGGTAAGGTTGCGACTAAAGTTTTACCTTCACCTGTTTGCATTTCGGCAATTTTACCTTCATGCAAAGCGACACCACCAATAAGTTGTACATCGTAATGAACCATGTCCCAAGTAATGGCTTTTCCCACAGCATCCCATGAGTTTGACCAGGTGGCTTTTTCACCATCAAGCGCAACATACTCTCCCATGCCAGAGACTTCTCTGTCAAACGGGGTAGCGGTTACTGTAATTTCGGTGTTGTTTGTAAAACGTTTTGCTGTTTCTTTAACCACAGCGAATGCTTCAGGTAAAATAGCATTTAAAGTATCTTCTACTGCAGCATACGATTCGTCTTCAATTTTATCAATCTCTTGATAAATGTCTTCACGTCTGTCAATGTCATCAATTGCTTCTGCTTCTACGCGTAACTTTTCTTTACGTTCGTTAAAAGGTTTTCGAGTTTCGGCAATAATGGCTTTGAATTCTACTGTTTTAGCTCGTAATTCATCGTGAGATAAAGCTTCTAAAGCGGTTTCAAAGGTTTTAATTTTATCTACTAAAGGTGAGATGGCTTTGACATCTTGTTTAGATTTGTCGCCAACAAAGACTTTTAGTACGGAATTTAAAAAATTCATAAGCTTATAATATTTTTTTGTCTTAAGTGCTTCGCTTGCACTCCATTTGACATTTTGTTTGTTATAGTGTCTGCGACTATCACACGAAGTGCAGTCGAAGGGTCTTTATTTATATTTAGAGGTATTATTAATTCCTTATAAAAAGGGCTTAAAGATACGTTTTGTGCGCTTCATTTCTAAAAATTAAAGCACAAAAAAAGTCTCAAATAGAGACTTTTTCTTTGTTTTTATAGTTTAGACGTAGCACTGCTAAGTCTTTTAATATTCGTCCTCGTTCCAGAGGTAGTCTTCATCTGTTGGGTAATCAGGCCAGATCTCTTCGATAGAATCGTAAGAATCGCCTTCATCTTCAATGGCTTGCAAATTTTCAACAACTTCTAAAGGTGCGCCAGTTCTAATAGCGTAATCTATAAGCTCATCTTTAGTTGCTGGCCAAGGTGCATCACTTAAATAAGATGCTAATTCTAAAGTCCAATACATTTCTTTATGGGTTTATTTTTTTGCAAAAATAATTTTTTAGTTTTAATAGTCAAGAAAAAAGTGAATTATTTTCAATAATAAAAAAGAACGTCATTTTTCACTGAAACAATTTAACTGTAAATCTTTTGCAGTGTTATGTAATCACAGGGCGTTGTAGGCTGTTTTTCTGTGTAGCTTTTAATGCTTTTCAGGAATCCATTTTACTTCATCTGCTTGCAAATCAAAGGACAACTTTCGTGCCAACACAAAAAGATAGTCAGAAAGACGGTTTAAATAGATGAGCGCTTCTGGTAAAAAGGGTTCTAAATCATTAAGCGCTGAGGCTAAACGTTCAGCACGGCGACAAACACAACGTGCTATGTGACAGAATGACACCGTTTGGTGGCCGCCAGGGAGTACGAAGTGTGTCATTTGAGGTAAAACGGCATTCATGGTATCCATTTCTTGTTCTAAAAGCGCAATATCTTCCTCCGAAACCTTATTGATGTTTAGTCTTTCTTTTCCATTTTTAAGAATCATTTTCTCTGGATCGGTCGCTAGGATAGCGCCAACGGTAAAGAGTTTGTTTTGGATGCTCACTAAAACAGCTTTATAAGCTGGGTCGATGTCTTGATCACGAATAAGACCAATATGAGAATTTAGTTCATCTACAGTACCATAACTATCAATGCGAATATGGTGTTTAGGAACGCGAGTACCACCAAACAATGCGGTGGTGCCTTTATCTCCTGTTTTTGTATATACTTTCATTTTTCTAGGGTTAGAAGTTGCAAGTTAGAAGTTTCAATTCTATTTATTAAAATAAAATACAATTTTCGCGACTTTCTTCAGTTAGGGGAAGGGAGGGGGCTTTCAACAAAACTCGGAAGGTTTGACGAAAAACAGCTTTAGCGATTTTTTATTAAAATAAAAATCTACTTGAATTTTCTACTCGTTTTCTTTGTGTCATCGCTCACTTTATAAAAAGTGTTGCTCTTTCTAAGAATACCAACAAAAACAACAATAAGGACTATTGAAATTATAAGTATTACGATTATTTTTTTATAAACTAAGCGATTAAACTCGTAGTGTAAAATGCTCTTTAGCTTGTTCTTTTCTAAAAAAAACAATGCCCCAGAAAAAAGTATCTATAGTAACGGTCACTTTTGGGTGTTGTTTTATAAGAGTCCAGGCTTCGGTCATGCCTGTACTCCAGTAGATGTCATCAAAAATAAAAACAGTATCATTGGTTGCGGTTGGGAGCAGGGTTTCAAAATAATTTAAGGTTGCCTCTTTTTGGTGATTACCATCAAAATAAATGCAGTCATAGGTGTTTTTAGTGAGTGTCTTTGTGACGTCATTAAAATCACCTGTTATAAGCCTGATGTTTTTTAAGCCGAACTGTTCAAAGGTTTGTTCTGTAAAAGCAGCAATGGCTGGGCAGCCTTCTATGGTTGTAATGTCGCCAGCGGGATGCCCCAAATGTAGCGCCTGTGTCGCAATGCCTAGTGAAGTTCCTAGTTCTAAGCTGTTTTTAAACTGAAAATACTGTGCGAAACGAGAGAGTAATTTTGCGCGGTATCTCGTGGTTCCTGCATTTTTAACCAGTTCTGAAACGCTGCGGGTGTGGCCTTTTTTTACGCGAGACCCAACACCTAAATCGCTAACCTCTATTTTAGTCCTGTTTGAAAGCAAATAAGTCCTGTAGGCCTTTAATTCTGAATAAATAGCCTGTTTTTTGCGGTCGTAGAAACATTTAGTTACCAAATCATAGACAAAAGGAGACTGCACACCATGTTGGTTTTTAGAACGCAACCAGAATTTTAGGTAAGCAATAATTAGTTTTCGCATAGGATTTTCCGCGAAAGCGGGATGCTTTTTATTAATTTCAAAATTTAATTAGTTCAATAGCTATAACACTAACTAATCATTGGTAGCTGCAAAATGCAGACTAAATTACCCTTCCATCTTTTCACTGAGCTCTAACCAGCGCATTTCCTTTTCTTCGATACTATCAATAATTTTTTGAAGTTTGTTAGACAACGCATTAATTTCATCTTGAGGAAGCTCGGGGTTTAAAAATTTTTGTTCTAATTCAGCTTTGTCAAACTCTAAGGATTTGATTTTACTTTCTAAGTTTTTATATTCCTTTTGTTCGTTATAAGAGAGCTTGGGATTGCTGTCTTTCTTCCAGTTTTTAGTCTCTTTTTTGTCTTCCGAAGCTTCAATAACTACAGGTTTGCTATCGTCATAGGCTCTAAAGTCACTATAATTTCCTGGGAAATCCTCGACTACGCCTTCCCCTCTAAAAACAAAAAGGTGATCGACAACTTTGTCCATAAAATACCTATCATGAGACACCACTAACAAACAGCCAGGGAAATCCAAGAGAAAGCTTTCAAGCACATTAAGAGTGACAATGTCTAAATCGTTTGTAGGCTCATCTAGAATTAAAAAGTTTGGATTTTGAATTAAAACGGTGCATAAGTATAAGCGTTTACGCTCGCCACCGCTTAATTTTTCAACAAAATCATATTGCTTTTTACGGTCAAATAAAAAGCGTTCTAGTAATTGCTGTGCGCTAATTTGACGGCCTTTTTTTAAAGGGATATACTCCCCGAATTCGCGCACCACATCAATTACTTTTTGATCTGGTTTAGGCGTGATACCCATTTGAGTATAATAACCAAACTTAACCGTTTCGCCAATAATAATCTTTCCAGAGTCGGGTTCGGTTAACTGGGTAATAATATTTAAAAAGGTTGATTTCCCTGTGCCGTTTTTGCCAATTATTCCCGCACGCTCCCCTTTTTGGAACATGTAATCAAATTGATCTAAAATAATTTTGTCTTTATAAGACTTCGATACTTTTTTAAGCTCTAGGATCTTGCTTCCTAAACGCTCCATATTGAGTTCTAACTGTACTTCGTGATCATTACGACGTTGGTGTGCACGGTGTTTGATATCTGCAAAATCATCTATTCTAGATTTAGATTTTGTAGTTCGCGCTTTGGGCTGGCGACGCATCCAGGTGAGTTCCTTTTTATAAAGTTGTTTGGCCTTACCAGTTTCTGTAGTTTCTTGTTCGATACGGGCTTCTTTTTTCTCTAAATAATAAGAATAGTTGCCTTTGTAATTGTATAATTGACCTTGATCTAACTCTATAATTTCATTACACACCCGTTCTAAAAAGTAACGATCGTGCGTGACCATAAACAGGGTGATGTTCTCTTTTGCAAAAAAGGCTTCCAGCCATTCAATCATTTCTAAATCTAAATGGTTGGTAGGCTCATCGAGAATTAATAAATCGGGTTTATTAATTAAGGCATTGGCTAAAGAGAGTCGCTTTTTTTGTCCGCCAGACATGCTACTTACTTTTTGATGCAGGTCGTCCAGCTTTAACTTAAAAAGAATTTGCTTGTATTGCGTTTCAAAATCCCAGGCATTAAAAGCGTCCATTTTCTCAAAGGCTTTTTGGTAGGCTTCGGCATCTTCCGGATTTAATAAAGCGAGTTCATAATTTTTTAGGACGTCTAATATCGGATTGTCGCTATTAAAAATCGTCTCTTCAACTGTTAGACTGCCATCTAAATAGGGGTCTTGCGGTAAAAAAGAGACTTTAATATTTTTTCTAAAAATTACCTGTCCAGAATCTGGGGTGTCTGTATTGGCAAGTATATTTAAAATGGAGGTTTTTCCTGTACCATTTTTAGCCACAAAGGCCACTTTTTGATCCTTATGGATGCTAAATGAAAGGTCTTCGAAAAGGGTAAGCTCTCCATAAGATTTCGATATGTTTTCAACGTTAAGATAATTCAATGAGTGATTTTTTTGCAAATAACGGATAAAAAACCAAAAAATCCGACAAATGTTTTATTATTCACGACGAAAAGCTATATTTGTTGTAAATCAATGAGTCCAAAATGAATCGATTGCTGTTTGGTATTATGCTGTTATTCAGTGTGTTATGTTCTTCTTGTGTCACTAATAAAGATGTTGTTTATCTTCAGGATAAGGGCACTGTAGTGAATGATTCTTTACAAATTGCAGAATTGTCTAAACCCTACCGTGTTCAAGTAAACGATATCTTGAGCGTTAATATTAAAGCGATTGATAGTGAGGTCAAGAAATTAGTCGAAGTGTTTCAACCAGTTGCTGAAGGAGCTGCAGGAGCTGCGGGTGGTCAGGGGGCTTTATATTTTAATGGTTTTACAGTAGACTTACATGGTAATATCGAATTCCCTATTCTTGGAGATATCAATGTGCTAGGCTTTACTACAGATGAGATAGAAGATAAAGTCAAAACGGAAATACTGGCAACCTATTTAAAAGAAACCACACAAATATTTGTGACAATAAAATTAGCGGGATTACGCTATACAGTAACAGGGGAAGGTGTTTCTGGTGTCTATACATTATTTCAGGACCGTGTAAATATCATTGAAGCCATTGCTAATGCTGGTGGCTTATCGAATGTCGCAGACCGACGTGATATTAAAATTGTGCGACAATATCCCTACGGTCAAAAAATACACAGTATTGATTTAACCGATATTGCGGCTATGAAATCACCTTATTATTACATTCAGCCCAATGATATCATTTTGGTTAAACCGCTTAAACGCAAAGCATTAGGAAGCGGAGAGACGGCAGCTCAAACCTTTACCACGATTGCCTCTATATTTTCTATTGTTGTCTCAACGTATTTTTTGGCAAGGAATCTCTAAATTATAGTTTATGAATGATGAATTTGATTTATTAGAGTCTTCAGCACCTGCTTTCGATATTAAAGCCTTTTTATTTAGAGCGTTAAGGTATTGGAAGTTGTTTATACTTTGCATTGGCATAGGTATTTTTATCATCTACCAGCAAAATATTAGAGAACAGGCCTCATATAGACTAAGTACTCAAATCTCTGTTGAAGATGAAACAAATCCCTTGTTTACATCTAACACAAGTTTAACGTTTAATTGGGGGGGTGTTTCAGGGAAAGTGAATAAGATTAGAACTTCTTTACAATCGCGTTCTATTCATGAAAAGGTTGTGGATAGCCTTCAATTTTATATTACCTATTTAAAACAATCGCGCTTTAGAAAAGACGACATTTATAAGGCGGCGCCCTTTAGAGTGTCTTTAATTCCAGATTCCTATCAAGTGCTTGATCAGCCCATAAAAATCACGTTAATCAATTTATTAACCTACGAATTAAGTTGGAATTTTGAAAATAGCATGGTTAATGCGCAGAACTATTCAGACAAGTCAATTAAAGCGACAGAAGTTAGTATAGGAGCGTCTAAGCAACAATTTAATTTTGGCGAAATAGTCAATAAACCCTTTTTTAAAGGCACCATTAATTTGGTTGAAAACCGCGAAATAAAACCGGGAGACTCTTATTTTTTTCAGTTTGAAAAGTTTAATACTGTGGTTGGGAACTATAAAAGTAAGCTTATTATAAGCAATCCTCAAAATTCTGCTATTTTAAATCTGAGCATGACCGATTTTAATAAAAGTAAAATTGTGGATTATTTGAATAAAACGGTTGAGGTATTAAGCGTAGATCACTTAGAACGTAAAAATCAATTTGTAACCAATACCATTAATTTTATAGACCAACAACTTGGTCGTGTCAAGTCTAAAATAACCTCTAATATAGATTCTTTAAACGACTATCGGGTAGAGAATAAAATCTTCAATATAGATGAAGAAAGCACTAACATTAATAGTCAGTTAGCCGTTTTAGAAATAGAAAAAGATGGGATCAATAGGAAGCTAGCCTATTACTCAAGTCTAAAAAGCTACTTAGAGAATAGCGAGAATACGACTGAGCTTCCAGCACCATCATTAGCGGGTGTAGACGATGGTAACATTCAAGGTAATATAGGGCGTATAAACGCGTTATCAGTACAAAAGGCAAACTATGAAAAAACAGTAAGAAGTGATGCTTCTATTTTTTCAGATTTAGACAGTCAGATAGACGCATTAAAATTGGTGTTGTTAGAAAATATCAGCACAGCTACAAATGGTCTTACCCGTGAGTTAAATTATGTGAATTCTAAAATTGCCAATGCCACTGAGAAAATAAGAAAACTACCTAAAAGCCAGCAAAAATTACTAGATATTCAACGTCAGTATGCCTTAAATGAACAAACTTATAATTTGTTCTTAGCAAAACGTGGAGAGGCAGACATTATCAAATCGGCCAGCGTAAGTGATATCGTGGTTATTGATAAAGCCAAAGATGTTGGTGCTCAGCCTATAGATTTAAAGTTGAGTTCACGATATATCGTTGCTGTTTTTGGAGGCTTAATACCACCCTTATTGTTAGCTTTTCTTATTACCTTTTTTGATAACAAATTACATAGTCCAAAAGATTTGGAAAGTCAATCCAGTATCCCGCTTTTGGGTGTTATAGGTAAAAATACTTTGGATAATAATTTAGTGGTGCATCGTAAACCAAAATCTGCAGTAGCAGAATCTTTTAGAGCCATAAGATCCAGTTTACAATTCATGTACAAAAAACACGAATTAGAAGGTTCTAAAACGGTTATGGTCACCTCCTCTGTTAGTGGAGAGGGGAAGACCTTTTGCTCTATTAATATAGCCACCGTTTTTGCATTGAGTGGTAAGAAAACAGTATTGGTTGGTTTAGATTTAAGAAAACCTAAAATCTTTGGAGACTTTAATATTCAAAACGAAATTGGAGCGGTTAATTATTTGATTGGTCAAAAAGAACTTAATGAAGTCATTCAGCCCTCAGGGATAGATAATCTTGATGTGATTACCTCAGGACCAATACCACCAAATCCTTCAGAGTTATTGATAGGTGATAAAATGGATGCATTAATAGCTGCATTAAAGGAAAAATACGATTATATCATCTTAGATACGCCACCATTAGGATTAGTGTCTGATGCTATTGAGTTGGTAGAGTATGCAGATGCGACTTTGTTCGTTACCAGACAGGATTATACTAAAAAAGCCATGTTGAATCTTATTAATGATAAGTATAAGCGTGGTGAAATTAAAAATATTAGTTTGCTTTATAATGATTACGACCAAAAAGGCAAGTATGGTTATGGCTACGGTTATGGCTATGGTTATGGCGACTATGGTAACGGCTATCATGAAAACGATAAAAATAAAATGACACTACTGGATCGTGTGAAGTCTATTTTTAAAATAAGCTAATAAGCAAGATTTTAATGAGTGATTCAAAAAAAATAGCAATAATAGGATTAGGATATGTTGGCTTGCCACTGGCGGTTACCTTTGCCAAAAAGTATCAGGTTATTGGTTTTGATATAGATTATAATCGCGTGCAAGCTTTGAGTAATGGACAAGATGATACGCTTGAAGTGTCTTCTTTGGACTTAAAAAAGGTATTAAATTATTCAGGAAACAAAGGCTTATGGCTTACAGAAAAGCATGCCGATTTAATCGAAGCTTCTATTTACATCGTAACGGTTCCAACACCTACAACTCAGGATAATAAACCAGATTTTACCCCCCTTTTAAAAGCCTGTGAAACGGTAGGTAAGGTTTTGAAATCTGGAGATATTGTTATTTTTGAGTCTACAGTATATCCCGGTGTTACTGAAGATATTTGCGTGCCAGTTTTAGAAGAACAGTCAGGATTAGAATTTAATCACGGTTTTTATGCGGGCTATTCACCAGAGCGCATCAATCCAGGCGATAAAAAACATACCCTTACTAAAATTCTGAAGGTGACCTCAGGGTCTACGCCAGAAATAGCTCAGGAAATAGATGCCTTATACCGTTCCATCATTGTTGCAGGGACCTATTTGGCACCCTCAATAAAAGTGGCAGAAGCAGCAAAAGTGATTGAAAATTCGCAACGTGATATTAATATTGCATTCGTTAATGAATTGTCGAAAATTTTTAGACGTTTAGACCTTGATACCCAAGCGGTATTAGAAGCTGCTGGAACCAAATGGAATTTTTTAAAATTCACGCCAGGTTTGGTGGGCGGGCATTGTATAGGGGTTGATCCCTATTATTTGGCAGAAAAAGCCATGCAAGTGGGGTATACCCCAGAGATTATTTTGGCGGGACGGCGTATGAATGATAGTATGGGGGCTTATGTGGCCCAGGAGACCGTTAAATTAATGGTGGCTAAAGGAACGGTTATTAACAAAGCTAGCGTTTTGATTTTGGGGATGACCTTTAAAGAAAATTGCCCGGATATTAGAAACTCTAGAGTGATAGATATTATTAATGAATTTAAAAGCTTTTCATTAAAGGTTGATGTTTACGATCCTTGGGCTTCGGGTGAAGCGGTAAAAAAAGAATATGATTTAGAGTTAATAACAGACCTTGGACTATTAAATAAAAATTATGATGCTGTGGTGTTAGCTGTAGCACATCATGAATTTTTAGCCTTCGATCTGGACGCGGTAAAAGGAGAAAAGGCAGTCGTTTTTGATGTCAAAAGTCAACTTAAAAGAAATCAGGCCGATGGCCGATTATAAATGAAAGAACACACACATCATACCCATGATTTAAGTAAATACGCTTTTCTGGTAACAGGAGGTGCAGGTTTTATTGGTTCTAATTTGGTGGGTTATTTATTAAAGCACAAGGCGAAGAAAGTAAGGGTTTTAGATGATTTTTCAAATGGTTATCGTAAAAATATTGAAGTGTTTTTGTCGCATCCTAATTTCGAATTATTAGAAGGCGATATTCGGGATTTAGAGACCTGCAAGGAAGCGATGTTAGCTATAGACTATGTGAGCCATCAGGCAGCCTTGGGCTCTGTACCACGGTCAATACATGACCCGATAACGACCAACGCAGTAAATGTGACAGGGTTTTTAAATATGATGGTGGCCTTAAACGAGAGTCCTACTGTAAAACGTATGGTGTATGCAGCTTCCAGTTCTACTTATGGCGATAGTAAAGCCTTGCCTAAAGTTGAAGATACCATTGGGAAGCCCTTATCGCCCTATGCTGTGACGAAATATGTTAATGAGTTGTATGCAGACGTTTTTGGTAAAACCTATAATACCGATACCATAGGCTTACGGTATTTTAATATTTTCGGCCCAAAGCAAAGTCCCAATGGCGCTTATGCAGCGGTGATTCCATTGTTTATGGAAGCTATAAAAAACAATCAGCCGGCAACGATTAACGGTGATGGTTTACAAACACGAGATTTCACCTATGTGGATAATGCGGTGCAAGCAAATATGAAAAGCTTTTTTGCAGGGACGGAAGCAAAAAATCAAGTCTTTAATATTGCGTGTCATGAACGCATTAGTGTGAACGCGCTTTGGGAGATTTTAAATACTTCTGCGGGGAAAAATATACAGGCTCATTACGGACCAAATCGAATGGGTGATGTCAAAGATTCTCTGGCAGATATTAGTAAGGCAGAAAAACTATTAAACTATCAACCTAAATTTTCGGTAAAGGACGGTTTGGTAAAAACCTGGGACTATTTTAAAAATAACAACAGTGAATAAAGAAATAGTACAAGACGATTGGTTGTATACCATTTCGCCTAAGCGTAAAATGATAGATTTAAATTTTAAAGAAATTTGGCGCTACCGTGACTTATTAATTTTGTTTGTAAAACGTGATATTATAACGCAATACAAACAAACGATTTTAGGGCCGCTATGGTATTTTATACAACCCTTATTTACCTCTGTTATTTTTACTCTAATCTTTAATAATTTAGCAGCCATCCCTACAGGAGATGGTATTCCTTCTTTTTTATTTAATTTGGCTGGTATTACCTCATGGAATTATTTTAGCTCTTGCCTCACGGGTACCAGTGATACCTTTAAAGCAAATCAAGGTATTTTTGGGAAGGTTTATTTTCCCAGAGTCATCACCCCGTTATCTGTCGTGTTTTCTAATTTAATAAAGTTTGGTATTCAGTTGCTGGTATTTATTTCTTTCTATCTTTATTTTGTTTTTTTTACTACAAAAGCAGATAATGCCATGCCGCAACTGGCCATTGTTTTGCTTCCGATACTTATTTTATTTATGGGACTGTTTGGTTTAGGTTTTGGGATGATAATTTCGTCTATGACTACAAAATATCGCGATTTAACCTTTTTAGTTGGTTTTGGCGTGCAGTTGTTAATGTACGCCTCCGCAGTTATGTACCCTTTATCTTATTTCAAGGAAAAAGTGCCGGAATATTCGTGGTTAGTAGAATACAACCCCATGACCACCATCATCGAATTATTTAGATATATGACTTTAGGAATCGGTGATTTTTCGGGATTTAAGTTTTTGTATGCTGGGTTGGTGAGTGTTGTGTTTTTTTTAATAGGATTGATTATCTTTAATAAAACCGAGAAATCGTTTATCGACACTGTATAATATGGAAGACAAAGATATCATACTTAAGGCAGAAAATGTCTCCAAACAATACCGTTTAGGGCTTGTAGGTACAGGTACCATTAGTCACGATTTAAATAGATGGTGGAGTAAATTACGAGGAAAAGAAGACCCTTATTTAAAAGTAGGTGAAAGTAACGATCGCAGTACAAAAGGGGAGTCCCAATACGTTTGGGCTTTAAAAGATATTAGTTTTGAAGTGAAACGTGGTGAGGTTTTGGGGATTATAGGTAAAAACGGTGCAGGAAAGTCTACCTTATTAAAAATTTTGTCTAAGGTTACTGGTCCCACTACAGGAGAAATAAAAACCAAAGGGCGTATAGCGTCATTGTTAGAAGTGGGTACAGGTTTTCATGGCGAGATGACAGGCCGTGAAAATGTGTTTTTAAATGGTGCCATTTTAGGCATGACCAAAAAGGAGATTGCTTCTAAAATAGAAGAGATCATAGATTTTTCGGGGTGTCAAAGGTATATAGACACGCCTGTAAAGCGTTATAGCTCGGGTATGACCGTGCGTTTGGCCTTTGCAGTAGCAGCCTTTCTAGAACCAGAAATTTTGGTGATTGATGAGGTGTTGGCCGTTGGAGATGCTGAGTTTCAAAAAAAAGCGATTGGGAAAATGCAGGATATTTCTCGGGGTGAAGGTCGTACAGTACTATTTGTGAGTCATAATATGGCTGCGATTAAAAACCTATGTACTAGATGTTTAGTATTGGAACATGGTAAAGTTGTTTTTGAAGGCGACCAGAATAGCGCTGTAGATTTTTATACTACCAATCAAGAAAAAAGCAGTAATTTTAATCGTAATAATGCCAAAAAAGGAATTGAAAATGTTTTTATTTCAGATATAAGAATAAATAACAGAGGTGGTGAGGAGATTGATATTGCTTTATCTGGTGATGAAATTATAATTTCATTACAAATAGAAAAAAATCAGTTTAAAGAACCATTATCTGTTGGTCTTGGAATATATGATATTAACGATAGCCCTATGATTCACTGCTCTACTGAAGTTTTAGATAAAGAATATACTAGTAACAGTGAGCAATTCACGGCATTGTTAAAAATAAAAAAGTGGCCTTTATCTGAAGGCGAATACTATATAAATGCATACATAAGATGCAAACAAGATCTTTTGGATCATGTGGTTGAGTCAAAATGGATTCGTGTTGAGAAAGGAGATTTTTATAACACAGGAAAACTACCGTCTTGGAAAAAAGGTTTTTTTTGTGACTTTGAATGGAATTAGAGATGAGAAAAATTTATTTTTTATCAGCTTCAGACCGATTAAATTACGGAGACTTATTGTTTCCTATTTTATTTAAAAAAGTTTTAGTTGAAAAGAAGGTAGCGCATAAGTTTTTAAATTATGGATTAATAAACAGTAATCTTAGTAGTTTTAATGCTTTAAAAACAGAGTCTTACAAATCATTATTCAATAGCATTAGGAAAGAACAAAATCCTATATTGATTATTGGTGGTGGTGAAGCTTTGTTTCCCAGATTTACAACATTGTACTCTTATATTAATCGTTTTTTTGATTTTTTAATGCGGCGTTATACTCTAAAAAGAATAGAACGTAACTATTCTATTTCTAGCAGAATTATAACATCAAAAAAAATAGTATACCCATTTACTCCTACAAAAAGTACTTTTAAGAATAACCAATTGAAGATTTTTTATAATACTGTTGGAGGTACTTTTAATACTATTTCAACTAAAGATAAAGCGCAGTTAATATCAGCCTTAAATGATTCTGATTATGTTAGTGTTAGAGATAATAGGTCTCTTAAGTCTATGCATGAGAATAAAGTTGAAGCTTCGCTGTTTCCAGATTCTGCACTTATCATGTCAAACTATTTTAGTCTGAATTATTTAAAAAATAATTGTTCTAAAGCTTTTGAATCTTTACCAGAAAGTTATTTTATGGTTCAAATAGGTCAAAGTAAAATGCCTAACGACTTTGATCTTTTTTTTCAAAATTTATTAACGTATTCTATAAGTTCTAATTGCAAAATAGTTTTGTGTCCAATAGGTTTAGCTTCTGGGCATAATGATTATGAGGTATTAAAAAAAATACACAAAGTATATCCTGAAACCATATTGGTTTACCCAAAAAATATTGAAGATATAATGATAACTATATCAAAATCAAATTGTTACTTAGGGACTAGTTTGCATGGTTTAATTACAGCACAAAGCTTTAATGTGCCATTTTATCTTTTTAATAAAAATGTAACTAAATTAAAATCCTATATAAATACTTGGTTAGAAGAATTTTGTTTTAAAGATGAATATTCATTAGAATATATTTTAAATAATTGGAATACAGAATTGTATAAGAGTAAAACAGATAAACAAAAAGCATTGGTTTATAAAAATTATGATATAATGTTTAGTAAGTTTTAACATGACAAAGTTTTCATTAATAGTATTATCAAAAACCGATAAGGATTCTATTTTCAAAATGAACGTAGAATGTTTTAATACTTTTATAGACAGTGCAAAAAAAGCAGGTGTAGATTATGAAATAATATTAATAGAAAGTAACGTAAACGCTAACTATAATTATACGGTTAAAAATTTTGAAATCATCACGCCTGTAGAATCTTTTAATTTTCATAAATTTTTAAATATTGGTGTTGAGCATGCCAATGGAGATTATTTTATATTGAGTAATAACGATGTTGTTTTTAATGTGAACTGGTTAAAAGAGTCAATTAAAGTAATGGTAAATAATCCTAAAATAGTATCTTCTTCGCCTCTTGACCCAAAAACAAACAAGCTGCCAAAAAAATTAATTGAAAATAATAATTACCTTTTAGGGTATCAAATTCAAAAACACCTAACAGGATGGTGTATTGTGATCCATAAATCTGTATTCAATACTATTAAAAAGTTAGATGAGCGATTTGAGTTTTATTATGCTGATAATGATTATGCAATGCAATTGCAGAAGTATAATATAAAACACGCTTTAATAACAAAAGCTATCGTCCATCATTTAGAGAGTGGGAATTCAAATCACAAGAAAGAAGTAAAAAAAACTGTTTCCTTAAATAAGAAATTGCCAAACTACATAATTAAAGAAAATTGGACCTGGGTTTTGGAAAACGAAAAGATGATGAAAGGATTAATTCAGTTCCATGATAAATGGGGAAGCAGACGTATTATTAAATTAAAGCTTAAAGTTGTTAGATTTTTTTCGAATATAGGTCTTGGATTTTTAAACAGAGTTATATTATTTCATTCATGAGAAAGGGTCCAAATACTGTTAGAAACCAAAAGTTAAACCTGCAACCCTGTTCGCATAGGGTTATTATTCCTTTGTATATTCCAAATGAAGAGGATTATTATCAAGACGCTTTTAAGATTTTTAAAATGTGTTTAGTGTCTGTTCAAAAAACAGCGGTTTCTCCTTTAAAAATTTCGGTAATATCTAACGGATGTATAGCTTCAGTTAATAATGAATTACTTAAACTAAGCCAGGAAGGAGAAATAGATGAACTCATCATTGAAACCGAAGCCATAGGTAAAATAAACAGTATTTTAAAAGCATTACGCACGGCAGAAGAACGCTTAATCACCATTACAGATGCTGATGTTTTATTTTTAAATAATTGGGAGAGAGAGGTGTTAAATGTTTTTGAAGCTATTCCAAACGCTGGAATGGTGAGTCCAGTACCAATGTATCGCACACAAACACGTTACACAAGTAACATATGGTTACGCTATTTATTTTCAAAAAAATTACGCTTTAGTCCTGTTAAAAACCCGGAAGCGTTAATTAAGTTCGCAAAAAGTGTAGGTTGGCCGGGATTAAAACCACACCTAACAGATGTTACAGTAACATTGGAAGGGAAAAATAATATCTTATCTGTGGTTGGGAATGCACATTTTGTAGGAACTTACAAAAATGAAATATTTAAATCAATGCCAAAGCAAAATAGTGTTTATAAATTAGGCGGTAATAGCGAGCGTTTATATACTGATCAACCAGTATTAAAGCACGGAGGTTATCGATTAGCGACCTATGATAATTTTGCCTATCATATGGGAAACACCATAGAGCCATGGATGATAAGTATATTTGAAAACCTGAATATTGAAAAGAAAAGTTACAAGGATTTCGAAAATTTTAAAATATTAAAGAAAAATTCGCTCAATTATTTTTTAGCAGAAAAGTGTTTTAAAAAACTATTCTATTTTGAGTTTTTTAAAAGAAAGATATACCAGTTTAAAGGATTAACGAAAAAACAGGTTGAGTTGTTTATAGGTGGATTTTAGTCCTAAGATTTGAGATTATGAAAATTGTTAAACTTACTTTTAATTACGACTGGCCAATTTTCAGGCAAACTAAAGCGTATTCTCAAATTTGGGGAGATTACAAATTTATTATTGATGAAAATTTAAAAGCATGTGATTTTTGGATTATATACAGTGATTATAAATTGCAGCCTGAAACTGTAAAATGCAACCCAGAAAACACCATATTCATTCCTGCGGAATGTTATGCCACCAGCCCAAGATTTACCCAGACATTTTTAAATCAATTTGGTTTAATCTTAACAGTACAAAGAGAGCTTAAACATAAGAATATAAAATATACCCATAATGCGAATCCCTGGTTTGTAGGTAGAAGCTATGATGAGTTAATAGATGTAATACCACCAAACAAAACAAAATTAATTTCGGTAGTAACCTCAAATAAGGTTTTCACTGAAGGACATCAAAAACGCTATGATTTTGTGATGGCCTTAAAAAAACATTTTGGAGATAAAATAGATCTGTTTGGAAGAGGTATTAATGATTTTGAAGACAAATGGGATGTTTTAGCAGATTATAAATATACTGTTGCCATTGAAAATGACTATTGTGATGACTGGGTAACCGAAAAATATTTTGATTGTATGCTATCCAATACTTTGCCATTTTATTATGGCTGTCCTAATCTTGAAACTATAGTGGATAAAAACTCCTTTATTCGTATAGATATAAATAAATTAGAAGAAGCTATAACTGTAATTGAGGATGCTATTGAAAATAACGAATATGAAAACAGATTAAAGATATTAAATAATCAAAAAATTAAAAGTCTTAATAATGATCAGCTTTTTCCATTGCTTACCAGTATTCTAGATGACTTGGATGCTAATTTAAAAAAGAAAAAGATAACATTAAAAATAAATAAAAGGAGCAAGCTAAGTAAAAAAATCATTTCTATAAAAAGACATCTTTCAAATTTAAGACATGTTAAAAAAACTAATTAAATTACTAAAGAATACGCTATTTAAAAAACGTTTAGAGCAGCAAAGGAGACAAAATAAGTTGCAGCAAGAACGTTGCAAACCTTGGTTTTCGGTAAAAGGCGACCAAACATTACGTTTAGATTATCCTTTAAATGAAAATTCCGTAGTATTTGATTTGGGTGGTTATATAGGAGAGTTTGCAAGTTCGATTTACAACAAATATGGATCTGGTATTTACATTTTTGAACCAGTCAAAAGGTTTTATGATAGTATTGAGCAAAAATTCAAATCTAATACTAAAATTAAAGCCTATAACTACGGTCTGGCTGGTTCAGACCAAACACTTAATATAAGCATGACAGATGATGCGTCTTCTGTTTTTATAAAAGCTAAAAATTCAGAAACCATTCAATTAAAATCTATTGTACAATTTATTAATGATAACAAAATAGAGCATATCGATTTGATGAAAATTAACATTGAAGGTGGCGAATACGAGGTCATGGAAGCGTTGATAGCACATAATATGTTAGGTTTATTTAAAGATATACAAGTGCAGTTCCATGACTTTATAATACCAGATGCTAAAATAAGAATGAAAAGTATTCAAAACGAATTAGCCAAAACACACAAGCTCACGTATCAATATGAGTTTGTTTGGGAAAATTGGACCTTAAAAGATAAGTAGTGATTGTTATAAAGTTAATTGGCGGATTAGGGAATCAAATGTTTCAGTACGCAACGGCTAAGGCTATAGCTCTGCATAAAAATACAACGCTTAAGCTGGATGTTAGTGCGTTTGAAAATTATGATCTACATGATTACAGCTTAGATCATTTTAACATCACAGCAAAGAAGTATCAGCAACCTCCCAAATGGCTAAAAAAAATTCAAAATAAATTAAAACCAAAAACGTATTATAATGAAGAGTCTTTCCGCTATAATTCATTCCTATTCGATAGTAATGCAAAAACCATTCTTTTAAATGGCTATTTTCAGAGCGAACAGTATTTTTTAAAATATAGAGAAGAAATTATAAAAGACTTTAGCATAACAAGTCCTTTAAAACCAGAAACGAAAGCATTACTTCAGAAGGTTCATAAAACCAATGCTGTATCCATTCATATAAGAAGAGGTGATTTTTTAAAGCATGACGTCCACAACACATTCAAAGAAGAGTATTATAAAAAGGCTATGAAAACAATTGAAAGTAAAATAGATAATCCAACCTACTATTTGTTTTCTGATGATATGCCATGGGTGAAATTAAATTTTAAATCAAATTTTAAAACTGTTTATGTAGATTTTAATGACGCCCAAACGGCTTTCGAGGATCTGGTTTTGATGTCTAATTGTAAGCATAATATTATTGCCAATAGCAGTTTTAGTTGGTGGGCGGCTTGGTTGAATACAAATCCAAGTAAAATAGTGATTGCTCCAGAGCAATGGTTTAATGGTAATAAATATGACTACACAGATGTCGTACCTGAAACCTGGGTAAAAATTTAAAATGAACGATCAACCACTCATAACCGTTTTAATTCCTACTTACAATTGTGAGCAATATGTTCATGAGGCAGTACAAAGTATCCTTGACCAAACTTATACCAATTTTGAATGTATGATAATAGACGATTGTAGTACAGATAATACAGTAGGAGTTATAAAAGCGTTTAATGATAGTCGTATCAACTTAATAATCAAGTCTAAAAACTCAGGCTATACTAATAGTTTAAACTATGGCTTGACCATTTCAAAAGGTAAATACATTGCCCGTATGGATGGTGATGACATTTGTTTACCACATCGGTTTGAAAAGCAAATAGAGGTATTAGAAAACGATGATAATATAGTGGTTTGTGGCTCTGTCTTTAAAATTATAGATTCAGAAATTGTAATTGAGGCTCCGGAGCATCACGAGGAAATAAAAATAGGGTTGCTAAAGGATTCTTGCATAGGTCACCCAACAGCAATGATTAGAAAATCTGTTTTAGATGATAATCAAATAAACTACAATACAGAATATGAACCAGCGGAAGATTATGATTTATGGGTAAGGCTGTCTCAATTAGGTAAATTATACAATATTCAGGAGGCCTTATTTTTATACAGAGTCCATGACAATCAGGTATCGATCACAAAAAAAGAGATACAACGTAAACGTGCTAGTTTATCTCGATTTAATATGTTAAGTCAAATAGATTTTGAATATTCAGCAGAAGAAAAGCAAGCTTACATCAAACAATTTTCGTTTACAGAGCGGTTAAATTTTGAGGAGCTAAGAACCTTAATTTATTTAAAAGAAAAAGCGCTGAAAGCGAATAAGGGGTTTTTTAATTCAGAAGCACTAAAAGCGGTTTTAGAAACCTTTCAAACAGAAAACATTAATCAGTATTTTAAAGCTAATAAAAGCTACAGTCCAAAAATGATTGGTCAGTTTATAACCATTTCCGGATTGGTGAACACTGATTTTAGTTTAACCGAAAAATTCAAACTGTTTATTAAAGCATTTCTATTTTTTAAAAAACAGGGAGTATGATTTCTATTATTATCCCCATATATAATCGCGCGCATTTAATAGAAGAAACATTACACTATATTAGTGACCAAACTTATAAAAACTGGGAGTGTATAATAGTAGATGATGGCAGTGATGATAACACAGTAAATACTGTTAAAAATTATATAAGAAAAGACATTCGTTTTACTTTATACAAAAGACCTAAAAATAAAGTAAAAGGACCAAGTAGTTGTAGAAATTACGGTGTAAGTTTATCTAAAGGTGAGTACATTCAGTTTTTCGATAGTGACGATATTATGCACCCGGAGCATTTACAAAAAAAGCGAGAAGCTATCATGAATCATGATTTTGTAGTTTGTCAATTGCAAGCGTTTAAAGGCCATTTTGATACCCACTTATTTACTACGGCTAATCAACCAGAAATTCTGTATAGTTCAAATGTATTTGAAGATTTTGCGACAGGAACATTTCCTATGATGATGTTGGCGCCACTATGGAAAGCAGCTACGATAAAAAAGTATTTGCCCATTCGTGAAGACTTACACATTCTTGAAGATCACGATTTGTATGCGCGCGCATTATTTAATACCAAAACATATGCTATAATAAACAAACCACTCATTTTTTATCGCGTAGGTGAGAGCTCTTCAACTCATAATTTTTATACTAACGTGGATTACGGTTTAGAGTCATACCTTGAAGCAAAACGAACCGTTTTAAATCTCTCGGCATCAAATAAAATAAGATTAGCCATCTTAAAAATGACCTTAGGTTTTTTTAGGCAAGCCTTAGCAGAGCGAAACATGAAAGCGGCTAATAATTGCTTAGATTTTATTACAAAAAACCAACTGGCTTATACCTTTGATTTAAAACTAAAAATGTCACGTATTCACTTTTTCTACAGAATTTTTAAATTCGTAAAAAGAGGCGATACAAAATTTAAACCACTATTTAAATTGTAATTATGAAGATTTTAATGGTCGCCATCCCTAATCACCATTTCTTTCAATGGGTAAACCAATTGAAAGATGCTGGTCATGAGGTTATTTGGTTTGATATCACTGATGGTGGCCCCAAAGCAGATAAAATTGACTGGGTAAAACAAATAAAAGGGTGGAAGTTGCGTTGGGACTTTCCAATGAGAAGCAGAGTTAAAACAAAATGGCCAGAATTATACAAATGGCTTCTAAAATATAATACCAAAAGTACTTCTAAAGTATTCGAACAACTTTTAAAACAAGAAAAACCAGATATAGTGCATTGTTTTGAAATGCAATTGGCGGGGTTTCCTATTTTACAAACGATGCAAACGAATACAATTCCATTTATCTATTCTTCTTGGGGAAGCGACTTATTTTATTTTGAACAGAAGGGTTTTTCAAAATTAGAAGTAGAAACGTTTCTACAACGCGTCAATTATTTAATAACAGATTGCAAACGTGATTATGGTATTGCGTTGTCGCATCAATTTAAAGGCGTTTTTTTAGGTGTTTTTCCTGGGAACGGTGGTTTAACGCTTGACCCTATCGCAATTAAGCCCACAAGAGAAAGAAGGGTGATTTTAATTAAAGGTTATGACGATGGTTTGGGAAAAGCATCAATAGTTCTAAGCGCTTTAGAAACCATTTCAAAAGAAACATTAGCTGCTTTTGAAATTATAATTTATAGCGCAGATACTAGTATTCAATCAGTTGTTAGAAACAGTAAAAAACTCTCGGCACTAAATATAAAGATACAGTCTCGTTATCAATTTATGAAAAACAAACAATTATTGGAAATTATGGGTAGTACAGCTATTCATATTGCAAATAGTCTTTCAGACGGTATGCCAAATGCCTTGTTAGAGGCTATGGGAATGGGTGCTTTTCCTATACAATCTAATCCTGGTCGCGTGACAGAAGAAGTGATTACAAATAGTGTAAATGGATTTTTAATTGATAATCCTTTGGATGAAAATCGTATTGCAGTTTTAATTAAGGAGGCGATATTTAATGAGACATTAAGAGAAAGCGCACAAGGTTATAATGTAACTTTTATTAAGGAAAACTACAATCGTATTGCATTAAAGCCTAAAATAGTAACATTGTATAACACCATATTACTAAAACGAAATTAAGTATGCAGTTATCTTTTTTAATCGTTACTAAAAACAGAACTGAAGATTTAACCTTTACTTTAAATAGACTTAAGGAAATGGTCGATATATCTAAACATGAAGTTTTAGTTTTTATAGATGGCTGTAAAGAAACAGAAAAAATTAGGTCTGACTTTGATTGGGTAAATTGGACAGTGTCTCCAGTAAGTATTAGTGCTTCCCCTGCAAGAAACACACTTTATAATCAAGCAAAAGGAAATTATTTTATAGGACTGGATGATGATGCACATCCAATAAGTAATCATTTTATTAAAAATATTGAAACTGAATTTGAAAGTAATAAAACTATTGGCATCTTAGCATTTCAGGAAGTGAGAGGTTGTTTTGATTCTGACCAAGCAGCACTAGAAAAAGCAATTTATGGTACATCTCACTTTACAAATGATTTTGTTGGTTGTGGATTTGCAATACGTAAGACGGTGTATCATGCTACAAACGGCTTTCCGGTTTGGATGGATATATACGGAGAAGAATCGGCATTAGCTTTAGAGGTTTTAGACTCAGGGTTTGCCATTAAATACGTTGATGATATAATTGTAAACCATAGAGTAGATGTCACAAAGCGAAAAAAACTAGGGCGTAATTATTTTAGATTTGAGCATCAATTAAGAAATACCCTTCGTTATTATCTGGTTTATTATCCTAAGCCTACATTGCAGGTTGTTAAAGCGCTCGCACATAATTTTAGAAAATATGCAGTCAAAGACATGCTGTATTTTAGGTCTTTTATGAAAGTCTTTTTTTTTACACTATATAATTTGCCCATAATTCTAAAATCAAGAAAGCCAGTTAGAAAAGAAACTTTGGAATTAAAAAAAGAACTTAAAAACTTGACCTATTAATAGCTTCAAATCTTTAGTTTTTCCTTTAAAGATGGGTTTAAGATGACGATATAAAATGTTTATTAGTGTGATTTCCATTTGTTTGTTTTGAGCGCTTTGTTGGTTTTTATTATTTAACTTTTAATATATTTGAATGGGTACAATACCATTGATGGTAAAAATTTAATAAAAATAGATAAAGAGACTTTAAAACCAGAATTAAGTACCTTTATCTCTCAAAAAAAATAAAAATGAAAGTAGCCTTAATAACAGGAATAAATGGTCAAGATGGTTCTTATCTGGCAGAATTACTTTTAGAAAAGAATTACATGGTACATGGTATTATAAGGAGAAGTTCTACTTTTAATACCGAGCGTATTGAGCATTTGTATATTGATACATTATTAAAGGATTTACATAAAAAGCAAAATATAAAATTGCATTATGGCGATATGACAGATGCGACTAATCTCATTCGATTAGTTAAAGAAATTCAGCCCGATGAGATCTACAATTTGGCAGCGCAGTCACATGTTAAAGTATCGTTTGATATGCCAGAGTACACCGCTGAAACAGATGGCATAGGAACCTTAAAATTACTAGAAGCCGTTCGTATTTGTGATTTAACTACAAAAACCAGAATTTATCAGGCCTCAACTTCAGAATTGTTTGGTAAGGTACAGGAGACACCACAAACTGAAACGACGCCTTTTTATCCGCGATCACCTTACGGTGTTGCAAAACTTTATGCGTTTTGGATTACCAAAAACTACCGTGAATCTTATGGTATGTATGCTGTGAATGGTATATTGTTTAACCATGAATCTGAAAGACGTGGCGAGACTTTTGTAACTCGGAAAATAACATTAGCTGTTGCCCGCATTGCGCATGGTATTCAAGATAAATTATATCTTGGAAATTTAGGAGCTAAACGCGATTGGGGGTATGCCAAAGATTTTGTAGAATGTATGTGGCTCATGTTGCAACAGGAGGTGCCAGAAGATTACGTTATTGGTACAGGAGAACAACACACCGTTAGAGAGTTTTGTGAATTGGCCTTTGCCGAAGCAGGTATAGCACTCAAATGGGAAGGGCATAGTGAACAGGAGAAAGGTGTTTGTGCCAAAACGAATAAAACACTTATTGAAATTGATCCCAATTATTACCGTTTAGCAGAAGTAGAAACCCTGTTAGGGAATCCCACAAAAGCAAAAGAAAATTTAGGTTGGAACCCTAATAAAACATCTTTTAAAGCCTTGGTTAAAATTATGGTAGAACATGATTTAAAGCACGTTTTAAAAAACAATAGTAAATAATAAGTATGAAGATTTTACTAACAGGTGGAAATGGAATGGTTGGTAAAAATATCTTGGATTTTAATCAACAGGATCATCACATTTTAGCACCAAATCGAAAAGAACTTAATCTTGAAGATTTCTTAGCAGTTTGTACTTATATTAAAACACATCAACCAGATTATGTTATTCATGCCGCTGGATTAGTAGGAGGGATACAAGATAATATTGCACATCCTGTTAACTTTTTAGTTAAGAATTTAGACATCGGTAGAAATATTATAATGGCTGCAAAAGCAAATAGAATAAAGCGTTTTATTAATCTATCAAGCTCTTGCATGTATCCTCGAGATGCGGTCAATCCGTTACAGGAACATCTAATATTAAAAGGGGAGTTAGAGCCTTCAAATGAAGGTTATGCCTTAGCAAAGATTGTAACAACACGCTTGTGTGAATACATAACTAAAGAAGATGACTTCTTTGAGTACAAAACAATTATTCCATGTAATTTATACGGTAAGTACGATAAGTTTTCGCCAGAACATTCACATATGGTGCCAGCTGTTATTAGAAAACTTCATGATGCCAAAGTTAATAACCTTAAAAGCATTTCTATCTGGGGTGATGGAGAAGCCAGAAGAGAATTTATGTATGTTCAGGATTTAGCAGATTTTATATTTTATGCCATCTCCAATTTTGAAACCATGCCACAGAACTTAAATGTTGGATTAGGTGAAGATTATACGATTAATGAATATTACAAAAGTATTGCTGCAAGTATAAATTTTAGAGGAGAATTTGAACACGATTTGTCTAAACCCGTAGGAATGAAACAAAAATTGATTGACAATACCAAACTAAAAGCTTTTGGATGGCAACCAAAAACATCGTTAAAAGAAGGCATTCAATTAACCTATGACTATTATAAAAAGACCGTAATTAATGATTAAATATCCATTAGCGACTTCCACTTGGGATGAAAAAGAAATTGAGGCGATACAAAAGGTTATTGCTAGCGATATGTATACCATGGGAGCACAGGTAAAACAATTTGAAACGGAGTTTGCTCACTTTATAAAAGCAAAATTTTGCCTGATGGTGAATTCTGGTTCTTCGGCTAATTTATTGGCTGTAGCAGCTTTGTTTTATACTAAAAATCCCAAATTAAAACGCGGGGATGAGGTTATTGTACCCGCGGTTTCCTGGTCGACAACCTATTATCCATTATACCAATATGGTTTAAAGCTGAAATTCGTTGACGTCGATTTACACACTTTAAATTTCGATTTAGACCAGTTGGCAAAAGCCGTGACTGACAAAACTAGAATGATTTTTGCAGTTAATCTACTAGGAAATCCTAACGATTTTGATACCATAAATGAAATTATTGGAGAGCGGGATATTATTTTGATAGAAGATAATTGTGAGTCGATGGGAGCCGAGTTTAAAGGAAAGCAAACGGGTACCTTTGGTCTTATGGGAACTTTTTCCACCTTCTTTTCACATCATATGGCAACTATGGAAGGCGGATTAATTGCCACAGATGATGAAGAGTTATACCATGTGCTAATAAGTTTAAGAGCGCATGGTTGGACAAGACATCTGCCAAAAGAAAATAAAGTAGCTAATAAAAGTGAGGATTGGTTTACAGAGTCTTTTCGTTTTGTTTTGCCAGGTTATAATGTAAGACCTGTAGAGATGAGTGGGGCAATAGGGATAGAGCAATTAAAAAAGCTACCAGATTTCCTAAAGCATAGACGAATGAATGCGGAATGTTTCGTGAGTCTGTTTAAAGATCATAAAGAGTTTTATATTCAAAGGAATACAGGCAATAGTAGTTGGTTTGGTTTTAGTTTAATAATTAAACCAGAGTCAAAATTAAAACGTAAAGATATTGTTGAAAAACTCACAAAACACAATATAGATTGCAGACCCATTGTTACTGGTGATTTCACAAAGAATGAAGTCTTATCCTATTTTGATTATGAAATTTTTGGCGACATGAAAAACGCCAAATATTTGGATGAAAATGGACTGTTTGTAGGAAATCATCAAATGCCATTAAATAGTGAGATAGCATATCTTTTCAAAGTTTTATCATAGCTTACCTTTTGACCCTGTTTTTTTGCTATTCCACTGCTAAAATGTGTATTTTAGTGGCATTATTACTAAACAATACTTTCTAATCAATGAAGAGAATAGGATTTATTCCATTGCGTAAAGGCTCAAAAGGCATCCCTAATAAAAACAAACGTAAAATGGTTGGAAGACCATTATTTACTTGGGTTTTAGGTGAAGCTATTTTTTCAGATTTAGATGAAATTATCATTTATACAGATGATGAAGCGATTATCAGTTTTATTGCAAAAGAATACCAGTGGACCACTAAAGTAAAAGCACACTTGAGAAGTGATGAAAGTGCTAGTGATACAGCATCTACAGAAATGGCCATGTTAGAGTTTTGTGAGCGTATTGCTTATGATTTTGATGCCTTTTGTTTATTGCAAGCCACGTCTCCCTTTACTACAAGAGCAGACATCAATGCCTGTTTGTCAAAATTAAATGAAGGCTATGATTCTGCATTAACCGTAGTGAATACCCATCGTTTTTTGTGGAATGAAAATGGGACGCCTATAAATTATAACCCATTACAACGTCCGCGACGTCAAGATTTTGACGGATTATTAATAGAAAATGGGGCCGTTTATACGACCACAAAGGACGCACTTAAAAAAAATAAAAACAGACTAGGAGAAAAAACGGCTGTAGTAAAAATGCCTGAAGCGTCTCTATTAGAAATAGATACAGAAAACGACTGGATAGCGGTAGAACAGTTGCTTATCGAGCGTCAAAAAAGAGCTAAAGAAGCCTCAAAAATAACACATGTGGTCTTAGATGTCGATGGTGTGTTTACAGATGGTACCATAACCTATACTAAAGATGGTGAGCATACGAAAAGTTTTGATATGCGTGATGGTATGGGCTTAGAAATAATGAGACAGTTTGACATAGAAGTGATGGTGATGACTTCAGAAAACTCTGAATTAGTTGCTAGACGTATGCAAAAACTAAAAATTGAACACGTATATTTAGAGGTGAAAGACAAATACAGTTTGCTTCAGCACATTATAAAAGAACAAAACCTAAACATTAATAATTTTGCCTATTTAGGTGATGACGTTAACGATTTAGCCAATATTTGTAGCGTCGGCTGGTCTTTAGTGCCTAATAATGCAACAGCTATTGTAAAGCAAAATGCAGATGTCGTATTATCTAAACCCTCTGGTGCTGGAGCGATTAGAGAAGCCTGCCAGTTTATAATGAATTATAATAAAAGATTCTAAGTGATGAATACCTATAAAAAACCATATATTATTGCTGAAATTGGGTGTAACCATAAAGGCGACATGAGCATTGCAAAAGAACTAATTAAAGTAGCAAAAATCTTTTGTAATGTAGATGCGGTGAAATTTCAAAAGCGACACAATAAAGAGTTGCTCACTGAAGAACAGTATAATAGTCCGCATCCTAATCCCATGAACGCTTATGGAAACACGTATGGGGCTCACAGAGAATTTTTAGAGTTTGATGTGACGCAACATCAGGAACTAAAGGACTATTGCGAAGAAATTGGTCTTGTGTATTCAACCTCTGTATGGGATCTAAGCTCGGCAAAAGAAATTGCATCTTTACATCCTGAGTTTATAAAAATTCCTTCAGCCTGTAATAATAATGTGGCGATGTTGGTGTGGTTATGTGAAAACTATAAAGGCGAAATTCATATTTCTACAGGAATGACCACTAAAGACGAGATTGACGATTTGGTCCGTTTGTTTAAAAAGTACAATCGAAATCAAGACCTAGTGCTTTACAATTGTACCTCAGGGTATCCCGTGCCCTTTGAGGACGTCTGCTTATTAGATATTAATGTGTTAATGGACAAGTATAAAGACACCGTAAAACATATTGGTTTTTCTGGACACCATTTAGGCATTGCGGTAGATGTAGCTGCCTACACCTTAGGGACTAATATTATAGAACGGCATTATACTATAGACAGGACCTGGAAAGGTACAGACCACGCCGCGTCTTTAGAGCCCATGGGTTTGCGTAAGTTGTCTCGTGATTTGAATGCGGTACATAAAGCGTTGCGTTTTAAAAGTCAAGATATTTTACCAATCGAGCAGGTACAACGCGATAAATTAAAAAACCAAAAGGGATAATTTATAGTCCTAAAATTAAAAGAAAAAAAGAGTCCTGTTTTCACAGGAAATAAATATGAAAAAAAAAGTATTTGTTTTTTTTCCTGATGGCGTAGGGTTGAGAAACTTTGCCTTTACTGATTTTAAAGCGATTGGTGAGCACATGGGCTTTGATATTACCTATTGGAACAATACAGTTTTTTCTTTAAAAGAAGAGTTGGGCTTTCAGGAGGTTAAGATTGAAGACCATAGCAGTCATAAACTATTACCCATTTTCTCCAGAGCCCGAAAACGTGCGGAGCTCAATGTGTCCCGTGATAAATTTAATGATTCGGTCTACCCAACCTATAAGTTCCCATTTAGTTATAAGGGTTTAAAAAATACGTTTAAAAGTGTTTATACAAAACTGCTTATTGGTTTGTATTCCTCAGAAGTTGGCGTGGTTAAACTTCGTAAAAAAATTAACGCCTTAGAGCGCTCGACTTCTAAATACGCGTATTGTAAAGCACAATTAGAACAGCATAAACCAGACTTAATATTCTGTACAACGCAACGTGCAACACAAGCAATTAGTGCCTTATTAGCGGCTAAAGATTTAGGTATTCCAACCGTTGCTTTTGTCTATTCTTGGGATAATGTCCCTAAAGCCATGCAAGTGGTGGAAACCGATTACTATTTTGTTTGGAGTGATTTAATGAAAGTTGAGGTTTTGAAATATTATCCTTATGTAAAGGACGAACAGGTTATAGTCACAGGAACACCACAATTTGAACCGCATTTTGATAACAGTTTAAAACAATCGCGAGCAGCCTTTTTTAAAGCATATAATCTGGATGAAAATAAGAAATACATTTGTTTTTCTGGAGATGATGAAACCACATCGCCCTTAGACCAATACTATTTAGAAGATCTGGCAAATGCGGTTAGACGCCTTAATGCAAAAGGTGAAAATCTGGGTATTATTTACCGTAAATGCCCTGTCGATTTTACAAAGCGCTATGATGCGGTTATAGCCGCAAATAAAGACCTTATTGAAGTTATCGATCCCATTTGGAAACCTGTTGGTGATCAATGGAATCAAGTTTTACCAGCAAAAGAAGATTTTAAATTACTGTATAATGTTTGCGAGCACAGTGAATTTGTGACCAACGTCTGTTCCTCTACCGTGTTCGATTTCGTGGCCCATAAAAAGCCATGTATTTACTATAAATATGAACAACCACAATTAAAAAAAGGGATTCGTGATATCGGTCAAAATTACAACTATGTGCATTTTAGATCGATGCCTAGTCAGGACGCAGCTGTTTTTTGTACAGATAAAAAAGACTTAGAAGCCATTATTAAGAATATTTTAGAAGGCAAAACCTCTAATGTTGAAGAGGGCTTAAAATGGTTTGAAATAGTTGCAGGGAAATCACCTACAAGGGCATCCAAAAATATTTGGGAAGCAATCAAAAAGATACTCTAAGATGCTTTTTAATTCACTTCTTTTTCTAGGCTTTTTGCCTGTAGTTTTTTTACTGTATTGGTTTGTTTTTAAAAAAACTTTAAAAATTCAAAATCTATTTTTACTTATAGTTAGTTATGTGTTTTATGGCTGGTGGGATTACAGATTTTTAAGTTTAATACTATTTAGTACTCTTGTAGATTTCTTTGTCGCAAAACAATTAGCAAATACAGAAGGTCCTAAATCAAGAAAAAGAATTCTGGCGGTTAGTTTGATCACTAATTTAGGGCTTTTAGGTTTTTTTAAATATTATAATTTTTTTATTGAAAGTTGGGTGGAGGGCTGGAGCGCGATAGGTGTCACTATGCAAACATCGACTTTGAATATTATACTACCTGTGGGCATTTCATTCTATACCTTTCAAACCTTAAGTTATACCATCGATGTTTACAGAAAACAGCTTCAGCCTACTTCTAATTTTATAGATTTTTCTGCCTTTGTGGCTTTTTTTCCTCAATTGGTAGCAGGTCCCATAGAAAGAGCCAACCACTTACTACCTCAATTTCAAAGCAAAAGAACATTTAATTTAGAACGTGCCAAATCTGGACTGCATTTAATTGTTTGGGGATTATTAAAAAAAGTGGTCATAGCCGACTCCTGTGCCATTTATGTGAATAGTATTTTTTCAAATTATGAAAGTGCCAGTGCAATGACCTTGATATTGGGTGCTGTGTATTTTGCTTTTCAAATCTATGGTGATTTTTCAGGATATTCCGATATGGCCATAGGGATTTCGAGATTGTTTGGATTTGATTTGATGATTAACTTTAATTACCCCTATTTTTCAAGAAATATTGGAGAGTTTTGGAGACGTTGGCATATTTCACTTTCTACTTGGTTTAGAGATTACTTATATATTCCTCTAGGGGGGTCTAGAGGTAGTAAAAAAAGACAAGTACTAAATGTATTCATTATCTTTCTAGTCAGTGGATTTTGGCATGGAGCAAACTGGACTTTTGTTGTTTGGGGATTTTTAAATGCTCTGTATTTCTTACCATCGTTGTTAGCTAAAACAAACAGAAGACATACTTCAAATATAAAAATCAACAATTTTAAATCTGGAGTTATAATAGCATTTCAAATTATGATAACGTTTGTGCTCACCTGTATTGCTTGGGTTTTTTTTAGAGCAGATACAGTCATGGAGGCCTTTAATTATTTATATAGAATTACCAGATTAAATTTCAAAATCGAATATTTAAGTATAGATCGTTATGCTCCCGAATTAGTATTGCTACTGTTAGGGTTTATTAGTGTAGAATGGTTTTCTAGATTTAAGCAAGAACCAATTTCGGGTAAACATAGTTTGGTTAAACTAACGATTTGTATTCTTGTTATTTTTGTTTTGGGTAGCTTTTCAAATCCCCAGGATTTTATATATTTTCAATTTTAGATGAAACAATTTTTTAAATACATACTATTTGTCTTGGTGTTAAGCCTTATTAGTTTAAAACTATTAGACATATTATATTCAAAAGTATATGCACAAGGTGCACGAACAAAATTTCAATATTTTAGAACGTATGCAAACAAGAAAGTAGATTATATACTTCTTGGGTCATCCAGAGTTGAAAACATAATAAACCCTGAGATCTTGGATTCTATAACAGGAAAAACAACCATTAATTTAGGTGTCCAAAGTGCACGATTAAAAGATATTTTCATGTTTTTAAAAGCCATAGAAGATTACAAAGTAGCACATGAAAAAATATTTATTCAATTAGATTATAATTATAATTTGCCTGATGCCTATTCTTTTTTTTTAAATAATCAATTATTACCCTTCAAAGATGAAAGTAGGGCTGTAGAAGACTATCTGAGTGAATGCGATAATAATTTCATGCTGGATAATTTTCCTTTTTTAAGATTCACTTTATACGATCAAAAGTTAGGTGTGAGAGAATTATTTGCGAATAGTATTGATAAAAAATCTATGGTTTCTAAGTACAATGGTTTTATGCCAAATCCTGGCACTAATTTTAAAAGCACATATAATTTGCCTTCAGAAATTATAGCAGAAAACAAGTTATTTCAAGAGATATTGGAATATATTAAAACTAAAAACCTTAATGTTGGTTTCTTTTCTTCTCCTATGCGGCCAGACACACAAAATTTAAAGTATTTTAGTCTTCTTAAAGAAAAGGTTCCAGATTTAAAAGATTACTCAGGAGCAGTAAAAGATCCAATATTATTTAGAGATAATTTACATTTAAATGATAAAGGCGCTGCGGTATTCAGTTTAATTTTTGCTAATGATAATAATCTATAAAGAATTAAATTTAAAATACATTTTAGTATCTTTTTAAAAAAATATTAGCCAAATAATAAACAATTAAATCTATCTAGTGCATATAGCTTTTATAACACCAGAATATCCACACCCTAATATAAAGTATGCTGCAGGGATAGCTACCAGTATAAAAAATCTGGCGATTGCTTTAGTGCAAAAAGGTGTAAAAGTAACAGTGTTTACATATCATCAAGAACGAGATGTTGTTTTTGAGGATTCAGGAGTCGTCATTCATTCTATTCAAAAGAAAAGTTATGAATTGTTTACTTGGTTTAAATACCGGAAGTACTTACAAAACTATATAAATACTATTATTAAAAAAGAAACTATTGATTTGTTAGAAGCACCAGATTGGACAGGTGTCACAGCTTTTATGCGCTTTCGAGTGCCTTTAGTGATTCGGTTTCATGGCAGTGATGCTTATTTTTGTAAATTAGATAACCGAAGACAGAAGTTTAAAAATTTTGTCTTCGAAAAAATAGCGTTAAAAGGGGGCCAAGCTTATATTGCACCAACCACCTTTGCAGGTGCAGAAACCCAAAAAATTTTTGGACTAAATATAAACAAGATTAAAACCATTCACCACGGGCTACAATTGGAACGTTTTGTGAATGAAACGCCTCAGGATTTTGAGGTCAATACTATTTTATACATTGGTACGATTATTAGAAAAAAAGGGGTTTTAGAATTGGCTCAAATTTTTAATACAGTATTAGAAACCAATTCAAAAGCGAAGCTGGTATTAATAGGAGGGGATGCGCCAGATATTAAAACCGGAAGTGATTCAACTTATAAATTAATGGAAAAACTGTTTTCTGATAAAGCAAAACCGAAGGTAAACTACCTGGGTAAGATTCCCTATTCAGAAGTAAAATCACACATAAAGAAAGCACAGGTTTGTGTCTTTCCTTCCTTTGCCGAAACCTTGGGTATGGTTACCATAGAGTCTATGGCGCTCCAAAAACCAGTCGTTAATACAAATATGGGTTGGGCTCAAGAATTAATAGATGATGGCGTGAATGGCTATTTAGTGCATCCTGCAGATATTGAGGGATATGCCAAAAGAATCACCATGCTTTTAAATGATGTAAAATTGTGTGCCAGTATTGGCAAAGCCGCACGAAAAAAAGTAGAAACCACCTTTGATATTGAGAAACAGGTAGGTAAGAACATAGACTTTTATAGAGCTGTACTATCAAAAGCATAAGCATTGAGCCGATTCAAAAACATAAAAAAAACTTTTGGTAAACGTATTAAACGTTTAAAATTGTTAGCTTTTCATAGTCAACAATTCAGTTTTAAAAGCAATCCTAAAAAACGAATCATTATTTGCTTTAACGGCGTTGTACCTCATGGTGGCTTGGTCGATAGACTGAAAGGTATAATCTCATTTTATGATATTGCTAAAATCTTGGATTATGAGTTTTTTATTCAGTTTGATACGCCTTTTAGGTTAGCGGTGTTTTTAGAACCTAATCAAGTACAATGGCAAATGAACAGAGCGGCTATTAAGTACCATCCACTAAAAACAAAAATTTTATACCTGGTCAATGACTTTGAGTGTCATCCGTTACAAATAATTAAGGACTCTAAGGCCGACACCTTTCTTGTTTATGCGAACATTGATTATTCGAATACGCTATATCCAGAATGGACCACGCAAGAGAAGGAAGCGCATTGGCGTAAGAACTTCAATATGGTGTTTAAAAAATCAGCACTGCTAAACAGTAAATTAAAGGCTGTAGAAAATGAAAAATATATTGCTTTTCATACCCGATTCACCAGCTTAATGGGTGATTTTAAGGATACGACGGCGTTGGTATTAGATGGTAAACAACAGAATGTACTACTAGAGCAGCTACAGCAAAAAATAAAGCCTATTTTAGAAGACACGCATTATAAATGTTATGCTTTTTCAGATAGTATTCGTTTTTTAGAAACGATTAAACAAAGAGAATCCGTGTATTTGGTGGAAGGTAATCCCTTTCATATGGATAACTTTGGTGGTGACACGCCAATTCAAGGGCACTTAAAAACGCTTTTAGATTTTTTTATGCTCTCTGAAAGTGAGTCTATTTATTTTTTGAAATGTGGTAAAATGTACCACAGTAGTTTTTCAAAATATGCAGCCATTGTAGGGAATATACCGTTTAAAATGATTACAGATTAATGATGTTTATAGTGTTACATAATGACGGAGTGGTATCTTCAATTTTAGATGAAGCACTTGAGCCTGTGTCACTTTTTGATACTGGTAATCCAGTGCCAATAACCTTAAAAACGATAGCGCAAACAAACAGAAAGACTTTGGTGGTTTGGTGTCATGAACATTTAAAGGAGCACGTGAATAGTGAAGCTTTTGAGACTATTTTTCACCACGAACGCATTTTTGCCTCTTATAATCCATCAACCACTGACTATTTACCCAAACAGCTTGGCTATGTTGAACGCTCGTTTTTTTTGAAGGTAAATAAAACAGTAACCTATCCCACCTGGTTGATGAGTAGCCATATTGGCGGATTAAATACCGAAGTACTCCGCAATTTAACAAGACACTTAAACCATAATGAATCCTTTGACTACTTTTTGCTCTCATTAGCAAAACGTGCCATGGTAGAAGGTCTGTTTTGTTATTCTGAGCATAAACTATTGACTTCAAAACCTACAGAAGTCATTACAACGCCGCAAGCGTCGAAACAAGAACTCTTTAAGTTTGTAAGACAACATTACAAGTGGGTTTGGGTAATTTTCTTAGCTTGGTGTTATGCCATATTTGAGCGCAAGACTTCTGTGTTTAGTGTTTTGAAGTGTGTTTTCTACAAACGATTAAAAACCGATTTTAATTTAGAAACAATTGCAATACAATCCACTAAAAGGGAAATTGAAAACAAATCCATTGATGTTATTATTCCAACGATAGGTAGAAAAAAATACTTGTACGATGTGCTACAGGATTTGGCTAAACAAACCCATTTGCCTAAAAACGTGATTATTGTAGAACAGAATCCACAATCCAATGCAGTGTCAGAATTAGACTATCTATTAACAGAAATCTGGCCATTTACTATTAAGCATACCTTCACCCACCAACCAGGGGTTTGTAATGCCAGAAATATCGCATTATCCCAAGTGGAAAGTGAATGGACACTTTTAGGAGATGACGACAATAGATTTAAGTCCAACTTAATTGAATCACTATTTAAAGCTATCGAAAAGTATGGCGTAACAGTTGCATCTACCGTTTATTTGCAATCGCATGAAGCCCAAACCTTTTTCAAGACTGCACAAACCAGTATTTTTGGATCAGGAAATTCAATTATTAAATCTGAATTAATACAGAAAACAGCTTTTAATTTAAACTATGAATTCAATTATGGTGAGGATTCCGATTTCGGGATGCAATTGCGCCATTTAGGCGAAGATGTTATTTTTTTAGCCGATGTAAGTATTACACATCTTAAAGCTCCAATGGGGGGTTATAGAACTAAAATTAAACAGCAATGGGAGGATGCAGCGATTCAGCCAAAACCATCACCCACCATTCAATTATTATATCAAACCTATTTTACGAAGCAGCAACTTTTAGGCTATAAATTATTACTATTTTTAAAGTTGTTAAAGGCTAACGGCTTTAAAAACCCAATCGCATTTAAGAAACGATTTAAAAAACAATGGCAACAAAGTGTGCTTTGGAGTCAAAAGCTAAAACAACAACAACATGCTTAAACTGTATACCGATACTCAGTTTTTAACCGAAACGCATCGTAAGGAAGTGTTTCCGTTGTTGTTTGATCTGCATTTCAAACCCGATGAGCGGCTAGCACACTATTATGAAGTAGTGGAAAGTATTGCAGCCTGTGATATTATCGTGATGCCCATTGATTACACTCGTTTTATAAAACACAAAAAGGCGTTCGATGCCCTTTTAAAGGCTTCAAAAACAAATCACAAACCCTTATGGATCTATACAGCAGGCGATTTTGGGTTTACTAATTATATAAAAAACAGTTATACCTTTAGATTGGGTGGTTTTGACAGTACGTTGAGTGACACGAATTTTATTATGCCCGCTTTTATAAACGATCCTTATGTAGCACAAATGCCAAACTCTTTTTCTGTTTTAAAGAAAACAAAGAAGCCTTCTATTGGATTTGTTGGGCATGCTCAATCGGGATTTTTAAAGTATTTAAAAGAAGGCGTAGGTCACTTAAAAGTTGGTGTAATAAGGGCATTACATAGGGTGTTGGTAGACGCGCAAGTCTTTTATCCGTCAAGTGTAAAGCGTGCAGGGTATCTATCGGCTTTATTAAAAGATAATCGCATAGACTCCCATTTTATCTTAAGAAACAAGTATCGTGCTGGCGTGACTTCTGAAGCGGAAAAGCAAAAATCAATGATTGAGTTTTACGAGAATATCTTTAACAATGCCTATACTTTTTGCAGTCGTGGCGTGGGTAATTTTTCTGTCCGTTTTTATGAAACCTTAGCCATGGGGCGTATTCCTATTTTGTTAAATACAGATTGTCGCTTACCATTACATACCACTATCGATTGGAAAACCCATTGTGTGATTATTGAGGAAGCTGAGGTTCATAAAATGCCAGCGCATATTTTAGCCTTTCATGAGGCTTTATCATCTGCCGATTTTGAAAACATTCAGCATAACAATCGTGAAATCTGGAAAACCAAGTTGATGCGGCATGCTTATTTTATTGCAATTCATGATGTATTTATTGCTAAATTAGAAGTTCATGAGTAAACCCTTTACATTGATTGTTTGTACCTATATGCGCCCGCAACCGGTGTTGCAATTGTTGCATTCGGTGACTAGTCAAACATTTTACCCCAACGAGATACTCATTATTGATGGCTCTACCACTACTGAAACGGAAAACATTTTAGCTGAAAATCAGTTTAAAAATCTAAAGTACTTTAAAGTGTCTGCTGAAGACCGTGGACTAACCAAACAACGGAATTTTGGAATAAGTAAAGTTGAGGAGTCATCTGAAATCGTTTGTTTTTTAGATGATGATATTGTGTTGTCGCCAAGTTATTTTGAACAGTTGCTAGGCACCTATGACACACATCCAAAGACATTAGCTGTTGGGGGCTATATTACCAATGAAGTCCAATGGGAGAAGACGGATGGCTTACAAGATCCTTCGAAATTTTATTATGATGGCTGGATGCGAAGTGAGCCCTTACGTTTTAAAATACGTTCTAAATTGGCTTTGCAACCCAATGCAGCACCAGGAATAATGCCTGATTTTTCACACGGAAGGCCTGTGAGTTTTTTACCGCCTTCAGGGAAAGTTTATAACATTGAACTTCTAATGGGTGGTGCTTCATCCTACAGGGTAGAAATCTTTAAAACGCTTCGTTTTGCAACGTATTTTGAAGGGTATGGCTTATACGAAGATGCTGATTTCTCGTTAAGATTAACAAAAATGGGGGACATCTATTTAAATACTAATGCGCAATTGGTGCATAATCATGACACTTTAGGGAGACCCAATCAGTTTCATTATGGCAAAATGGTACTAAGAAACGGTTGGTATGTATGGCGGGTGAAATATCCAAAACCTAGCTTGAAAGCACGGGTTAAATGGCATGGGACAGCATTCTTGTTAACCGCCATCCGCATTATAAATGGGTTGACTTCAAAGAAAAAGAAAGAAGCGCTTACCGAAAGTTTGGGTAGAGTCGTAGGATGGTTATCTTTAGTTTTTAATCCACCAAAAGTTAAATAATAGTTTAGTAATGAATTTGTTTTCACTTATCGCATCAGATTATAAAAGATACAAGACTTATGGGGGTCATTTTTTTTCCATTTTCTTTTTTACGCAAGGCTTTTGGGCGGTATTTCAATACAGAATCGCTCATTGGTGTTATAAATTAAGAATTCCAGTTGTAAAACATATAGTTCTAGTTTTATGCTTGATTTGGCAAAAACTAATTGAAATTTTAACCGGTATTTCTATACCTTATTCGGTAACAATAGGGCATTCCTTTTATATCGGGCATTTTGGAGGCATTATCCTAAATGCAAAAAGTAGTGTTGGTAATCATTGTAATATCTCACAAGGGGTTACCATTGGCGTTAGTGGTCGGGATGATAAACGAGGGGTTCCCAGTATAGGAAATAATGTATATATTGGCGCGAATGCGGTTATAGCAGGAAAAATAAGCATTGGCGATGATTGTCTTATTGGAGCAAACTCTTTAGTAGTCGATTCGTTTGAAGGCGGTGTGACACTGCTTGGTGTTCCTGCTAAAGTTATTAATACGAATTCTTCAAAAGGCTACATATAATGAAGTTTCTGGTCATAACTAATGCCCCTACATTAACACAAAACGGACAACTTTGTGCCTATGCACCTTACGTTATAGAAATGGATGTTTGGACAAAATATGTTAAGGAGTTTAAAGTGGTCTCTCCTAACCAGTATGCTCAAGAGTTATTAACGCTACCTTTTAAAAAGCAACCAGAATTGGTGGCTATTTCTAGTTTGCAGTTTAGCACTGTTAACCAATTCTTGTTGAGCTTGTTAAAAATTCCGATGGTACTTTTTAAACTGTATAAAGCCATGTTGTGGGCCGATCATATTCATTTACGATGTCCAGGAAACATAGGCTTGTTAGGCTGTGTGGTACAGCTGTTTTTCCCTAAGAAACCCAAAACTGCAAAATATGCGGGAAACTGGGATCCGGGCGCTCAGCAACCCTTAAGTTACCGTATTCAAAAGTGGTTATTGAGTAACACAACACTCACTAAAAACATGCAGGTTTTGGTCTATGGCGATTGGCCGAATAAAACGAAGAATATTAAACCTTTTTTTACCGCGACCTATGGAAAGGATGAAATTGAAACGCGTACGATACGAGACTACATTATTGTTTTAAAGTTTGTTTTCGTAGGGAGTTTGGTCAAAGGAAAACGACCACTATTAGCGATTCAAATCGTTGAAGAACTGCATAAACAAGGAAAATCCGTGTCCTTAGAGTTATTTGGCGATGGCCCCTTAAGACCAGCATTAGAACAGTACATCCATGAAAACAATCTGGGTGCTTTTGTGATAGTTAATGGGAATCAAACCAAAGCAGTGGTCAAGCAAGCCCTAAAGGAAGCACATTTCTCTATATTACCTTCAAAATCTGAAGGCTGGCCCAAAGCCATTGCAGAAGCCATGTTTTTTGGTGCCATACCCATTGTTACAAAAATCTCATGTGTGCCCTATATGTTGGATTATGGAAAAAGAGGTTTATTAATCGAACCAAAATTAGAAGCGGCAGTAGCTCAAATTAGCAAAGCGATAGAGAATGTAGGAGATTTAGAATTGATGTCTGAGGCTGCTTTAGAGTGGTCACAGGCGTATACATTAGATGTGTTTGAACATGAAGTTGTTAAGCTTTTGAATAGTGAAAAGTGAATAGTGAAAAGTGAATAGTGAATAGTGAATAGTGAATAGTGAAAAGTGAAAAGTGAAAAGTGAAGGGTGAAAAGTGAAACGGCATAAATTAGATATAAACAACCAACAACCAACAACCAACAACCAACAACCAAAAACAAATAGTACCTTGAGAGTTTTACAATTAATAGATTCATTACATACTGGAGGAGCAGAACGCGTGGCCGTTAATATTGCTAATGCTTTGGCCTCGCAGATTACTGCGTCTTATTTGTGTGCGACTCGTGAAGAGGGGTTGTTAAAAGAAAGTATTGCTAAAGACGTTGGTTATTTATTTTTAAGCAAGAAAAAAGCAATCGACCTTAAAGCGATTAGCACCTTGAGCAACTATATCAAATCAAATAAAATTGAAATTATTCATGCCCATTCTACCTCTTTTTTTCTAGCAGTGTTGCTTAAATTAGTTAATAAACGACTAAAAATAGTATGGCATGATCATTATGGCGGTAGTGCGTTTTTAGAAAAACGCCCATTCAAAATATTAAAAATCTGTTCTGGATACTTTTCTCAAATTTTTAGTGTGAATACCGCTTTAGAAGCTTGGGCGAAGACAAATTTAAAGTGTAAAGAAGTGATGTATTTGTCAAATTTTGCGATCGAAAATGCAAACCAAGCGGTTACCAGTTTAAAGGGGGGCGATGGAAAACGAATCATCCATTTAGCAAACTTAAGACCACAAAAGGATCATTTCACGCTATTGGAGGCTTTTAAAAAAGTAAATTCACTTTATCCAGAATGGAGCTTACACTGTGTAGGGAAAGATTTTGAGGATGCGTATTCTAAAGCCATTCATAATAGAATAAAAGGCTTAAAATTAGAAAAACAAGCGTTTATTTATGGAAGCTTGCCAGACATTTCAAATATTTTGAAACAATCTACAATTGCTGTATTAGCTTCAAAATCGGAAGGGCTGCCTATCGCGTTATTAGAATATGGATTAGCCGGTTTGCCTGTGGTAGTAAGTGATGTTGGAGATTGTAAACGGGTGATTGAAAGTCCGCATTTAGGTCAATTAATTCCTGCTGAAAATGCGTCGCGATTAAGCCAGGCAATAATCAAGTATATTTGCGACTTGGAATCAGCAAAAAAAAAGGGATTACATTTGAAAGGGCATGTAAAGGCTCATTTTTCAGAACGTGTAATAATGAACACCCTCATAGCTCAGTATCAGCAAATTGTATAAATGACCAAAACCGAATACATAAACAAGCGTATAAAACAAGTGTTCAAACCTCTGTATGTAAGGGTGGCAGTACTACTTATGATTGTTTCTTATTTTTATAATCTACCCGTTATAAATTATAGTGTACAGGGCGATAATGAATTACGATTGTTTGATGTTGCAGGACTTTTAGTTCTTTTTATACTGTATAATAATTGGCCCTTAATTTCATTTTATATCCGCTCTAAAGCTTACCTAAAACACATGCATACCTTTATTTTATGGTGTGCTTTTACTTTGATTTTTACCTTATTATTTAGTCTTTTTAAAGGCAGGCCGCTATGGTTTATTAAATCAGTTTTATATTATTACCACATGGTTGTTTTCTTCTATACCGGCGCATTAGTAGCCATGTATTTACGAGACCGATCAAAATATAACTTAGTCGCCTCCATCGTTTTAATATTGGCCATATTGGAAGCTGTACTCGTGTTTTTACAGCATTATGGGTTTGTGCCTTTTCTATGGAACGCAGTTTATAAAGAAGCTTATGGTGGCTTTTTGTCGGGTACCCTGGGCCCTAATAAGATTGTTTTAGGCATGACCATGTTTATCTCTTTAGTTTATGCCATTGGTTTGTTTATGCAGAAACAATTAAAAGTAAATAAAATACTCATTATCACATGCATGGTGACTAGCTTATCCGTTATAGGGATTTCTGGTTCTAGAACCACTTATCTCGCATTAATAGTATTTTCCTGTTATATTTTTATCATGAGAACACGTAAGTTTTTAGCCTTGTCTGTAGTCTTGTCTTTAGCAGTAATCATCGCGTTTTTTTTGAACTTAGAACTTATAGAAACCATTACTACAACGATAGAGAATCGTGTGATTAATAAAGTCTCGGCACCAACATTCATTCCTGGGGAAGATGCAAATGTAGATGTTGGTCAATTGTATGAAGACTTGGGGGCCGGAAGAGATAGACTTGTAGTAATGTATTTGAACTATATTGCTAAAAATCCGTATGTCATCCCAATAGGTATTGGTGTTAATAATAGACTACTAGTTACATCTTCTGCTCACAATATTTACCTCAGTTTAATTAATGAAGTTGGACTCGTTGGTTTATTTATTTATATCAAATGGCTTACGTCTTTTTTATATGTTAAATTTGGAAAAGTAAGTGGACTCAAAAATGTATTAAGTGGCTTAGTGTTTGCCATGATTGTTACCTTATATTTCGGGGAACATTTATACCTTTATAGGTCTGTATTTACTATTTTAGGTTACTTTATACTCATAACAGTATTATTAATCGCGCCTAGATATTATTTTAACAATGCAAAACCAAAATAACATAGCAGTGGTCATTCCTTATTATAATGCATCAAAACACATTGTTGATGTATTAAATAAATTACCCGATTTGGTCACCAAAGTCTATGTTATAGACGATTGTAGTCCAGAGCCTTTTCCTGAGACAGCACTAAATGCATTTAAAAATGTAGAATACCTTAAGAACGAAAAGAATTTAGGTGTAGGTGGTGCTACAAAAACAGGATTTACAAAAGCGATTGCCGATGGCATGGCTATTGTTGTTAAAGTAGATGCCGATGACCAGATGGATACCACTTACATTAAAGATTTAGTAAAACCTTTAATTGAAAATAGAGCGAGTTACGCAAAAGGCAATCGCTTTAGAGATTTTAAAGCCTTGAGAAAAATGCCCTTTTTTAGAAAAGTGGGTAATTTGGGCTTGTCTTTTTTAACTAAAGCCGCTACCGGTTATTGGAATAATTTTGATCCAACCAATGGTTTTTTTGCCATTAAGACAGAGACCTTAAAAGGCTTAGATTTTGAAGCCATAGCCAATCGTTATTACTTTGAAACCTCCCTAATTGCGCAATTGTATTTTCAAGAAGCCGTTATTAAAGATATACCTATGCCAGCTGTTTATAATGGTGAAAAATCCAATATGGTCGTTTGGAAAATGCCGTTTGTTTTTTTGCCTCAATTGATAAAAACCTTCGTAAGTCGTATTTATAAATCCTATTTTGTTTACGATTTTAATATGTCGTCAATCTATATTTTAATTGGATCGCCTTTATTTTTATTCGGATTGATTTATGGCGTATATAACTGGTGGTTCTATTCCAGTCAAGACATTTTTGCGCCAACAGGAACCATCATGCTAGTGACTTTAACCATTATTATTGGCTTTCAGTTGTTATTGCAAGCAATACATTACGATATTACTAAAGCGCCAAAAGCAACGTAAATGCTAAAGAATGAAACCAGACAGCTTATTCTAGTCATTGCAATAAATGTAACGATTGCTTTAGGCTTCTTTATAGGTAATTTGAATGCGAATTACAGTAGTTTGTCTTCTGATATTCAAAACATTATACCAGTAGCGCAAAAGTTCGATAATCCTGAACTATTTAAAAAAGACCTTTACCTAAATACAATCGATAATGTGCGGTATTACACGCCTTTTTATGTGCAATCCTTACGGTTTTTTGGGAAATTCACAAATCAGGATTATGTGCAGTCTGTAAATATTATGAATGGCATCTGTCATCTTTTATTTGGTGTTTTATGGTTTTTTCTTATTTACAAATTTGTATCCAATTTCTGGATCGCCTTACTAATTTCTGTTTTAGTAAGAGGTATTGTCTGGCTGCCAGGCTTCGAAATATGGGGGATTGCAGATCTGTGGACCATGATGCCGAGAACCTTATACATTACTTTTTTTCCTATTCCATTTTTAATTTTGAAACCCTCATTTCTAAGAGTCGTTCTATCTGCTTTTTTAATAGGGTTGGTCTTTAATTTTCATCCCATAACGGGATTAGGCGGGATCTTGCTCTATCTTTCTTTTATTGTCTTATATGTTATAGTCTATAAACAGAAAAGTAAAGTAACGGTTAAAAATAGTCTTGGTGTTTTACTAGCCTTGTTAATAGGGATGTTGCCCTTTATATTAACCTATTTTGGTAAGACATCCAGCAATATTACCTACGATATGAATGCTTTTTCACAAGCGTTTAATGCACGAATTCCAATGTTGTTTTCTGAGCCTATAACTTTTTTAAAGCAATGGGTACATTTTAAAACATTGTTTTATATACTACCTGTAATCCTTTATTACCTGGTATCCCGAAGCCATAAAGAATCGAATAACCGCGCAAAAATCATCATTTTACTCACTGTGATTTTAATCGTCTTACCGTCTATTAGCGTTTATGTAGAAGGTTTCGTTAATCGTATTTTGAACTTGAATTTGAGGCTTTCTTTTCAACTGATTAGAAGTCAAAAAATAGCCATTATCCCATCGTTTTTTGCTATGGCCTATTTGCTTCAGTATTTGCATGAGAAACTAAAAAGTAACTGGTTTTTACCAGTGTTAGTGTCTACCTGTTTTTTAGTGTTATTGGTTTGTAAACGGCCCGTTTTTGATGCAGTTCCATTTGTTGGAGATGATATTTCTAGATTGGTTCTTCCTAATAATTTAAGCTTTGGAAGCCATCTTCCTTCTAAAAAACTAGCGGCAGATGCTATGGCTGAATATATAGAAGAAAATACGCCTCAAGAGGCCCTTTTGTATGGAAGCCATCATTATAGAGGTGCTTCAAGGCGCTCTGTGATATTAGATTCTAAGGGGGCTTCAATGCTTATTGAAGGTAATCCTACGCAGTTTATAGAAGCCAGAGAAAATCAGAAAAAATTAGGCAATGCGCAGACAATAATAGAAAAAATAAAGGTGCTTAAAACTTTAGGTGTAAACTATATTGTGACCAGAAACAAAGCCTATGGGTCTGAATTGACTCCAGTACACACCGAAGGTGATCTTTCACTTTATAAATTATAATTTGTTAAATGAAAAACCTCCTATACATAGGAAACAAGCTCTCGCAAAAAGGAAAAACGGTCACGACCATTGAAACCCTAAGTGCAGCATTGCAAGCAGAAGGGTTTCGGGTAAAATCTGTTTCTAAGCAAACCAATAAAGGATTACGACTATTAGAGATGTTATTTTCTATTTTAAAATATGCTAAAAAAACAGATTATGTTTTAATAGATACGTACAGTACACAAAATTTTTATTATGCCTATTTATGCAGCCAGTTATGTCTTTTGCTAAACTTAAAGTACATTCCAATACTTCATGGTGGGAATCTACCAAATCGTTTAAAAAACAATCCGACATTAAGCGCGGCCATCTTTAAAAATGCGTGGATTAATATTGCACCTTCAGGCTATATAAAGGCGCATTTTGAAGCGTACGGTTTTACTAATATTAAAATCATACCGAATGCAATTAACATAAAAAAATATGAATTTCAGGAACGGAAGTTTGACGGGATAAAGTTACTTTGGGTGCGTTCGTTTTCAAGAATCTATAATCCTAAATTAGCGGTAGAGGTGTTTCATGGTTTAAAATTAAAAGGGGTAGCGGCTACTTTATGTATGGTAGGGCCTGATAATGATGGTAGTTTAGAAGAAACAAAAGACTATGCAAACCGCTTAAATTTAGACGTTACATTCACCGGGAAATTATCAAAAAAAGAATGGGTGGCCTTAGCTAAAAACGAGACTGTTTTTATTAATACGACTAATTTTGATAATATGCCGGTAAGTATTATTGAAGCTATGGCTCTAGGATTACCCGTTATTTCAACTAATGTTGGTGGATTGCCCTTTTTAATTGACGATTATAAAACAGGAATTTTAGTTGAGCCAAATAATGCAGAGGCCTTTGTTAATGCAATAATGCAACTTATAAATAATCCTGAAGAAACTATGTTATTCGTTAAAAACGCCAGACTTAAAGTCCAAGGTTTTGATTGGGCTATTGTTAAAAAGTTATGGATTAACACATTAAGTTAATTTCTTGCCATCCATAGATAACTTACTATCTTTGCGGTGTGAGTAACAACCAAACAAAGTATGTCTAGCTCTAAAATTCATTTTGAAATCTCAGAGCGTAAAATTCTTTTACGTCTTTTTGACTTGCTGTTTATTGGTTTGGCGCTCTATGGATTAAGTCGTATTTCTGGCTTTTATTATTTTAGAATTGATGAAAACAATTGGCGGTGGCTCATTGTTTTAGCCCTCTATATTATGGTTTTTGGAACCATTTTTGAACTATACGATTTACAAAAGTCAAGCAAGTTAGAAACCGTAACAGGAGCTATAATTCTTACGACATCTGTCACCGTTTTAGTGTATTTATTAACGCCTTATTATACGCCGTCTTTACCAGATAATCGTATTCAAATTCTCTATTTTTATCTTGCAATATTATTAGTTTTATTGGTTTGGCGTACCGCCTATATTAACGTTATAGCTTCTCCAAGGTTTTTTAAAAGAGTCTTGTTAGTGGGCGAAACGGAAAATATTGAGGCGATTATTGCGTCCTTAAAACAGGCCGATCCTAATTATCAAATTATTGGTTTTATAAATTGTGAAGAGGAACGGAAGGCCTCTGTTAAATTTAAGGCAATTAAAAAGTTTGAACAAGATGATATTCACAGTATCATCCATACCGAGAATATTAATGAAATTGTTGTTGCCATATATAATTCTGAAGCGATAGCGTCTTCGGTTTATGTAGATTTGATAACTTTATTAGAGCGTGGTTTTACTATTCGTGAATACACACAAGTTTATGAAGAGATGGCCTATCGGGTGCCTGTTCAGTTTATTGGTAAAGATTTTTACAAGTTTTTCCCGTTTAGTAAAAATAATAAAAACAAGCTATATCTCGCTTACAGAAGAATTTTTGATATTTTTTTGTCGCTTATCGGTATGGTGTTAGGTATTCTGGTATTGCCCTTAATCCTAATAGGAAACCTTTTAGCAAATAGGGGCCCTCTTTTATATACCCAGGAACGGGTTGGAAAAAACGGAAAACCATTTACAATATATAAATATAGAAGTATGGTTACGACTGCCGAAGCACAAGGTGCCGTTTGGGCAACAAAGAATGACAGTCGTGTTACTCTGTTTGGACGCTTTTTAAGAACCTCTAGACTTGATGAATTACCACAGCTTATTAACATTTTAAAAGGTGAAATGAGTATCATTGGGCCTAGACCAGAACGCCCAATGTTTGTGAACGAATTATCGCGGATTATCCCATTTTATCACACCAGACATATCGTAAAACCTGGATTAACTGGTTGGGCGCAAGTAAAAGCGCGCTATGGATCTAGCGTGGATGATAGCTTGGTGAAATTACAGTATGATTTATATTATATTAAACACCGTAGTTTTATACTCGATTTTAATATTATAATAAAAACACTGAGTACGGTCATTTTCTTTAGAGGGCAGTAACTTAGTTTACAGTCCTCAATGTTCAATTTTACATCTTCTGTGTTCAGTATTCAGTTTTGGCTCTTCCATGTTCTGTCTCCAATATTACTTTGCGACTTTACTGTAGACTAAAAGACGTCTTGTAAAACCAAAGTAAATACAGATACCTAAATAATAAGGCAATCAAAAAAGGAATCAATGCAAACGAAAAGCCTTGCACACCAATAATCCAGTGTAAAGTCATTAGGCACAATAAGATAATTAATAGCTTTAAGAACCCAATATACCAAAGTTTGGGAGCCGTTTTAGTGGCTTGGTAACTAATAATTAAATTTAAAGGAAATGCCCAAAGTACATTATAGTTATTAGCAGTCGCTGTATGATCTGTTGCAAACCACAGTAAAAACAATAAAGTACCTATGCTTCCAGTAAGGGCAAAAATAGAAACATCCAGCCACTTTGAACGCGTTTGTTTTTTATAATCTAAATAGGTCACCCAAAGGATACATAATCCTATTAAACCGATAATAAATAAAGGGCTTAAAAAGAAATTGCTTTTTGTGATTTCAGGCTTAGATTCATAAATAGTATTCGTTTCCTTAACTAAGGGTTCTCCTGAATCTTTAAAGCTTGCTTTATCAAAAAACTGAAAGATATAGTCTGGTAAAAACATATAGTTTCTTGGTTCTGCCTTTTGATCGATAACAGAGCCTAAAGCCACATTAATACCAAAATGGCCCCAGGAATTCCAATAAATATTAGTATTAATAAGCTGTCTAAAGCTTTCTGCTTTATAGGTTTTAGGTGTTTTGTAAGCTATATTTGAATTTAAAACGGCTTCGGCGACATCGCGCATTTTCGTAGCACAATTATCATAGAAAAAATCATACGCGTAAATTTTATTTTCTTCTTTAGCGTTATTAATTAGAAAGCTAAATAAAGCGCGTTTTTGAGCTTTAGTTAAGTTTAAAACTTGCTCTTTAATGCTTCGGTTTTGAGAAATATAAATGGCCTTAAAACGCTCATAGGAAGTGTAACCTAAGTAATAATCTAACTTGCCTTTGGCGAAATTCAAATAAAAATTTGGGGCATTAAAATCAAACATCCCGTAATTGTAGACGATATCGAGCGTGCCCGTACGTACTCTAAAGGCACTGTGACCAAAGGAATCATTTAATAGTTGTCCTGGACCCATAGTAAGCACACTTATTTCAGCATCCTCAGATAAATTTGGATTTTGAGCAGTGGCAGAAATAGAAAATAATAATAAGAACGCGAGTAGGAGTAAAAATGGTTTCATAAGCATAAAAAGCGTTTATCTAAACGCACTAAAATCAAGTTTCACTGAAAATACATTAGAGTAGAGTGCTATACTTTGGTCTCCAATGTCTGTAAAAGCATAGTCTATTTGAATGCCGTTGTATTTAAAACCAACACCAAAACTAGGCTGAAAACTTAAATTTTCAGAATTATCAATTTGTAGTTCATGTTGAAAATTGCCTAAGCCAGCCCTAAGGTATATCATGTCGATATAACCAAACTCAAAGCCCAAAGCAGGATTGATACTGGCAGAAGAAGTTGATATTAAATCGTTATTTTGTTCAAAACGGACATTTAAATCTATTTCTGCTCGTAAAGCATAGTCATAATTAAAGTTATAGCTTTTAGAAACACCTAATTGTAGTTTAGGAATCGTAATTTCTGAAGCTTCTGGTAATTCCTGATTTTGACCTTCAATAGCCCCTTGAATTCTTGCAAAAGCGTCTTCATTATAACTCCAGGAATTGAAAGTCGTGGTAATGTCACGAGCCATCAAGCCAAATTTCCAATTATTGCCTGTTTCAAACTGTATTGCAGCATCTAAGCCAAATCCCCAGGAATTAGCAAAATCGCCAATAATACGTCGGATTACTTTAGCATTTACCCCATAATTTAAACCTTGAAGGGGTAATTTTCTAGCATATGAAAACGTTAAACCATAATCTGCTGTCGAAAATAAACGAATACGGTCATAATTAACATTACCTTGATCATCAATAAGTTGTGTGGTGTCTAAAATATCATCAACAGCAAAACGAATTAAAGATAAGCCAATAGCACTTCTGTCATCTAAAGGCATGGCAAAGGCGGCATAATCGTAATTTGCAATATTAGCAAAGTAACTGGAATGCATTAAAGCGAGTTGTTTGTCTTCAACATTCACGAGTCCAGCAGGATTCCAATAACCAGCATTAACATCATTTGAGCTAGCAGTTACGGCATTACTCATCCCTAACGCGGCAGCATCAACACCTATATTCATAAACTCGTTAGAATATTTCGTTTGTGCAGAAAGCGTGAGTGACACAGCGACTAAAGCGAGTGTGAAAAGGAGTCTCAAATGCAATTTTTTTACAAAGATGATATAATTTTTCTATATATTAAACTTCAATTCATATACAATATTGTTTAATATTAGTATTAGACGAAAATACTTTGCTATTTTTACAAAAAATTAATGCATGCAGATAAAAAAATACATTCCAAATAGTATCACGCTTCTTAATTTGTTGTGTGGCAGTATCGCTGTTATTTTTGCGGTAAACAACCATTTTGTAACGGCTTCTTTATTTGTTTTTTTAGGCATATTCTTTGATTTTTTTGATGGCCTTTTGGCACGTAAATTCAATGTTCAAAGTGAATTGGGATTGCAATTAGATTCTTTGGCAGATATGGTAACTAGTGGCTTGGTTCCTGGAATAATTCTATATAAATTATTGGCTTTAGCTAGTGATTCACCAGTACTTACGGGTGCTGTAGAATGGAGTGAAACAATGCATTGGTCTGGCTTTAAAATGACTTGGTTGCCTATTATTGGTTTGTTTGTGACGTTGGCTTCTGCTTATAGATTGGCAAAATTTAATTTGGACGAAGACCAGCAAACGTATTTTAAAGGCTTACCAACACCTGCAAACACCTTGCTTATTATGTCATTGCCATTAATTTTGGAATTTCAGAATAACGATACTATCAATCAGATTATTTTGAACCAATGGTTTTTAATCGCTTTAACTTTTTTAAGTTGTTATTTACTAAATTCTAATATCAAATTGTTTGCGCTAAAGTTCAAAGACTATAGCTTTAAAAATAATGCGATGCGTTATGTTTTTATCATCCTGAGTGTAGTGCTTTTGATTGTCCTTCATTTTGCAGCAATTCCATTAATTATTCTCACCTACATTATTTTATCCTTAATCTCTAAATAAAAAAAGAAATGGTTCCCGTTTCTATAACTAAAACAAAGATATAAATGGCTTCAGGTTTTTTTGCATTGCTAGATGATATAGCAGCCTTAATGGATGACGTTATTGTCATGAGTAAGATTAGTACTAAAAAAACAGCTGGTATTTTAGGAGATGATCTGGCAGTAAATGCCGAAAAAGCAATAGGTTTTGTTTCCTCAAGAGAATTACCCGTGTTGTGGGCAATTACAAAAGGTTCGGCGCTTAATAAAGTAATTATTTTGCCAATCGCTTTTTTATTGAGTGCTTTTGCACCTTGGGCAATTACTGTAGTTTTGATTTTAGGCGGCATCTATTTGGCTTTTGAAGGTGTAGAAAAAATCGTTGAATTTTTTGTACCCCACAAGCGCCAAAAAACTATTGTTGTTATAGATACGCTTTCTGAAGAAGAACAAACCATTGCTGAAAAAAAGAAAATTAAATCGGCTGTTTTTACAGACTTTATTTTATCCGTAGAAATTGTAATTATTGCCTTAGGTACCGTTTTAGGTCAGCCTATTTTGTTTCAAATAATAGTAGTTTCAATTGTTGCAGTTATTGCTACCATTGGTGTTTATGGCATAGTGGCGTTAATCGTTAGAATGGATGATTTAGGGTTTAAGCTGGTAAGCCTAAATGCAAATAAAAAAAGTGTTTCTAATTTTATTGGAAATTTTTTAATACGAGCTTTGCCGATAGTTATTAAAAGTTTGTCTATAATAGGTACGATTGCTCTGGTTTTAGTTGCCGGAGGAATATTTGTTCATAATATTGAATTTTTTCATCATTTTCTAGACGTGCTTCCGGGTATTATTAAGGATTTTATCGTCGGACTCTTGGTTGGTTTTGCTGCATTTTTAGTAGTGAAGATTTTTAAAAGACTTTTTTTCAAAAAAGATAAGGCCATTCACTAATATCTTTCAATAAGGGTTCTGTAATTAGAAGCATCTTAGAATGTCATGCTTTCTTGCTTATTTGCGAATCTTAAATTAATGGCCTTTTCAAAATATTAGCAAAAGAAATGAATGGCAGAAAGAGTTGGCACTCCTGAGGATAAAAATAATAATTATAGTATTCAAATACAACAAAACACCATATGAAAGACCTCAAATTCCCAATACACTTTAGTTTTAAAATTGGCACTTTAGCGAATGATTTCACAGCAAAAGATGTTGATGGTAGAACCGTAGCTTATGTCAAGCAAAAGCTCTTTAAACTTAAAGAAGCAATAACCATTTATTCAGATGAAAATAAAACGCGTGTAGATTATACTATTGCTGCGAATCAATGGTTAGATTTTTCTGCAGCTTATGCCTTTAAAGATGGCAAAGGGACAAGTATTGGCAAAGTTGCCAGAAAAGGGTGGTCTTCTATTTGGAAAGCGAATTACGAAATTATAGATCAAAACGATAACTTACAATATCGGGTTAGTGAAAATAATCCTTGGGTCAAAGTACTGGACTCTGTAGTTGGCGAAATACCTGTTTTAGGTTTTTTTACAGGCTATATGTTTCATCCCACTTATAATGTCACGAATCTAAGAGATGAGGTGATTGTAAAACTCAAAAAGCAACCTTCTTTTTTTGGTAAGGAGTTCAAACTCGAATTAGTAAAACCTATTGATAATAATGATGACGAGCGCATTATGTTAGGTTTAATGATGCTCATTTTATTAGAGAGACGACGAGGTTAGAAAATAATGAATAGGTATAAAAGGGGGCTTATTTTCTGGTAATTAAGAGTTGATTCTTGTAAAAAGAAAAAGCGGTCTTTAAATGCAATGCATTTGTATCGCATTACTAACGTTATAAAAAAGGATTACTCTGCTTGAATCTGAAAGAGAATTGTGCTAATCATTAACGCAAAAGCACTTGGGATTAGTAAGTAACAAATAGCTGTCTAATGCCGAAAACAGTAATAAATTGGTCTTAGGCTACTAAAAATCAATTTTCTTTTTACGCAGTTCAAAGTTCTGCCCTAAATACACCTTACGCACCATTTCATCCTCAGCTAATGCTTCAGGAACTCCAGCTTTTAAAATGCCTCCTTCAAACATTAAATAGGTTCGGTCTGTAATGGCTAAGGTTTCCTGCACGTTGTGGTCTGTGATTAAAATACCAATCCCCTTTTTTGCCAATCGGGCAATAATACGCTGGATGTCTTCAACGGCCACAGGATCTACGCCTGCAAAAGGCTCATCCAATAGAATAAAATTAGGATCGGTAGCCAGAGCACGTGCAATTTCAGTACGGCGTCGCTCTCCTCCAGATAATAAATCGCCACGGTTTTTACGAATGTGCCCTAAACTGAATTCATCAATAAGCGATTCCATTTTATCTAACTGCTCTTTTTTACTGAGCTTCGTTAATTGAAGAACACTCAAAATATTATCTTCAATACTCAGTTTTCTAAATACCGAAGCTTCCTGTGCCAAATAACCAATACCATTTTGAGCCCGCTTATACATGGGGTATTTGGTAATATTAGTACCTTCTAAATGAATAGAACCCCCATTCGGTTTTATTAAGCCTACAATCATGTAAAACGAGGTGGTTTTACCCGCGCCATTTGGCCCAAGTAACCCAACAATTTCTCCGGTGTTTACTTCTAGAGAAACGTCTTTTACAACTTTTCGTCCGCTGTAGGACTTCATTAAATGTTCGGCTTTGAGTTTCATTGGCTTATTATAGAGCGACTAAAATAGTAAAATTGTAAGTACTTCTCGATTTAGGTCATTAATTTATATAAAGTTTAACTTTGAGCCTCTAAAGCATCCCAGTATTCATAAGCGCGTCTTAAGTGCGGGATCACAATGGTACCACCAATTAGAGTCGCTATGCCAAGCGTTTCAACAACTTGTTCCTTTGGAACTCCAGCTTTATAAGACGCTTCTAAATGGTATTTTACACAGTCATCACATCTTAAAACGGTAGAGGCTACTAAACCAAGTAATTCCTTTGTTTTTACATCCAGAGCACCTTCCGCGAAAGCGTTAGTATCTAAATTAAATATACGTTTGATGATTTTATTATTATCAGCTAATATTTTATCGTTCATTTTTGAACGGTAGTCATTAAATTCTTTAACGAGTTCTGACATCTTTTTTTATTTTACGTTCTTGATTTCTAATTACAATTTTTGAAATATAAATACTTATTTCATATAAGATGAGCACCGGAATAGCTACAATAATCTGACTTGCAACATCTGGAGGGGTAATAATGGCTGAAAGAATAAGCACAATAACTAAAGCGTATTTCCTGTACTTTCTAAGGAATAGCGGTGTAACCAGACCTATTTTGGTTAGAAAGTATATCACAATTGGTAGTTCAAAAATAAAACCTGAAGCTAAGGCTGTAGAGCGAACCAAGCCAATGTATGAACCAATATCAATTTGATTGTCGACAACTTCTGAGATGTTGTAGTTTGCTAAAAAGTTAATGGATAACGGACAAACAACATAATAACCAAAAAGAACGCCAATAAAGAATAGGAGTGACGAGGCGATAATGAATCCACGAGAATGTTTCCGTTCATCGTCATGTAAACCAGGACTAATAAATTTCCAGAATTGATAGATTACATAAGGAAAAGCGATAACAAAACCTGCTGTTATAGACGTCCAGATATCTGCAGAAAATTGCCCTGCCATCGTTCTACTTTGAATAATCATAGGTAACTCTTCTCCACAAAAGGTGCTTTCAATATTAAAAAACTGGGCGGTTTTGCACAACAAGCGGTACGTAGGAAAACTCATCTCTAGTGGGGCAAAAATAATGAGCCTAAATAGTGCTCTACTAAATATAAAAGCAACTGTGCCCACGATAACAATAGCGAGGGTTGAACGGATTAAATGCCATCTTAAATCTTCAAGATGATCTAAAAAAGACATCTCATTTATATTTTTTTTCGTCATTAAATAATACCTTCTTTAATTAAATCGTGTAAGTGTACAACGCCGGCGTAGTCCCCTTCTTTTTCAACCAATAGTTGAGAGATGCCAAATTTTTCCATAACTTCCATGGCATCAACAGCCATGGCCTCTTCAGCGATACTTTTAGGGTTGCTACTCATAATATCTTTCGCTTTTAATCCAGAAAAGTTATCCACTTTAGATAACATACGTCGTAAATCACCATCGGTAATAATACCTACAATTTTATTGTTTTCTACTACAGCTGTTACCCCTAGCATGCTTTCAGTAATTTCCATAATCACCTGTTTTACATCAGTTTCTAAGTGTACTTTTGGCTTTTTATTTACGGAAGACATATCCTGTACTCGTAAATATAATTTTTTACCCAAAGCGCCACCAGGATGGTATTTAGCAAAATCTTTACTCGAAAAACCACGTAAATCTAACAAACAAACCGCTAAAGCATCACCAATAACTAATTGCGCAGTAGTACTTGTTGTAGGCGCCAAATTATTTGGGCAGGCCTCTTTAGCAACATAGGTATTTAATATATAATCTGCTTGGGTTCCTAAAAAGGAGTCTTTGCTACCAGTAATGGCAATCATTTTATTTTTTGCGCTTTTAATTAAAGGGACAAGTACTTTAATTTCAGGCGTATTCCCGCTTTTAGAAATACAGATCACAATGTCATCTTGTAAAATTAAACCTAAATCACCATGAATGGCATCTGCGGCATGCATAAATACCGCTGGAGTTCCCGTAGAATTTAAAGTGGCAACGATTTTAGTTGCAATAATGGCGCTCTTACCAATACCCGTAATGATGACTCTCCCTTTAGAATGGTAGATGAGCTCCACGGCATCAGCAAAATCGGCATCAAGCAATGTCGCCAAATTCCCAATGGAAGCACTCTCTAGCGCTATGGTTTCTCTTGCAATATTTAAAATAGAATCTTTAGTATTCAAAATATATCATTTTTTAATTAGGATGCAATTAAAAGAATTTGTTATCTTTAAATATTGCACAACAATCCTTCTGTGTTATTATTGTTTGCATTGTTGCAAATTTAACTAAAAAATAAAACGGAAATAAGGATTACACATTTAAATATTGTTGATGATTTTAAACGTGCATTTAAAAGAAGATGTAAATAACTAATCCTTTATTGTAAAGTGAAAAGTAATATAAGTGCTGCCCTAAAAAAACATTTTGGATTTAGCGAATTCAAAGGCCTACAAGAACCTGTAATTGAAAGTATTTTAGCGAAACAAAACACCTTTGTTATTATGCCTACAGGTGGTGGGAAATCCATGTGCTACCAACTCCCTGCTTTAATGCAGGAAGGAACTGCTATTGTCGTTTCTCCCTTAATTGCATTGATGAAAAATCAAGTAGATGCCATTCGTGGGGTCTCTAATGAAAACGGCATTGCCCACGTGCTTAATTCTTCATTAAATAAAACAGAGATAAAACAGGTTAAAGAAGATATCACTAATGGTATTACTAAACTGTTGTATGTCGCACCAGAATCATTAACCAAAGAAGAAAATGTTGAGTTTTTAAGAACGGTAACTATTTCTTTTATGGCTGTAGATGAAGCGCATTGTATTAGCGAATGGGGGCACGATTTTAGACCAGAATATAGAAACTTAAGAACCATTATTAAGCGTATAGGTGACGATATCCCTATTATTGGTCTAACAGCAACTGCCACTCCAAAAGTACAGGAAGATATTCTTAAGAATCTTGGAATTACTGATGCAACAACATTTAAAGCCTCTTTTAATAGACCGAATTTGTACTATGAAATTCGTCCGAAAACGAAAGATGTCGATTCAGACATTATTCGTTTTATCAAACAAAATGAAGGTAAAACAGGTATTGTTTATTGTTTAAGCCGCAAGCGGGTACAAGAGCTCTCACAGGTTTTGCAGGTAAATGGTATAAAAGCAGTACCCTATCATGCAGGATTAGACTCGAAGACCAGAGCAAAACATCAGGACATGTTTTTGATGGAAGATATTGATGTTGTGGTTGCAACTATCGCTTTTGGAATGGGAATAGATAAACCAGATGTTCGTTTTGTCATTCACCATGATATTCCAAAAAGTATTGAGAGTTATTATCAGGAAACAGGACGTGCCGGCCGAGATGGCGGTGAAGGACATTGTTTGGCTTACTACGCCTATAAAGATATAGAAAAACTAGAAAAATTCATGTCTGGAAAGCCTGTGGCAGAGCAGGAAATCGGACAAGCTTTATTGCAAGAAGTGGTTGCTTTTTGTGAAACCTCAATGTCTCGTCGGAAATTTATTTTACATTACTTTGGTGAAGAGTTTGATAATGAAACGGGCGATGGCGGTGATATGGATGATAATATGCGTCATCCTAAAAAACAACACGAAGCTAAAGACGATGCGCATTTACTAATAGATATTGTTAATCTAACGCATGAAAAATATAAGTCTAAAGATTTAGTAAGTGTTATTACCGGGAATGTAAATGCAATGATTGGCTCGCACAAAACAGATGAGCAGCCTTTTTTTGGAAAAGGAAAAGCAAAAGATAAACGCTATTGGATGGCATTATTGCGCCAAATATTAGTTGCAGGTTATTTAAAGAAGGATATTGAAACCTATGGCGTCGTTAAGTTAACGGCAGAAGGAGAAGCTTACCTTAAAAAACCAACATCATTTATGATGACCGAAGATCATGCGTTCGACGGTGAACAAGATAATAGCATCGTTACGGCCTCCAAAGGAGGTGCTGTTGTGGATGAAACCTTAATGAAACTATTGAAAGACTTGCGCAAGGCTAATGCAAAGAAATTAGGGATACCACCATTTGTTATTTTTCAAGACCCATCATTAGAAGATATGGCCTTAAAATATCCGGTTTCTATTGAAGAACTTTCTAACGTTCATGGTGTGGGAGAAGGTAAAGCTAAAAAGTACGGAAAAGATTTTACGGCTTTAATTTCTAAGTATGTTGAGGAAAATGATATCATCAGGCCAGATGACTATATCGTTAAATCTACAGGAACTAATTCTGGTTTAAAATTATATATTATTCAGAATGTAGATAGAAAGCTACCACTGTCTGATATCGCTTCTTCTAAAGGCATGGAAATGCCACAGCTTATAAAAGAGATGGAAGCTATTGTTTTTTCTGGCACGAAACTTAATATCAACTATTCTGTAGATGAACTTTTAGATGAAGATCAGCAAGAAGAGCTGCATGACTACTTTATGGAAAGTCAAACAGATAAAATAGATGTGGCAATTGATGAGTTTGACGGTGATTACGATGACGAAGAGTTGCGTTTGTACCGTATCAAGTTTATTAGCGAAGTAGCTAATTAGTAATTAAGAATTATAAACAGAAAACACAATTTTCTTTTTCTTAGTCGTTAATGTGAGTTGTTTAAGTGTGGATTTTTTTATTTTTTCAACAGTTGCTTTTTCAATTTCAAAATCGATTTTCGTAACATGTCCTTTAAAAGTAGTAGCATCCTCGGATGCAAACTCTGGCATATCACAATTTAAATCAAAAGTATAATTATCACCTTCTATAAGCAGTTTAGCACCCTCTTTAGTTTTAATCTTAAATTCACCTACAATAAAGGTTTGTAGAAAGTAATAGCCGCCAAGTTCATTATAACCGGCATAGATGATATTGCGCTCTGAAACGCCAAGAGGTTCATCTTCACTTTCATTAATAATAGTTTCAATATAATCAGCATCAAGAGTCTCATCCGCTTTATCATGAGATGCACCAAAAAGTTTATCAAATAGTCCCATCGTTTATTTCAAGATTTTATCAAATCTAAGGAAATTATGTTGAATACATTTAGGTAAAACCACACTAAAAAACTTCTGGCTCCAAACTTCAAACTTTTTAATAGAGTTCACTATCTTTGCATTTCATTAAAAAATAAGACAATGCAAGACGGTTTATACGCAAAATTCAATACCAATAAAGGTACCATTTTGGTTAATTTAGAATTCGAAAAAACACCAGGAACAGTAGGTAATTTTGTTGCTTTAGCTGAAGGTAACATGGAGAATTCAGTAAAACCACAAGGAACGCCATATTATGATGGATTAAAATTCCACAGAGTTATTCCAGATTTTATGATTCAGGGTGGTTGTCCTCAAGGTACGGGAACGGGAGATCCTGGTTACAAATTTGATGACGAATTTCATCCAGATTTAAAGCATAGTGGACCAGGCGTTTTATCTATGGCGAATTCTGGACCGGGAACTAATGGAAGTCAGTTTTTTATCACGCATATTGCTACAGATTGGTTAGATGGTAATCACACTGTTTTTGGTAAGGTGGTAGAAGGACAAGAGGTGGTAGATGCTATAGCACAAGGGGATGTAATTGAAACTTTAGAAATAGTAAGAGTAGGAGCAGCAGCAGAAAAATTTAATGGTATTGAAGCCTTTAGAACTTTTGAAGGCGCTCGCGAAAAGAGAATAGAAGAAGAAAAAGCAGTAAAAGCAGCAGAGCTTGAAAAATATGCCGCAGGATTTGAGCAAACAGCAAGTGGTTTACGTTACCAAATTATTCAAAAAGGAGATGGTGTAAAAGCTGAAAAAGGAAAAACAGTATCTGTACACTACAAAGGGGCATTGACTGACGGAACCGTTTTCGATTCTTCATACAAGCGTAATGCACCCATTGATTTTGCTTTGGGTATGGGACAAGTTATTGCAGGATGGGATGAAGGAGTCGCGTTATTAAAAGTAGGTGACAAAGCAAGATTTGTAATTCCAAGTGAGTTAGGTTATGGTTCTAGAGGAGCAGGAGGTGTAATTCCAGCGGATGCTACATTAATATTTGATGTTGAGCTTGTGAATGTAAAGTAAGCAGAGAACCATTTTTTTTATTAAAAAAATGCGTGAATCGCTTATGCCCACGTAGGTGGGTATCTCAATAAAGGAGATAATAAGAACCATTTTTTTTATTAAAAAAATGTGTGAATCGCTTATGCCCACGTAGGTGGGTATCTCAATAAAGGAGATAATAAGAACCATTTTTTTTATTAAAAAAATGCGTGAATCGCTTATGCCCACGTAGGTGGGTATCTCAATAAAGGAGATAATAAGCACCATTTTTTTTATTAAAAAAATGTGTGAATCGCTTATGCCCACGTAGGTGGGTATCTCAATAAAGGAGATAATAAGCACCATTTTTTTTATTAAAAAAATGTGTGAATCGCTTATACCCACGCAGGTGGGTATCTCATTAAAAAGAGAATGTAGGAACCATTTTTTTTATTAAAAAAATGTGTCAATCGCTTATGCCCACGTAGGTGGGTATCTCAATAAAGGAGATAATAAGAACCATTTTTTTTATTAAAAAAATGCGTGAATCGCTTATGCCCACGTAGGTGGGTATCTCAATAAAGGAGATAATAAGAACCATTTTTTTTATTAAAAAAATGCGTGAATCGCTTATGCCCACGTAGGTGGGTATCTCAATAAAGGAGATAATAAGCACCATTTTTTTTATTAAAAAAATGTGTGAATCGCTTATACCCACGCACGTGGGTATCTCATTAAAGGAGATAATAAGCACCATTTTTTTTATTAAAAAAATGTGTGAATCGCTTATACCCACCTGGGGGTCATAAATAAAAAGGAACACTATTTTAAAAAGTTGCGGATTACTCTTGATCAAAATCTTAAGAATCTGTAACAAAAATAAGTTTGAAACGTCTCATTTATATGAGGCGTTTTTTTATGGCCTCTTAGTATGTTTAATCATCAACCAAAATCATTATGAAAACCAAATTTTTAATTCTTTTTACATTAACAGGTATCTGTTTTAGTTGCTCTAAAAATGTAGAATACACTCCAGAGTTTATTAAAGAGAATACGGGGCGCTATTTATTTACACCAGATGAAGTTATAGCCGTTTATTTTAAAGACCAGAAACTGTTTTTAAAATGGAGAGGTAAAGACAACATAGAACCAATACACTTAGGAAAGCATGTGTTCTTTGTAAAAGAACTTAATAAGAAAATGCAGTTTGTTACCCATCCTGAAACCAAGGCGCATTATCTTTCTGTTATTTCAGAGGATGAGGAGGCCATCACTTACGATTACATCAAGTTAGCAGACTCCATGGATGTACCGAGTGTGTATTTGAATAATAAGCAATATGATAAAGCACTGGCGGGTTATTTGAAAATTAAAAAAGAAGACTCAACCAGTACCTTTTTAAATGAGCATGCTTTTAACAGATTTGGTTATCAGCAACTGCGTGAGGAAAACTATAAGGATGCTATAGCTATTTTTAAAATAAATGCAACCTTGCATCCAACTAGTGATAATGTGTATGACAGTTTAGCAGATGCCTATGCAAGAAGCGGCGACAGTTTGCAAGCTTATGAAAATTATAAAAAGGCTCTAAAATATAATACTGGAAATAGTAGAGCAAAACGTTTTGTTGAAGTTTATGAGAAAAAATAATGGCTGTTATTTTTAGTTATTAGCTAAACGCGTGAGCGCGTAAAGTGTTATGCTTTAAAAACTTTCGTTTCCTTCCTTATTCAGACTTGTCAGTAACTTTGTTGTTTTTATACACACTGGAAGTTACGAATTAGTGCAACTGCTTAACTTGATAAGTATTTATGTTTCTCAAATAATTAAGTTAGACAAAAAGTGGATAAAGGCATTTTAATAAATGCGCAAACTACTTTAAAATTGAAAAAAAACATAATGAAATCTCTACATATTAAGCCATCGTGGCTTTTCTTTTTAATCCCTATTGGTGTTTTAATTTTTGTAATCGTTCCTGAGATACAAGGAAAATATACAGTGTATAACACTAAAAAGATAGGACTTCAACAGGATGTTGTCACCTTAGATTCTTTACAACAGTTAACAGAACCAACAAGGAAAGATTTACAGACAATCAAAAAATTGGAAATTACAGTGCCTATCCATACAGCGGCATATCAGCGCGAGGTTTTTGTTTATTATAAAACAGGAGGGATGTTGTTTGTTTTAGCATTTATGGGAGTCGGTATGGTTGTCTCTGGCTATATCTCTACCAAAAAGAAAACAGCACCTAAGAATGAAAAGGTAGATTTCACGTTTGAAGATCCTGATAGTGATGCTATCGGGCAACGAATAGCATGGGTAGGTGTTGAGCGCTCAGGTAGCAATTTTGCGAGTGAAGTATTAAAAAAAACACACAACGGGTACAAGATAATTTCGAGCTCTTTAACAAAAGTAGTTGCTTGGAGCTTTTTTCTAATAGGACTCAATTATGTGGTACTTTCTTTTGTTGAATATTACCAAATTTACGACGTCTCTCTTACACTTATGAAAGCCGGTAAGCTATTTTTTACCTCAGGCGGCCCCTTTTTACTAATAGGATTCATGCTGCTTCTTATTTTCACTCCAAAAGCATACGTGAATACTAGTAAAAGAAAAGTTAGTATTGATGGAAAAACGCTTCCTTTTCAACACATACACGCATTGCAATTACTGGAAAAGTTTACAGAAAGCCATTCATCAGGAAGTTATTTTAGTTACGAATTAAATGTTATTACTCTAAATGGAGAACGACATAATTTACTAAATCATGGGGATAAAGATTATATTTTAAGTGATATGATAAAACTTAGCCGGTTGTTTAAGGTTCCTGTTTGGAATAAAGGTGTGGTATAAATGGTCTTTTAGGTATAGGCTTTAATAATTGAGTTGGCGTGATGACAAATAAACTTTAAATATAGATAATACCTGTTGTTTTTTAACTCTGAAGTAGCGTCAGATTCTTAAATTTGAATACTTGAGGTTTAGCCAAATTCATTACATTTATAGCATGACAGATCAAGAATTAGAGCAACTTAAATACCCAATTGGTAAAACTGTTTGTCCAAAACACATCACTGAAAATCAGGTTAAAGAGTGGATTGAAGTTCTGGAGTACTTTCCGAAACGATTAGAACAGCTGGTTAAAGATCTCACCGAAGAACAATTAGACACTCCTTATCGACCAGGTGGATGGACCGTGAGACAAGTAATACATCATGTTAGCGATAGTCACCTTCACAGTTATTGTCGCTTTAAATGGGCGATGACAGAGACCAATCCTACTATTAAAGCCTATGATGAACTGGCTTGGTCAGAATTGCACGATTACAGCGCCCCAATAGAAACCTCGTTATTACATCTAAAGGTGGTACATTCAAAATTAGTCTATTTTATAAAAGGTTTAAGTGAACAGGATTTAGAACGCACGTTTATTCATCCAGATGGGAATAAAACGATTGCTTTAAAAGAAAATTTAGGAATGTATGCCTGGCACAGCCTGCATCATTATGCACATATTGAGCGTTTGATGGCGCGTGAAGGGTGGTATTAAAATGTATCTGCACATTATTACTTATTGTGTGTTGCAGCAAAACAAGTTATATTTTGATATTTTTTCATTACTATAGAATCAATTACAATTTTTTTAATTTTTTAACTATAACCTGGACTTTCATATATTTAACTCATGAGCAATACCATTCAATTTGAAGACTTTACAAAGGCAGATATTCGTGTAGGTACAATTATAGAGGTCAGCGATTTTCCCAAAGCAAGAAAGCCTGCGTACCAATTAACGATTGACTTTGGTTTATTGGGCGTAAAAAAGACCTCTGCTCAAATCACCACCCGTTATAAGAAAGAAGCCTTATTAAATCGGCAAATTTTAGCGGTGGTTAACTTCCCAAAAAAGCAAATAGCTAATTTTATGAGTGATTGTTTAGTTGTTGGTGCTGTAGACGGTAAAGATGTGATTTTGCTAAAACCTGAGCATAAAGTACCTAATGGGAGTGTGGTGAGTTAGTTTTGCGGTCTTCAGTCTTTAGCCTTCAAAAAAATAAAATAAAAAAGCCAATTCCTAAATAAGAATTGGCTTTTTTTAATTGTAAATCTAAAACTAGAGCTGTAATTTTTTAGATGTCATCGAAGTCGATATCTGTAAAACGACTTTCAGCGGTTGTACTTTCATCTGTTGAAGGCGTTTCCGTTTCTAAAGTAGTTTCAGAACTATCGTATTCCTTTTTAAAGTCTTTTTGATGGCGATCACTAATCACTTCATTTCCCTTTTCATTAATCACATAATCAGTCATCTCTTTTAAAATACTATTGAATTCAGAAAAATCCTCTTTGTACAAATAGATTTTGTGTTTTTTATAATGAAATGAACCATCATCGTTTGTGAATTTTTTACTTTCCGTAATCGTTAAGTAGTAATCTTCTGCTTTTGTAGCGCGAACATCAAAAAAATAAGTACGTCTTCCAGCTCTTAAAACTTTAGAGTAAATTTCCTCTTTCTCCATCATCTCGTTATTATGCATAATGCTTTATGTTGTTATTAGTCTTTCAAAAATATAAAAAAATTGATACCATCCAACATTTTAGTGTTTTCTTTTATAACAGGTATTAATTACTCAAGTGAAGGGTCTTTGCTTAATTGCTTAGTGTAAAGGGTGTTATAGTATCCTTGGGTTTCAATAAGTTGGTTGTGTGTGCCTTGTTGTACAATCTTACCATTATCTAGTACAATAATCTGATCTGCGTTTTTAGCTGAAGAAATTCTGTGACTCACAATAATGGTTGTTTTTCCTGAAGACACTTTGCTGAGGTTTTTAAGTATTTTTTCTTCGGTTTCTGTGTCTACAGCAGACAAACAATCATCAAATAATAAAATTTTAGGCGCTTTTATAATCGCTCTGGCGATAGAAACACGCTGTTTTTGTCCGCCAGAAAGCGTAATACCACGCTCACCTAAAATAGTGTTGTAGCCATTTGTGAATTCGCTGATGTTTTTATGTACTTGCGCATTTTTTGCTGCTTGAATGACTTCTTCATCTGTAGCCTGCTCTTTCCCAAACTTAATATTATTATTTATGGTGTCACTAAACAAAAAGGCTTCTTGTGGCACATAACCAATAGCATCACGTAAGCTGGTTAAGTTGAGTTTGTTTATGGGTTGCCCATCAATAAGTAGTGCGCCTTTATCAATATCATATAATCGACCAATGAGGTCTAGAATGGTCGTTTTTCCCGAGCCTGTTTTTCCTATAATAGCCAAGGTTTCACCTGAGTTTACTTTAAAACTAACACCTTGTAATGCTTTAATATTGGTGTCGTCGTAAGTAAAATGAACATCCTTAAACTCAATATTTCCGTTGATTTTTGAAGGTGCTTCTATCGTGTTTTGAATTTCTGGTTCCACATTTAGAAATTCATTAATTCGTTTTTGTGAGGCTTCAGCTTGTTGTACAATCGATGTGACCCAACCTACAGTGGCTACTGGCCAAGTTAACATATTTACATAAATAATAAACTCTAGTATGTTTCCTAAGGAAATTTCACCATTTATATATTGGTTACCTCCAACATAGATAACAATCACATTACTGATGCCTATTAATAAGATCATCATTGGGAAAAAGAAAGCGTGAATTCTTTCTAAATGCACGTGTTTCGCTTTGCTTTGTTCTGCTAAATGATTAAAGTTTTTTTGAGTTTGAGGCTCTATTCCGTAAGCTTTAATCACAGAAATACCACTAAAAGCTTCCTGTGTAAATTCTGATAATTTTGATAAATTTAGTTGTACAGCTGTACTGCGTTTATGAATTTCCTTGCTTATTTTGTAAATAATAAGCGATAGAATAGGTAGTGGAATAATCGTGTAAAACGTTAAAAGTGGAGCTTGCCTAAACATAAAGATTAAAGCAACCACAAATAGGGTTATGGTATTAAAACTGTACATAATAGCAGGTCCAGCATACATACGTACTTTACCAACGTCTTCACTAATGCGGTTCATTAAATCTCCGGTCCTGTTTTTCTTATAAAAGTTTAAAGACAGTTTTTGGTACTGTTGGTAAATTTCATTTTTGAGATCATACTCGACATACCGCGAGACATTAATAATGGTTTGTCGCATAAAAAAAGTAAGAATCCCAGCGGCGACGGCTGTACCAATAACATAAAGAATTATTTCCAGTAACTCAGCTTTAAATACGGAGAGACTCCTTTCTGGATTTTCAATTTGGGTATTTACAATATCGATAGTTTTACCAATTAAGTTTGGAACTAATACACTAAACAGATTGGAAACTATGGTAATAATAATACCAATAATAACTTGCGTTTTATACTTTAAGAAATACTTGTTGAGATGCTGTAATTCTTTCATTTACCAAATAGGTTGTTTTTAATTTTTTAGCAATTTCGTATTTTAACGGTTATATTTTTGAAATAATACTAATATTAGATTATTTTTGCACCTTGTTTTTACAAAATATGTATTTTCAATTTAACAAATTAAACTAAAAAGGTAATGGTTCAACAAGTTATAAGCGCAAACGAATTACACAAAATTGACCCCGTTTTTGGTCAATTATCTTTCGATGATCATGAGCAAATTGTTTTTTGCAACGACAAAGATACAGGTTTAAAAGCAATAATTGGTATTCATAATACGGTATTGGGTCCTGCTTTAGGGGGCACAAGAATGTGGAATTATGCCAATGAGTGGGAAGCCTTAAATGATGCCTTACGATTATCTCGAGGCATGACTTATAAATCTGCAATTACGGGTTTAAATCTTGGTGGCGGTAAAGCCGTTATTATTGGAGATGCCAAAACCCAAAAATCGCCAGAACTGATGTTACGTTTTGGGGAGTTTGTACATTCTTTAAGTGGAAAATATATCACAGCAGAAGATGTAGGTATGGAAACCAGCGATATGGATTTAGTACGTACAGTTACACCTTATGTTACGGGAATTTCTGAAAGTATTGGAGGAGCAGGAAATCCGTCGCCAATTACAGCTTACGGTGTTTTTATGGGAATGAAAGCAGCAGCGAAATTTAAATTTGGAACAGATGTTCTAGAAGGTAAATCGGTTATCGTTCAAGGTATTGGTCATGTTGGAGAAAGCTTAGTAGAGCATTTAACAAATGAAGGTGCTAATGTTATTATTAGTGATATAAATGAAGCGCGTCTTGAAGAAGTAAGTAAGAAATACAATGCAACTATTTATAGAGGAAAAGACTTATATAGCGAAGCAGTAGATATTTATGCCCCATGTGCTTTGGGAGCAACGATTAATAATAACACGATTATTAATATTCAAGCTAAAGTGATTGCTGGTGCAGCAAATAACCAATTGGCAAATGAAAAGGTTCACGGACAAATGCTTCAGGATAAGGGTATTGTTTATGCACCAGATTTTTTAATTAACGCCGGCGGAATTATTAATGTGTACGCGGAGTTGGAAAATTATGGTAAAGCTGAAATCATGCGTAAAACTGAAAACATCTACAATACAACGTTAGAAATTTTAAGCAACGCAGAAGCAAATAGCATCACAACGCACCAGGCAGCTTTAAATCTTGCACAAAGTAGAATTGATGCCAGAAAAAAAGAAAATTTGAATAGCTAGTTATACGTAAATTATACTATTTTTGCAGGCGAAAATGATAAACTATCATTTTCGCCTTTTTTAACACCAAGTTCTTTGTAAAGATGCTAAGTAGAAGACATATTAGAATAAAAGTAATGCAAGTCCTTTATGCCTTTAAAGGTACAGAGAGTGATGATTTTTCGAAAGATCAGCGGTTTTTACTTAACAGTATAGATAATATGTATAATTTATACTTGTTACTCTTGTCCTTGTTGATTGAAGTTCAAAAACGCGCGGAGAATCACCTGGAGAAATCCAGTCAAAAGCACTTACCAACCGACGAAGAAAAAAACCCAAATCGTAAGTTTGTTAATAATCAAGTTCTGGCTTTGCTTAAAAATAACGAGCAGCTTCACGCAAAGTTTGACGACGCTCATATTAATAACTGGGAATTAGATAGCGAATATGTTGAAATTATTTTTAAAGCTATTTTAGCGAGTGATTTGTATGCAGACTATCTTAAAACTAAAACTTCAGATTTTAAAGAAGATAGAGATTTTATAGTAGATGTCTTTAAAGAGATAATAGCTCCCAATGACAAACTTTACGATTATATCGAAGATAAGCATTTAACATGGTTAGACGATTTGCCAACGGTAAACACTTCTATCGCTAAGTTATTACGTAAAGTTAAAAAAGATTCTAACGCGTTTCATTTTATACCAAAATTATACAAAGACTTAGAGGATAAGCAATTTGCAATCGATTTGTTTAGGAAAACCTTATTAAATCAAAATGCCTTAACGCAGGAGATTTCAAAAAAGACCACCAATTGGGATTCAGATCGTATTGCTACTATTGATTATTTACTGCTAAAAATGGGCGTTTGTGAGATTCAGAAATTCCCGTCTATACCAACAAAAGTAACCATCAATGAGTACTTAGAAATCTCTAAGGAGTATTCAACACCAAAGAGTAGTGTGTTCATTAACGGTATTTTAGATAAGATCATTAAAGAATATCAAGACAATGGAAATTTAAATAAAATGGGTAGAGGATTGATGTAAACAAAAAATATTCTTATTTTTACCCACCAAATAATAGCAAAATTAAAATAATTATGAAAAAAGTAGTATTAGCATTAAGCGCATTATGCTTGATTGCATTTACATCTTGTAAAGAAGATGCAGCACAAAAAATTGATGATAACAAGGTAGCAGCAGCAGCAGATAGAGATGCGGCTTCTTCTGTATATCCCGTTTTAACATTTGAAAAAACAGAGCATGACTTTGGTGAAATTATCGCTAAAACGCCAGTAGAGACTGTATTTAAATACAAAAATACGGGTGAAGCACCTTTAGTGATTACAGATATTAAAAGTACTTGTGGATGTACTGTGCCAGAAGATTGGTCAAGAGCGCCTTTAGCTCCTGGAGAAGAAGGACAGTTTACGGTAAAGTTTAATGGTTCTGGTACTAATAAAGTATCTAAAGCGATTACAGTAACAGCAAATACAGAAAAAGGTAGAGAAGTAGTTAAGATCACAGCTTTTGTAAAGCCAGATCCAAACGCACCAGTTGTAGCAACACCATTATCTCCAGTAATCAAGTAATGGGAGATATGTCAAGTTGGTTGCCAATAGTGGCCATGTTCGCCGTTGTGTATTTCTTTATGATTGCACCACAAATGAAACGTGCTAAAAACGAAAAAAAATTCGCTGCCGAGTTAAAACGTGGCGATAAAGTAATTACTAAAAGTGGTCTGCATGGTAAAATTGTAGAACTTAATGATAAAGACAGAAGTTGTGTTATAGAAACAATGTCTGGGAAATTAAAGTTTGACCGTTCTGCAATTTCTATGGAAATGAGCAAGTCATTAAACGAACCACCAAAAAAGTAATTTAAAAATAACTTTTTATATAAACCTCAAGTCTTACTTGAGGTTTTTTTATGTGTCATATGTAAGGTTTTTTTTAGTGGTTAATAACAAGTTATTCTAGTTAAAAAGAACCAAACTTAAAAGTACTGTTTTTTTTTTTTTCACTGTTTCTAGTGCTATATTTAAAAAGTCGAGGCTTTTTAAAGCTGTGAAGGAATTAAAATAGAATTATCATTTTTGGACGGAGTGGTCATTTAAAACCAGCCCGCTTCGAGAGGTCTTTTGTGGCGCTTTTAATTGATAACAGTCCGGCAGGAGGGGTGTAAATCACCAGCTGACCTTTAAATTATTAACTTCGTAACCTAAGTATTTACAAGTTTCAGGCTATCGTACACCTTTTAAATTCTACAAACTGCTATTAGCTACTGAATTTTACTTTAGTCGTTTTTTGTACTCCTAGTATTATTTCTATTATATTTTAATGAAAGTTTTATACCTTGTTATAAAATATAGACTGCGTTTTTATGATCACATTAAAAGAATTAGCCGAAACATTAGGTGTATCAATTTCAACAGTTTCAAAAGCATTAAATGGGAGTAGTGAGATTGGTGAGAAAACAATTGCGAGGGTAAAAGAAGCCGCAAAAGAATTCAATTATAAGCCTAACCGTGTGGCTTTAAGTTTAAAGAATAGTAAAACGAAAACCATTGGTGTTATCATACCAAATATTCTCAACCATTTCTTTGCGAAAGTACTCTATGGTATTGAGCGGGAATCTGCTAAGCAAGGCTATAGTATTATCACCTGTTTGAGTAATGAAAATTATGAAAAGGAATTGCAAAGTTTGGAGTTATTAGCAAATGGAAGTGTAGATGGTTTTATTATGTCTATTTCTGAAGAAACCCAAAAGAATAACAGAACCAACCATTTTCAGGATATTTTAGATCAGGATATTCCTATTTTAATGTTTGACCGTGTGGCTGAAAGCATCACTTGTGATAAGGTGATAATAGATGATTTTCAGGCGGCTTATAATGCGACAAACCATTTAATAAAGGAAGGAAGACAAAAGATTGTTTTAATTAATAATATTGAAGATCTAAGCGTGGGTAAGTTACGGGCTAAAGGCTGTAAACAAGCAATCGCAGATGCGGGGCATTATAAAAATGATATAATAGAAATTAAAATAGATCAAATTAAAAACTTGGAAACCGATATCGATAGTTTGTTTAAAACGCACAAAGCTATTGATGGAATCATTGCAATAGACAATCTATCGGGTGTTATTGCTCTGAACACTGCGCAAAAGTATGGTTATACCATTCCAAAAGACCTCTCAATTATTGGGTTTTCAGATGATAATGTGCTACCGTTCACTAATCCAAAATTATCTACAGTTACCCAGAGTTCAGATAGTATAGGCGAAGCTTCAGTACAGCTATTAGTCAAACGCATAGAAACTAAAGAAGCTCTTGACGTAATGACAAAAACAATCGATTTTAGCTTAAATCTGCGCGGAACCACTTTGTAGTAGGGGGACTATTTGTATTGATCATTCAAACCAATACCAGCCACAATCATCGGTGCAATTTTTTCTAAACGGGAGTGTTTGGTGGCTTTTCGTTTCGCCTCTTTTATGTATTCGCAATATTCACGTTGCCTCCCTGGTGTTAGTTTCTCAAAAGGCAAGCGTAAGGTAGAAGTACTAGCCATTAGATTTTTAAGTTCTTTTGGAATAACAAGCGCTTTCTTAGTGTTTCGAACAGGCTTAATTTCCTTCCCTTGTTTTTCATTTTCAATGGCTTCTTTTAGGTAAGATAGTACGACATCTTTATTAACGTCCTCGATAGATTCAAAGCGCATTTGTCGTAATGCTTTAGTTTTTCCCTCCTGAGCATTAACCAGAAGTTGGTGTTTATCTTTTAAAAAGACACCGTTAAAAAACCAAATGCTAAAGTGGTTTTTAAATGCACCAAGGCCAATAACATTTTTACCATTTAAAGTATATACTGGAGCAGACCACTTGATGGCTTCGTGAAGCGTTGTCGTATTTATTATAGCTCTTAGTAAAGTTAATGCCGCTTCAAAATGAAAATTGGTTTCTATATATTCTTCGACCGAATGGACTTTTTTCATGGTAGTTATTAAAGGAGTTAAGATAATAAACTATTTTGTCATAGTTGAATTTAAAGCATAAGTTGTTAACTAGTTCTTTGTAACTGGCAAGTTAGATTATCGTTTTTCAGACTTCTTTAATTTCTGATGAAATTTTTGAGATTTGTGTTTATTATAATCGTCTAGGATAAGGGTTTTATTGAATTGCAGTATTTCGAAGCAATTCTAAAAAAAAACGCGATGATATGATGGCGTGGGAGGCATTCAGCATCCTTTTGATTACATTTTTTCAACAAATTTAAAAAAGACTTCTTTATGGTGCTTAAGATCCATATTCGGAGAAAGTGATGCGCGAACAATATAATCCTTGTCACCTTCTTTAGTCGTCCCTTGAGTAGAGGTCGCAGGTATGGTCCAATAACAACCATTTAACTGCCCATAGCTCACACAGTATTTGCTTTCATTGGGGATTTCTGTAATCATTAAATTGATTAATTTCAGATTTAAAACTCTTTTATAAGCTTCTTTCTCTTCAGTAGTACTGCCTTTAGTGGGAAGATCTAATGAAAATACAGAGGGTGTAAACCCTTGCTCTGCTAAGTCTTCTGAAACAAAATTGATTTTCGCAGCTGGTAAAGTATTTTCAATAAAGCTTACAAATTCACGTGTATTTTGATAGGCATCACTAATTCTTTGATTCATTGAAGGTAACTGTTTTGCTAATATTTCAATTTGATGCGCTGTAGCCTCGTTATCGCATAGTCTTAAATGGTTTTCTATTTTCTCCATCATAGCGTTTCCTTTTTCATTTGCCACACAGTAACCGGCAGTACATTGCCCGCCACTTGGAAATTTCGAGCCACTCACGTATGAAATGGTTCTTACCGTTGAGAGTATTCCATCGTCACCGCAGAATTGTACATTAGGACAAAAGGTTTGATCCAAAATAAAAACGGGAGTGATAGCCATTTCACCAATTGCCGTTTTACGTGTTTTACTTAAAACAGCCTTTAATTTGAGAAGATCAGGAACTTCAACTCTAGGATTTGTTGGAATTTCAGCGATGATGTAAGGTATGGCATCTTCTTGAGCAACTTGTTCTAAAACAATATTAATACTTTGCACCATATCATTATCACCATCAACAGGTAAATCCAAAATTTCAACATGTTCAACACAGGCCGCAACACGTCTTGCCTGATCGTTTGTTCCACCATAACAATTTGGAGGAACAATAATTTTGATGGCCTTGCCTTTATGCTTTTCTAGAGCGTCGTCAATGAGTCCCATCATTATTGCATATTGAACAGATAGGCCGCAGGAACCAATAAGCGCTTTTGACTTTGTAGCAGTAATCTCGTGAATAGAATCTACGACGCGAGCTTTGTTTGTCTCAATATTAGTTTTCTTATTTTCAAAAGTAGACCGTGTGATTAGTAACCTTAAGGCTGAAAGAGAATTGGCTGGAGTCATAGCTATGGTTTCTCTCCGTCTTACATGTTGAATCTCTGAGATGTAAGGTTCATTGTGTTCCCCATGGATAACTAAAACACTTCCAAGATGTCCATGTAGATTAATAAAGAAGTCAATATTTGGGTTGTTTTCAATGCTGCCTATTTCATCTTGTTGCGACATGTAAATGGTACTCCCCTTAAAATCAGGAATGTTTGTTGCTTTGTCAATCTTCTTCACATCAAATTTATAGCCATAAACACGTTTTACGACATCAACATCAAAAAAATCAGGCAATTCACCGGTATAAACAATTTGGGTGTTTTTATTATCTAATAAATTCTTTCTTAGAATTGCTAAAATAGGAATCGTTTTTGATGAAAAACTAATAACATTTTCTGGTTTTAGATGATGCAGTTTAGCAATACCCCATTCTAGTATACAAGATAATGGATGACCTAATCGAATATAGTCATAAGCTGTGGGTAATTCATTGAGTGCTGAGGATTCAGAATTATCGGCTTTAAATAAGGCTTCAAACTGCTCTAAGAATTCAGTTTTAGCCAATGCTTCATTATAAATATCTAGGCGATGGGTTGTTAGATTTAACCAGCCAGTTGGTCTGTTTTCTAATACATCTTCAATATAATTTAGTATTTTATTGCCTTCCATAATTTTTAGCTTTTGATAGGCCGGTAAGATACATTAATTAGAATTTTTTTAAAAGCGTTACAGGACGTTTTGTTGGATGTATTGCCCTGGAATATAACTACAACAGATTAGAATTGATTTTACTCTGATAAGGTGCTCGTCTTCAGGTTGTAAAGGTTGCTCTTTTTAGGGTCTTTAAAATTTAAAGACAAATTAAATGTTATCTCATTTTATTGATTAATTGTATTTTTTATGGCTCAATTCACGTGGATCATATTAGAAAACGTTTGGTCGCGATAAAATGCGTCTTTAATAATTCGTGAACTCTTTCTCCGATAGCGTTTTGTTCATGATTTCGTATTTGTTTTTATAGGAATTCACGAATCTTCGCTTTGCTACGATTTCATAGAAATGATTTTCTTCTGCCATACTAATTGTTTAAAATTAGGTAGCTTTATTTATGACGAATCCTTATTGCAGACAAGTTTAATAAATGCCTATTGTAATGGCGTTTTTTGGGTGTTAGGCACTACCATATCAATGTTATCTCGGTTGGTATGGTTTGAACTTAATATTTTAAATACTATAGTTGGCGGGTATTGGTGGTTCTCGAAGACGGAGAATCTCCTCGATCTCTTCAGAATCGCTTTTCAAGTCTTTTGTAAGTGCTGTGTACGAGTCTTCAGGCCATTTAACGCTTGATCTGCGTACTACGATTCCCATCCACCGTTTTCTCAATTCCATCCACTCTCTGCTTTGAACTCCGTGATCTGACACTGCAGTGGCGGGCCTCATTTCGACATAAATTGTTCTACGAACGCCCGGGTCTCGCTTCATTTGAGATCCATGAATTACCATCATGTCCTGGATTAATATAGCTCCAGCTTTTACTGGGACTTTTACCATATCGGGTATATTCCAGCCATATTGACTAACCAGTTTGCCAATGTTTTGCTTTTTATGCTGACTCTTTGGGATGTAATGTACGCAACCGTCTCCTAAGGGAGCATCATCAAGATAAATCCCCACATTTAGGTAAGGGAACTTGCGAGGGTGTAGCGCGTCTTGATGCCATGAAATTTTAGATTCTGGATGATTGTGCTTAAATAATGCATCGCATTGCAAAGGAACGGCATCAGGACCACAAATATCTCGTGCAATTGCTATCATTATTGGGGACGCCAATAAATCCAATACCGCATCAGGATAAAAAGCCAAAAGATCGTTAACTCTACTTAATAAAGGTTTATCGGGACCTACAATGAAACTTGCATTTGGTGATTGTGATGATTTGCTGTACGATTTTAGCGCATTCTCATTTAATGCTGTTAGCAAGTCTTGCCATTTGGACAACAAACTAATGGGAATGGCATTGGGTATTAGTAAAAAGCCCTTATCTTTTAATTCTCTGCTTTGCTCAGGAGTGATTTCGTGATGCTTCATTTACGTTTTTTCATGATGTATGTTTATTATGAGTGCTCTCATTTACACCAGTTAAAGATTTGACTTTACATTAAAATAAGTTCCTAAGCTTTTTGATTTTTGTTATTTCTTTAGTGACTTCCATCTAAAAACAGGCCTTTGCTATTGCTAAATCGGGAGTAATATATGATGCGGAATATAAAAGTGCTCTAGTTAAAAATTAATGAATTTTCACTTGTTTTTCACCACAGTACTTTGTTAGCACATGTGTTTTTTGTCATTGATTATTCGTAAATTCTCTTACTAACTGACAATCAAACAATAGATGGCTCATTAAATCATTTAAAAATTCATCTACACTTTGCTCAAATGGCATTTCGTATATTTTCATTGTTTTTTCAGCGTATTCGGCAGATGTGCCAGAGACTATCTGATTAATACTTTCCATAGTTAATCTATCAGCTCCCAATTCAGCGAGTTTTTTACACGATTCTTTAGAAACTGACTCAATTAGGTTACATTTTTTCTTTTGCTGTTTCTTTTCCTTTTTTGATAACGATTTAAGTAAATCAATATTTATTTCTGCGATTACACTTTGAATTAAATAATCCTTTTGTTCAGATGATAATTCATTTTGTCGAAGATAGAGTCTTCCTGCATCACAATTCCGCAAGGCAATTATTTTGGTCAGATTATTTTCCACTCCAATTCGACCGATGATTTGGGCAATTTCATTTTGAGTTATTTCATCGCCAATTTCTTTAACTACAATAATTCCTTCGCTGAATTCAAAGCTTTCTGCTCCGTATATTTTTTGAGAGTAAATTAGTTTATAATCAACTTCAGGCTTGGATTCAATTTCAGATTGAACTTTTTTAAATCCAGTTTCACAATCCAAATCTACGAAGTTTTGCGCAAAGTTAATTGTGGTAAAAAGATAAATTAAAATGAGTAGTGATTTTTTCAAAATGTTTGGGTTATATGTGTACTAACAATAGTATATAGAACCTATGTTCTATATATATCTTTTATAGGATGCCTAAAAAAAGCGAAGCATAATCTCTTTAAGTAACAGCAATAGTGATAACGCTTACCCTATTTTTTTCTCCGCCGTCAACTCAGCAATTTTACAAATCACTTCAGTGGCTTTTATCATACTCTCAACGGGAACATACTCATAGCGCCCGTGAAAATTATGTCCGCCAGCAAAAATATTAGGACACGGTAAACCCTTGTAACTTAATTGAGAACCGTCGGTGCCTCCACGAATGGCTTTAATAAGTGGTTTGATGTCCAACTGTTTCATGGCTTCTTCAGCAATATCTACAATATGCATTACCGGTTCTACCTTTTCTTTCATATTATAATACTGGTCTTTAATTTCAATCTCAATCACTTCACGACCATATTGCGCATTAATCTCATTGGTGATTTTTTGCATCACTTCTTTGCGTGCTTCAAAATGCCCATGATCATGATCACGAATAATATATTCCATTTTGGTTTCTTCTACCTCACCAGAAATAGAATAGAGGTGAAAGAAACCTTCATAACCTTCCGTATGTTCAGGTGTTTCCATACGGGATAATGAATTTATAAACTCTGTAGCGATATACATAGAATTCACCATTTTTCCTTTAGCATATCCGGGGTGTACTATTTTTCCTTTAACACGCACTTTAGCTCCAGCAGCATTAAAATTTTCATATTCTAATTCACCAATCTGGCTGCCATCCATTGTATACGCCCAATCTGCTCCAAACTTCTCTACGTCAAACTTGTGAGCACCGCGACCAATTTCTTCATCTGGTGTAAAGCCCACTCTAATAGTGCCGTGTTTTATTTGCGGATTGGCAACAAGGTATTCCATTGCCGAAACAATTTCTGTAATACCAGCCTTATCATCTGCACCCAAAAGTGTGGTCCCATCTGTAGTAATTAACGTTTGCCCTTTATATAATAATAAATCATCAAAGTAATCTGGTGATAATATGATGCCTTCTGCGGCATTAAGTACAATGTCCTTTCCATCGTAATTTTCAATAATTTGAGGTTTTACATTGGCACCAGTAAAATCTGGAGTGGTATCAAAATGAGAAATAAAACCAATCACAGGAACCTCATGCGCAACATTGCTGGGTAAGGTAGCCATGATGTATGCGTTTTCATCAATAGTCACATCATGCAATCCAATAGCTTTTAATTCATCAACTAGCACATTGGCTAAATCCCATTGTTTAGCTGTGCTTGGGGTCGTGTCACTTTCTGGATCAGATTCGGTATCAACAGTAACGTAGCTTATAAAGCGTTTAATTATATCTTCTTTTGAAATCATAATACTCCCCACATAAGTAGGTATTTTTTAATGGTTAGTCTCTTTTTTTAAAAGTTTAAAGTTACGATTATTAAGTTTTTTGACTTTTGAATTGTTCATCTTTTTTTTTAGAAGTACTTTTGTGCAAACAGTGATAGATGTACAAATTACTCCTTAGGCCCTTATTTTTTCTTTTCGATCCAGAAAAAATTCATCATTTTACTTTTTCTCTTATTCAATTCACCTCCAAGATTCCTGGAGTTCCCGGAGTCTTTAGAAGTTTTTACGCTATAGAAAATCCTAAATTAGAGCGCAACCTCTTCGGTCTAACATTTAAAAATCCTGTTGGATTAGCAGCAGGTTTCGATAAAAACGCCGTGTTATATAATGAACTGGCAAACTTTGGTTTTGGTTTTATAGAAATAGGAACCGTGACCCCATTAGCACAAGAAGGCAATCCCAAAAAACGTTTATTTAGATTAAAAGACGATAAAGGCATCATCAATCGTATGGGCTTTAATAATGAAGGTTTAGAAGCGGCCATCGCTCAGCTTAAAAAGAATAAAGGCAAATTGATTATTGGGGGTAATCTAGGAAAGAACACCCAAACCAAACCAGAAGAGTATACTAAAGATTACTTAACTTGTTTTAATGCTCTGCATCCCTATGTAAACTATTTTGTGCTGAATGTGAGTTGCCCAAACGTAGGGAGTCATGCCAAATTAAATGATAAAGACTATTTGTTAGAATTAATTGGAGCCGTACAAAAAGCCAATAAAACCTTTGAAAAGCAAAAGCCAATCCTGCTCAAAATTGCACCAGATTTAAATGATAATCAGTTGGATGAAATTATCGAACTCATAGCTGAAACAAATCTAGACGGTGTGATTGCTAGTAATACATCAACCGATAGAACTGGTTTAAAAGCAAGCGAAGCAAGACTTGCCCAAATTGGTAATGGTGGATTAAGCGGACAACCCATAAAAGACAAAGCTACACGTGTGATTAAGTATCTGGCAAATAAGAGTAATAAAGCGTTTCCTATCATTGGCGTAGGAGGTATTCATTCTGCTCAGGATGCTTTGGGAAAATTGGAGGCAGGCGCAGATTTGATACAAATCTACACGGGCTTTATTTACGAAGGCCCTGCGCTTATTAAGCAAATAAATAAAGCAATCTTAAATAAAAGCTAATGCAATATGAAACGCTTTTATTGTTTGTAATTGCGACTTCAGCCTTAGCAATCTCACCAGGACCTGATAATATTTACGTGTTAATGCAAAGCATTACTAACGGAAGAAAATATGGATTAGCTACCGTTTGCGGACTCATCTCTGGATGTTTAGTGCATACCACCTTAGTGGCATTTGGGGTCTCTGTACTCATTAAAGAAAATGACACCTTGTTTTTTAGTATCAAGTTATTTGGGGCCTTGTATTTAATGTATTTGGCTTATAAAGTGTATAAAAGTAATGCAGAGGTAACCTTAAGTTATGAACATGTGCCCAAAAAAAGTATGTGGCAGTTGTTTAAGCAAGGGGTGATTATGAATGTGCTTAATCCCAAGGTCTCCCTTTTTTTTCTGGCTTTTTTCCCAGCGTATTTGTTTAGTAAAACATTAAGTACGGTCATTCAGTTTTATGTGTTAGGACTGCTGTTTATGCTTACCTCATTTATCATTTTCTCTACCATAGCCATTTTGGCTGGCTTTATTTCAGACTATTTAAAATCGCATAAAAATTTAGGCATTATTTTAAAATGGCTTCAAATTGTCGTGTTTGTTGGTATTGCCGTTTTTATCTTGTTTTCAGAAAAATAGATTATTTTAGTAGCCTGCTGGTATATAAAACAACATGCGCTTTAATTGTCATTCTCAGTTTTATAAGCTTTACTAATTTAGACAGTTCCTCTCATGAGTGTGGTTAGCTTAGCTTGTGCTTTAGATTTTCTACTAATATATTGGTTTAATGGGAAACGTTTGGTGCTATTTTATACAGTTTACCATTTTAGGAACTTTTGTAGTGCCATAATTTCAAAAAACGTTTTCGAAACTGTAAATCTTTTCTATCTTTGATTTTAAATGAAAAACCAACCTGTTAAAGTCATAGAATGTCCACGAGATGCCATGCAAGGCATTAAGCAATTTATTCCTACAGCGCAAAAAGTACAGTACATTCAGTCGCTATTAAGAGTAGGTTTTGATACTATTGACTTTGGAAGCTTTGTGTCTCCAAAAGCCATTCCGCAAATGGTTGATACCGCAGCGGTATTAGCGCAATTAGATTTGTCTAAAACAGAAAGTAAGTTGTTAGCGATTATTGCCAATACACGTGGCGCTATAGCGGCCTGTGAGCATAAAGCCATTGATTATTTAGGGTATCCGTTTTCAATTTCTGAAAATTTTCAAATGCGTAACACGCATAAAACAATTGCACAGTCTGTTGTGACGCTTCAAGAGATTCTTAACAAAGCAGACCAAGTGAATAAAGAAGTGGTGGTTTATATTTCTATGGGTTTTGGTAATCCTTATGGCGATCCTTGGGATGTTGATATTGTGGGCGAATGGACAGAGCGTTTAAGTAAAATGGGCGTAAAAATCCTGTCGTTAAGCGATACCGTAGGGACGTCGAATCCTGAAAATATTGATTATTTATTCTCACATTTGATTCCGCAATATTCTAATATTGAATTTGGAGCACATTTACATACAACACCAAGCACCTGGTTTGAAAAAGTAGATGCCGCATATAGTGCGGGCTGTCGGCGCTATGATGGGGCAATTCAAGGATTTGGTGGCTGCCCAATGGCAAAAGATGAGCTCACAGGTAACATGCCAACAGAAAAAGTACTCTCTTATTTAACGACCAAAAAAGCATCCAACTTAAATGCTATGGCGTTTGAGAGCGCTTATAATGAAGCAACTAAGATTTTTACTAAGTATCATTAAATAGAAATCATTTCACTGCCTTTTTATAGAGATACAAAGAAAGGCTCACCGCTATTCAATGGTTTATAGAACGACATCCTATCATCAAAAATAAACGCGGTGATAGCGATTTCCTTCGGCTAAAGGACGAGGCAGTTTGCGTTTAATGACTTTCAGAAGGTTTGCCGAAAAGCGTGAAGTAACTTTTAACATATTTTTTTTTATAAAATTCTTAATATCAAATAATTAAATATTTTTTAAACAACAGTAGTAAATGTGTAGTTTATATTTCATTTAAATTGAAAGAATTTTAACACTACTTAATAGGTTGTAATTCAGCTTTTTAATCTTATATTTTATTCTTTATTTAAATTTATTCTAAATAAACTTGTGTAAACTAAGTTTCAGTTTTATTTTTGCAATCAAATTACATCACTATTTGTAATTAGTCTAAATAACAATAATAAAACGAAATCAATACAAAAATGAAAAAAACAGTTTTTGCATTAATAGCAATAGCAACCTTAGCTTTCACATCATGTTCTAGCGATGATGACAACACAACAGTAATATTACCTCCAAATGGCGTAACGGCTCCAGATACCTATTCATTTGAAAGAGATGGAAATACAACCGTTAGTTTTGATGGTCAAACAACGCGTATTCAAATGGCACAGGAACTTGTTTCTGCTCTTAAAAATCCATTAAAAACGGAAGTGGAATTAGATGCCATGTTTGCACATCAAGAAAATGCTAATGATTTTACTGATGCGGGTTTAAATGCATCAAATAAAAATTTAAGAAGTAAAACAGCGGCGTCTGTAGATTATTATTCAGCAAATACAACCGAAGCAAATGTTATTAAAGCAGATTTTGATGCCTACATTTCAGATCAGGTTAATACTGTTTTTCCAAATTGGGCAGACAATGCAACCGCTGGAGTGGCAGGACAAATTCAAGAAGCTGGTGGTGGCTCTACGCGTTATGTAAATGGAAAAGGCTTAGAAAACAATCAAGCCTTTGCTAAAGGATTACTTGGTGCGTTAATGGTAGACCAAATGCTTAATAATTATTTAAGTACAGCTGTTTTAGATGCTGGAAATAATATAGAAAACAATGATTCAGCTGTTTTAGATGGTGCTAACAACTATACCGCTATGGAGCACAAGTGGGATGAGGCTTATGGCTATCTCTATGGGAATGAAGCGAATCCTGCAGTGCCAACTTTAGGACAGGATAGCTTTTTAAATGAATACCTATTACGAGTAGAAGACGATGTTGATTTTTCTGGTATCTCAATGGATATTTACAATGCCTTCAAATTAGGACGCGCTGCTATCGTAGCTAAAAACTACGAGGTACGTGATTTACAAGCACAAATAATTAGAGAGAAAATTTCACAGGTTGTTGCCGTGAGAGCAGTGTACTATCTGCAACAGGGAAAGGCAAGTTTAGGTACTGATATGGCTGCAGCTTTTCACGATTTATCTGAAGCTTATGGTTTTATCTATAGCTTACAGTTTACAAGAATACCAGGTACCAACCAACCATACTTTACAAAAACAGAAGTAGATGCATTTATTGCAACATTAATGTCTGGAAACGGTTTTTGGGAGGTAACACCAGCAACGTTGGATACTATATCTAATACAATTTCTGCTGAATTTAGCTTTACAACAGCACAAGCTGGAAGTTAATAAGTATTAAAAAAAGGGAATAGTAGTTATTTAATAAAACGACTACTATTCCTTATTTTTGCACACTGAAAAAGAAAATTAAAATAGAATATCATGATCAAGAGAATTTTTGGAGTAGTAATAGTTGTTTTAGTGGTATTGGCCTGCACAGAATCAGACGATACAGGCTCTGGAAATACTACAAACGATACCTTTGATAGAGTTGCGATGCTTACCAATATTGCAGATAATATTATTATTCCAGCATATCAGGATTTAGATGCAGATTTAAATACATTGGTCGCTTCTAAAAATGCTTTTATTACAGAGGTAAATCAAGCAAATTTAGAGACCTTAAGAACCGATTGGTTTACTGCTTATAAAACCTTTCAAGCGGTGCAAATGTTTCAAATTGGTAAAGCAGAAGAGCTCTTTTATAAAGATAGGATGAATGTTTATCCTACAAATACTACTCTTATTGAAAATAATATTTCAACTGGAAATTACGTTTTATCAAATGCAAGTAATAATGCTGCTGTGGGTTTTCCAGCGGTAGATTATATGTTATATGGTGTAGCAAATGATGATGTGGCTATTTTAAATGTGTATACAAATGCAAATTACATAAACTATCTTTCAGATGTAATTGACGAAATGCAATCACTTACTAATAGTGTATTGACTGATTGGACCACTAATTACAGAAACAGTTTTGTTGTTAATACCGCTAATGTTGCTTCTGGGTCTGTAAATAAATTATTAAATGCTTATGTTTTTTATTACGAAAAAGAATTGAGAGCACAAAAAATAGGAATTCCCGCTGGCGTTTTTTCTACAACACCGCAACCATTATTGGTAGAAGCGGTTTACAAAGAAGATAACTCTAAAGAATTAGTATTAGAGGCTTTAAATACTGTACAAGACGTATTTAATGGTAAAGCTTACAATAGTAGTAACGAAGGCGAAAGTTATAAAACCTATTTAGTAGCCTTAAATAGAAATGATTTAGTTGAAGTTATAAACGCACGATTAGATGTAGCCAGACAAAAAGTACAAGCTTTAAATTCAAATTTAAAAAGTCAGGTTGAAACAGACAATACAAAAATGACGGAAGCTTACGATGCGCTGCAAATGGTAGTCGTGTCTTTAAAATCTGATATGCTTTCGGCATTGAATGTAAGTTACGTAGTAGATCCAAACGATAACGATGGCGATTAATGTCCCAATAAAACAATTATAAAGGTTGTCTAAATAAAAAGGACAACCTTTTTTTTGCAACATGAAAAGCAAAGTCAAAACATATTTAACCCAAACTACAAGCGCTGCACCATTAGCAGTATTCCGTATAGGCTTTGGCTTAATGATGCTCTACGGTATTGTGCGCTACTGGCTTAAGGGGTGGATAGATACTGTTTATATTCAGCCTAAATTTCATTTTAAATATTATGGTTTTGAGTGGGTTAAAACATTAGGCGATTATACTTATTTATTGTTTTTAATTTGCGGCTTATCTGCTTTCCTTGTTGCTATTGGTTATAAATATAGATTGGCTATTATTACCTTTTTTTTAAGTTTTACCTACATAGAACTTATGGAAAAAACAACCTATTTAAACCATTACTACTTTATAAGTATTCTTAGTTTTCTAATGATTTTTCTACCTGCTGAAAAATACTTTTCCGTAGATGGATACCGCAATAAAATACAGTACAAAAACATTCCAAAGTGGACCACAGACAGTATTAAATTATTAATTGGGATTGTTTATTTCTATGCAGGTTTAGCTAAGTTAAATAGTGATTGGTTATTTAAAGCGCAACCATTAAAAACCTGGTTGCCTTCTAAATACGATATACCGTTTATAGGTGAAAGCCTGATGCATCAAAATTGGTTTCATTACGCCATGAGTTGGTCTGGTATGTTTTACGATTTACTGATACCCTTTTTCTTGTTATACCGAAAAACTAGAGTAGTGGCATTTTTCTTTGTTGTATTCTTTCATGTATTTACACGCGTTTTATTTCCAATTGGGATGTTTCCGTTTGTTATGATTGTAAGTGCGCTCATCTTTTTTGACGCTGACCTTCATAATAAAATCATAGACAGCATTAGAAAGCTCCTTGGCGGTTTTTCCGCGAAAGCGATAGAAACTAAAGCGGTCTATCGACCTAAAAACAGAAAATTAGTTCTGTCTATTTTAGCTTTATTTTTCACATTACAACTTTTAATTCCGTTTCGTTATCTATTGTATCCTAACGAATTGTTTTGGACGGAAGAAGGCTATCGTTTTTCTTGGCGCGTTATGCTCATGGAGAAAATGGGGTATGCCAATTTTAAGATTGTCAATGGTGAAACTGGGCAGTTTTTTTATGTTGACAATCAAGACTTTTTAACACCTTTACAGGAAAAGCAAATGAGTTTTCAGCCTGATTTTATCTTAGAGTATGCCCATTACTTAGGCGATCATTTTAAGAGCCAAGGCCATAAAAATGTTGAAGTATACGTAGAAAGTTATGCGGCATTAAACGGAAGACTAAGCATCCCGTTTATAGACAAAACAGTAAATTTGTACGCCGAAAAAGAATCATTTAAACCCAAACACTGGATTTTACCATTTAACGATGACATTAAAGGACTTTAAACTATTTACAGGACTGTTTTTATTAACGAGTATTGCTTTTGCGCAAACTAAAATATCTGGAACAGTGACTTCTGAAATCTCCTCTGAGCCATTAAAAGGCGTAGAGGTCTATAATAAAGAAACAGGCCTATTAGCAAAAACAAATGCTTTAGGGTATTACGAATTCGAAACCGAAAAAGAAGACTTAACTTTAGTCTATTTTTCTTATGAATTTGAAGCTTTTGAACGGAAAATTACAACGGTAGAGAACACAGTCATAAATATAGAATTAAAGCCTTTAGCACAAACACTTTCTGAAGTTGAACTAACAGCAAGAAAAGCGAAAGTCTTTAGTTTAAGTCGTTTAAAAGATGTTGAAGAAACGGCCATTTATGCAGGGAAAAAAACGGAAGTGGTTTTGGTTGAACAATCTATGGCAAACTTGGCGTCTAATAATGCACGCCAATTATATAGTCAAGTGTCTGGATTAAACATCTATCAAAATGATGATGCAGGTTTACAATTAAACATTGGAGGTCGTGGTTTAGATCCTAACCGCACAGCGAGTTTTAATACTAGGCAGAATGGGTATGATATAAGTGCCGATGTTTTAGGGTATCCTGAAAGTTACTATACACCAGCGGCAGAAGGTTTAAAAGAAGTACAGATTATTCGTGGTGCTGCTTCTTTGCAGTATGGAACTCAGTTTGGAGGTCTGGTGAATTTTAAAATGAAAGAACCAAATCCTAATAAATCTTTTAAGTTTATAACCAGGAATACTACAGGAAGTAATGGTTTATATACCAATTTTACCAGTATTGGAGGAACTAAAAATAAGTTAAGTTATTACGGGTTTTTCAACTATAAAAAAGGGGATGGTTTTAGACCAAATTCTAATTTTGAATCTAAAAACGGGTATGCCCACATGGGGTATCAATTTAACGACGACACAAAACTAACGGGAGAAGTAACCTACTTACGGTATTTAGCAAAACAAGCAGGAGGTCTAAACGATAGACAGTTTCAAGAAAATCCATACCAAAGTAATCGCCCGCGGAACTGGTTTCAGGTAGATTGGTTATTATATAATTTGAAATTATCTCATAAATTTTCTGAAAACACCAACTTTACATTTAATGCGTTTGGTTTAGATGCTAACAGGAAAGCCTTAGGTTATAGAAATCGTCGTGTAGACATTCCAGATCCTGGAGGGGCCAGAGATTTAATCGATAGCGATTTTAATAATTACGGGTTTGAAACACGACTACTAACAAAGTATAAAGTATGCAATAAAAAAGCAACGTTTTTAATAGGAGGTAAGTTTTACAAAGCAGAAAACAGCTACTCCCAAGGTCCTGGAAGTGCGGGGTCGGATCCTGATTTTTCTCCTGCTACAGAAGACTATCCTTTTTATCCTACACAATCGGAATATGACAACCCAAATTTAAACTTAGCAGCGTTTAGTGAGAATATATTTTATATAAACGACAAATTATCGATTACACCCGGTGTTAGATTCGAATATATAAAAACAGCGAGTATAGGTGTTCGGCAAACCTTTAATTTTGATGGTGCTGGCAATCCTATTGATGCGGGATCAGAATCTCAGGATATTGAAAATGAACGCTCTTTTGTGCTTTTAGGAGTAGGAACTAGTTATAAAGCATCAAACGCTTTAGAGTTTTATGGTAATATCTCGCAAAATTACCGTTCTGTAACCTTTGGTGATTTAAACATTGTAAATCCGTCAAACGCAGTAGATCCAGATTTAAAAGACGAATCGGGTTTTACTGCAGACCTCGGTGTTAGAGGGGATATTAATCAATATGTGTCTTACGATGCGAATGTGTTTGCATTGTTATATAAGGATAGAATTGGCTTAATTGATGCTACAATTCCGCCTATCAATAGTATAGGGAAACTAAGAGTGAATGTTGGTAATGCTAAAATTTTTGGAATAGAATCCTTAATTGATTTTAATCTTAAAAAAATCTTGAATATGAATAATAAATTTCGAACCAATGTTTTTATCAACTCATCTTTTGTAACTTCAGAATATACGTCTACCAGATTTGATAATACCAGTAGTGATGTTAGAGTTGGTAATAAAGTTGAATTTATTCCAGATGTTAATATAAAAACGGGTTTGCAATTTGGTTACAATAATTTTCTATCTAATATACAATATACCTATTTAACCTCACAATTTACAGATGCAGGTAATGATCCTGGAGGTGATAATTTAAATAGTATTGTTGGTATTATTCCAGGTTATGATGTGTTGGATTTTTCTATGTCTTATAAATACAAACGTTTCAAATTAGAAACGGGTGTAAACAACCTTTTAGATAAGGCCTATTTTACAAGACGTGCTGCAGGATATCCTGGTCCGGGGATAATTCCGTCTGCAAACCGAAATTTTTATACCACATTACAAGTTGAGTTTTAAAATAGGAGGAAATGAAAATAGTAAAAAAGATATTAGTTGCATTATTAATTGTTTTAGTATTGATGCAGTTGTATAGACCAGCTAAAAATAATGCAGAATATAGAGATGTGGCTGCTTTTGAATTAGAAACGAATGTTACAAGTGGTATTAAAACGATTATGGAAAACAACTGCTATAATTGCCACAGTAACAAAACCGTTTATCCTTGGTATGCCGAAGTTGCACCAGTATCCTTTTGGATTAATGACCAAATTGAAGAAGGTAATGAACATTTTAATGTGTCGCAATGGCTTGCGTATAGTAATAAGAAAAAAGACCATAAACTTGATGAATTAGTAGAAGAAGTTGAAGAAGGAGAAATGCCTTTAGATGCTTATACTTGGTTACATGGTTCTATTACTGAAGCAGAAAAAGAAGCTGTTATTGTTTGGGCTAATAAAGCACGTGAAAATTATAAAATAGTAGAGTAAAAAGACCTTATTCCTTAAAATTTCAGAATAAATAAGTCAACCAGACCATAAGATTTTATTCTTTATCAATTTAAAAAATAAGAATTAAGAATTAATATGTATATTTGCACGCAATTAATTCTAATTGCAACATGACAGCACACGAGAACAAAATAGTTGGAGAAGGTTTAACCTATGACGACGTTTTATTAGTCCCAGCTTTTTCTGAAGTACTTCCACGCGAAGTCAATATCCAATCAAAATTTACACGAAATATCACTATTAATGTACCTATCGTTTCTGCAGCGATGGATACGGTGACCGAAAGTCAAATGGCAATTGCTATGGCACGAGAAGGCGGTATTGGCGTGTTGCATAAAAATATGAGCATTGAGCAGCAGGCACAAAAAGTGCGTAAGGTAAAGCGTGCCGAAAGTGGTATGATCATAGATCCCGTAACGCTACCAATGACGGCCATCGTAGCAGATGCTAAAAGTGCCATGCGTGAGCATAGTATTGGTGGTATTCCAATTGTAGATGAAGCTGGAAAGCTAAAAGGTATTGTTACCAATCGTGATTTGCGTTTCGAACATGAAAATAGCAGACCCATTGTCGAGGTTATGACTAGTGAAAACTTAGTAACTGCCCCAGTTGGAACTTCTTTAAAGGATGCTGAAAAAATTCTTCAAAAAAATAAAATCGAAAAACTTTTAATTGTTAAAGGCGATATCTTGGTTGGGTTAATAACCTTTAGAGATATCACCAAAGTAACACAAAAACCTATAGCTAATAAAGACACTTATGGTAGGTTAAGAGTTGCTGCTGCTATAGGCGTAACAGCTGATGCTGTTGCTAGAACTGAAGCTTTGGTAAATGCAGGTGTTGATGCTATTGTTATTGATACGGCCCACGGGCATACTAAAGGCGTGGTAACCGTTTTAAAAGAGATCAAAAAGAAATTCCCAGACTTAGACGTCGTTGTTGGTAATATCGCAACCGCTGAAGCTGCTAAATATTTGGTTGAAGCAGGAGCCGATGCAGTAAAGGTTGGTATAGGCCCTGGTTCTATATGTACAACACGTGTTGTTGCCGGCGTTGGGTTTCCTCAGTTTTCAGCCGTTTTAGAAGTTGCAAATGCTATTAAAGGTTCAGGCGTTCCTGTAATTGCCGATGGCGGTATTCGTTATACTGGCGATATTCCTAAAGCGATTGCCGCTGGTGCAGATACCGTGATGTTAGGGTCATTATTGGCAGGAACAAAAGAGAGTCCTGGAGAAACGATAATTTATGAAGGCCGAAAATTTAAGTCTTACAGAGGAATGGGCTCTGTAGAAGCTATGAAAGAAGGCAGTAAAGACCGTTATTTTCAAGATGTTGAAGACGATATTAAAAAATTAGTACCAGAAGGTATTGTTGGCCGGGTGCCCTATAAAGGTGAGTTGTATGAAAGTATACATCAGTTTATTGGTGGTTTAAGAGCAGGCATGGGCTATTGTGGTGCAAAAGATGTGGAAACCTTAAAAGAAACTGGACGCTTTGTGAAAATCACTGCTTCTGGGATTAATGAAAGTCATCCACATGATGTCACCATCACCAAAGAATCCCCTAATTATTCGAGGTAGTTTTACTTTCGTGAAAATTTTCCATTTGCTGATTGGCATTTTCCATCTCCTCTTTTGTTGGTGGGTTTTTCTCTTGGGCTTTAGCTAGGTCAGGTTCGTAGCTTAGGGACATAAATAATGGAAAATGATCAGAGTCTATAGCTTCACAAAGCCTCATGTCTTTATATCTGAATAGCTCAGAAACAAAGATGTGGTCTAACGGCCAGCGCAATAAATATTTCTCGGCGTTATAGGTATTAAAAAAGCCTCTCCCAACTCGAGCATCTAAAAGGCCACTGACACTCTTGAAGAGATTAGATGTTTCAGACCAAGCCACATCATTTAAATCACCTAATACAATCACGGGGTATTCCGACTCTTTAGCTAATTTAGCAACCAGCATTAATTCCGCATCACGATCTGTAGACATCGGGTTTTCCTGAGGCATAGGTGGTGTTGGGTGTATGGCGTAAAACTGAACGATATCTTGATTTGGAAGCACCAACTTTGTATGTATCGAAGGAATACTGTCGTCTACTAAATACCGCACCTGAGCATCTTTGAGCTTATGTTTAGAATAAAATAACATACCATAGGTATTGGGTAATGCAATTTCAACTTTATACGGGTACTTAGTCAGGGTGATGCTTTCAAGATCATTTTTCCAGCGCGCATTCGCTTCAGTAAAAACCATGACATCTGCATCAATTGTTTTTATGACTTCCTTAATTTTATTTACATTGTTATTTTTCTGCAATAAATTTGCAGTAAATAAGGTTAGAGAATCTTTACTTGCTTTAGAATAATCAAATAACTCTTTTTTTGCTATGGGCGTGTAAGGGTATATTTTATAAACTTGAAACAGAAAACAACAAAGTAGAGTGATCAAAAAAAGAGAATCACGATAGTCATTAACTTCAAATTTGATATAAAATAAAAGGGCAGAGAATAGGGTTAAAACGGTTAATTGAAGATGCGGAAAGTCTAACATTCTTATAAACCAGTAATCTAGGTCAATGATTGGTAATAACGTTAATACTACTGTTATCAAACCAAAAATTTGTAATATTAATTTTAATTTCATTGGTTGATAATTTTATTGGTATATTATAAGTCTCTTCAAAGATAATCTTTATAACAGAGAAATGAAAAAGGACTATTTGTTGAGTAAAAACAAGAATTAAATGGAAATATTAGGAAATATAATTAAAGGCGCCATTAATCTGAAAGGCACGTTAACGCCTGAATTAGACCCAGTTGTCGCCCAAGAAAAGCAGTTAGTGCTGTTGTTGGAAACAGCTAAAAACACACAATTTGGTGAGACGTATGACTTTTCTGCACTATTAGAATCAGAGCATCCTTCTGAGGCATTTGCAAAGCGTATTCCTTATTTTGATTATCACGAAATAAATGAAAAATGGTGGCGTAAACTTCATCAAGGAGAAACTGATGTTACTTGGCCAGGGAGTCCATCTTACTTTGCACTAAGTTCTGGGACTACAGGAAAGACGAGTAAGCGTATTCCCGTTACAGATGCTATGATTGCTGCTATTAGGCAAGCCGGTATTAGTCAGGTTACAGCGCTTAGCAATTTTGATCTTCCAGCAGATTTTTTTACTAAGGAAGCCATGATGTTGGGGAGTTCAACAGACTTAATTGAGAAAGAAAATCATTTAGAAGGTGAAATTAGTGGTATTACTGCGAGCAATATTCCATTTTGGTTTAAAGGCTTTTATAAGCCCGGTGAAGATATTGCTAAAATTGACGACTGGGATGAGCGTGTGTCAAGCATTGCAAAGAGAGCAAAACAATGGGATATTGGTGCTCTAAGCGGCATACCCTCATGGATGGAATTGATGCTCAAAGAAGTGATAAATTATCATAACGTAAAACATATTCATGAGGTATGGCCAAACTTACGGGTATTTACCTCTGGAGGAGTGGCATTTGGTCCGTATGAAAAAAGTTTCAAAGCGCTTTTAGGAAAGCCAGTTACCATTATAGATACGTATTTAGCCTCTGAAGGCTTTATAGCTTTTCAAAGCAGACCAGAAACGGATGCTATGCAACTCGTTACAGATGGCGGAATCTATTTTGAATTTGTGCCATTTAAGCCAGAGTATATTAACCAAGATGGGTCCTTAACTCCTAATGCCCCTAGTATTACTCTTAAGGACGTTCAATTAAATCAAGATTATGTACTTATTATTAGCACCGTGAGTGGTGCCTGGCGTTATTTAATTGGCGATACTATTGAATTTACAAATGTTGAACGCGCAGAAATTAAAATCACTGGGCGAACAAAATTCTTTTTAAATACCGTAGGTTCACAACTGTCGGTTAACAAATTGGACAAAGCAATTAGTCATCTGGAAGAAAAATTTGAAACGACGATACCAGAATACACACTTTGCGCGAAACGTTTTGACGATGGGTTTTACCATGTTTGGTATTTAGGGTCAGAGGGTTTAAAAGCAGATAATGAGAAAATAGTCACGGCGCTGGACAACTTTCTAAAAACCACAAACAAAAACTACAAAGTAGCTAGAGGAAAAGCCTTAGAAGGCGTGAAAGTGAAAGTGATAAGTCCAGATATCTTTTACGAATGGAATGGCGCCAACAAGAAAAAAGGCGGTCAGGTTAAAATGGAACGCGTTATGGGAGAAGATCAATTTAAAAATTGGGAAGCTTTTGTTACTCCAAAACTTTAGCTAATTTTAAATCCCGTTGTTTAATTATTTCCATTATTTCCTCTGGTGACAAATAGAATTTTTTAATTCTAGCAATGTATTTTTCGTCAATGTCAGACTGATTTAATATGAAGTTTTTCGTTTTTAAAATATAATCCTCCATTCCAGATTTAATAGCGTAGGTGTCTGCAGCACGCTCGGCTTCAATGATGTGATTTTTTGAAAATAAGTACTTGATTCCAAACCAAACAAGATTCATATTACTACGGTTTCTATAATCCATGATGTGACCTAATTCGTGTCCTATCCAACCTATTAGCACCTCTTTGGGCATTTTTTTAGTGTAATACGTTTCGCCAGATATTTTCACCGTTTCACTTATAAAGATGTAATAACTACGGTCGCCTTTTCGTTTAAAAAAACTACTAAAGGCCGGTTGTGCTTGCATCGTTGACTTTTTAATATCTTTCTTAAATTTAAAATGTATGCTTGTGTTTTCTAACTGAGGATAGTAGGAAAGTGCAAACTTAACTTCATCTTCGATAGATTTAGGCATGTGGTGTTGGGTATAGGCTATAGTCGTCATTAAAAGATATAATATTAGCGTTAGTTTCATTTATTATAATTTAATAAAACAGAATGGATTAGGAAACTATTTAACTTTTAAACAAAATAATTTAACATTGTAAATACAAAGTCAGAAAATCATAATACTTATCGTTTTAACATGCTAGTAAAATAGCAGCGCGTTTAATTAGCTCCAATCTTCATGTAGATGTCTAATTATAAGGCTAGGGGGTGCTTTTTAAGAGCATATTTGTTATAGATGCCGAAGTAGGAAGTAGTTCGTTGAAATTAGATACCATCAAGCCCATGTTATTGTGTACTTACAATTTATAAGTGGCGAAATGATAAACCCAAGCCTAGGCCATCTAAAGTTGAACCTATACATTAAGTTGAGCTAGACGTTACTTCTATGTCTTGCCATCAATTGAAAATCATTTAAAAACTATTTTGCAGATCAAAAATGGACTGTTTATGATTTAAAATATTGCTATAACTTATAATCTTACAAAATTAGTACACTAAATTTCTCTGAAACTATAACACATATACAGCGCCAAGTTTATTTTGCTGTTATTGGCTTGAGTTTCAGTAAAACTGTTAAGACTCTCTCAAAAGTACGGATATGGTCTCTTGAAAAAGTGGGAGATCGAATATAGGAGGCTAAATGTCAAGGATATATAAAAAAGGATTAGAAATAGTTAAGTAAAAAACAGCAAAACTCGTTATTTAGACGGTTAATTTTTAGTTAGTTACAAAATATATAATTATTATTGTATACGCTAACCTACTTATAAACCAAACCACCTTGGATAAAAAGACTTTACTGACAATAACGCTAATTTTTCAGTTTGCTATTTATTTCGCTCAGTCGGATTACGAATATTCAAAAACAAAACGATTTTCTGATTTACAAGAAGAAGTCACGCCGGCATCAATTGATTCGCTTATTAAACATGTGTTACGAAAAAGTTATTATGCAAAAGATTATGCGAAAACCATTGATGAAGGTCATGCGCTTATAAAAAAAGCGGAGCAAATAGAATATTATCAAGGGATATCAAGTATATCTAGTATTTTAGGAAATACTTTTCTTCAAATTAACGATACAGTAGCTGCTAAAAAACTATTCACCAAGCAATTAGTTCAAGCACAAACCAGAAAAGATTCACTTAGTTATTTAGGAGCTAGTATTGATTTAGCTAATGTGTATATCAATCAGGAAGAGTATGATAAAGCTATTGATTCTTATAAAGAGGTATTACCTTATGCTGAAAAAATAAAAGATACCATTAGATTATTTATTTTAAATTATAACATCTCAGAGTTGTATTTAGATAAAGCTGAAGTTAGTAAGGCAGAAGAGCATATAGACGAAATTGGTAAATACGTTGTTGCTTTAAAAGCTGAGCCCTTTAAGGCGGGTTATGAACAAATTTTTGGACGCTTTTTATATCTAAAAAACAAATCAGAAGAAGCGATTCCGCACCTCAAAAAAGCTATTGAGATTTCTAAAGCGATTAATTATACAGATGGACTAATTGATGCTTACACCTATTATGCATTGTCAGAATCTAAGCTGGGCAATTATGAAAAAGCTTTTGAGCTTCAACAAGATGTAGATAAATATAAGAAAGAGAAATATAACACAGATAAAATTGAAGCAGTTGAAATGGTTACTGCAAAATTTAATGTTGAACAGTATAAACAAGAATTAAAGGCTAAAGAGCTCCAAACGCAATTAATAGAACAAGAAGTTGTAAAAAACGAAAAAGTATTAATGTGGGTCTTAATTGGGTCTAGTGCGTTAGGACTGCTTTTAATTTCATTATTAGTGTCTTATGTTAAAAGAAAAAAACTGCTTAATGATTTAAAAGAAAAAAACATAAAATATTTATTAGCAAAAGAGAAAAGTGAAGAGTTAGCGAATGCAAAGAGTTTATTCTTTTCTAATATTAGTCATGAGTTGCGCACGCCACTCTATGGTATCATTGGATTGTCTTCCATATTAATGGACGATGTAACTCTAGAGGAGCAAAAAGAGGATGTGAAATCTCTAAAATTCTCAGCCGACTATCTTTTGTCTTTAATTAATGATGTCTTGCAAATAAGTAAATTAGATGCAAAAAAAGAAAAGACTTTAGGCAAGGTGACCTTTAACCTGCGGGAACTTGTTTCCGGAATAATGAAATCTTTTGAGTTTTTAAAGGTTCAAAACACCAATACTTTTAATGTAAATATCTCTAAAAACACACCAAATATATTAATAGGAGACGATGTTAAACTCTCTCAAATTCTTATTAATTTAGTGGGAAATGCCTGCAAGTTTACAGAAAACGGAATAATTTCTTTAGAAATAGAATCCAATAGTGCTGGTAGTGAGGCTGCTAATATTACCTTTAAAATTAAAGATACAGGAATTGGAATTCCCTTAAGTAAGCAGCACGAAATATTCGATGAGTTCACTCAGGTTTCAAATGACGGGGAATATCAAGGTACTGGTTTAGGCTTGCCAATTGTTAAAAAACTTTTAGAATTACATGAGTCTGAAATAACTTTGGAGAGTGAGGAAGGGAAAGGAACACAAGTGAGTTTTACAATTACCTACGCTATTTCTGAAGACAACTATAAAGCATCAAAAGAAATCATATTATTACCTAAAATTTCTATTAATAATAAAACCATTTTGGTGGTTGATGATAATAGAATAAATAGAATAGTAACCCAAAAGATGCTCGAGAAGTATAAAGCTAAACCTTTAGTAGCAGAAAGTGGGGAAAGGGCTATTGAAATAGTTAAAGAAGAAGAAATCGACCTTATTTTAATGGATATTAATATGCCAGGAATGAACGGTTTAGAGACTACTGAGGCTATAAGAGCTTTTAATTCCGATGTTCCGGTTATAGCCTTAACTGCAGTTGAAATTGAAGAAATGCGTGATACCATAGAGAATTCCACAATTTGCGATATTATTATTAAACCTTATGATGAATTGGTTTTTGTAGAAACTATTTTAAAACATATGTAATAAATAAAAATTGTAGTCGCTGACTTTTGTTTTATTGAAATTCATCTCTAGTTGTTTTCTGTAACGGTGGTTTTCTATATATTATGACAGTTTATAATATAATTTATAAAGTTGAAATTTGATATTGAAAGACTGAAATACAGTAAGTTTAACAGGAATCAAATCATTAAACTACTATTTCCCCTTAGTAGCAAGTTATATCTTATACATACTATTTTGCATTATAAAACCTTGATTTTTGGCGTTTTAATAGCTTTTTGTAATGTTGTTTCATGCATCACATAAGCAATTAGACCAGTCTTCATTAAAGGGGATTTATAATCAAGTATGTTACTTTTGTTTTCGGGTCTTAACCCCATTTAGTTAATCTTTTTCTAGTAGATCTTTTAATTAAAATCAAAAAACGGCCGGTTGAACAGTGTTCTAAAGCGTTATCCGCGTAAATAAAGCCTACGGATTATTTGTTGTTTACACCTCGTACACGCTAATCGCTTTGCGCCGTTTATTAATCTAACATGTGCTTTGTTTTTAATAGGTATAAATGGGTAGTATCTAAATAGGGCTGCTAAATAATTTCGTTTATAAAAAACCGACATCATCCATCGTAGTTTCGGGAAATTTGGTTGTAAAAAGCGTCTTAGATTCTTCCAAATAATGAGACTTAACTTTATTAAATAAAGCAGTGATTTAAATTTAAGGGGAAGGTGCTTGGGTCGTTATAAAAAAAAAATCAAGTCCTAAGACTTGATTTTTTAATAAGATATATTTTATTGTTTTTAGAAATCGTCATTAGTTATAATCCACTTGTTTGCAGCGACACTGTAAGTAAGCTCAAAGGCTTTACCTTGCTGTATAATCATGTTTGAATTTTGTTCTATTCTGTTTCCAGAAGAAGAATTTGAATTATTGGCTAATAATATAATATTATTATGATTAGCGAATATTATTAATTGTTGACCATCATCTGCAGCTTTTATTCCTGTCACAATCATGTCTTCCCGCATTTCTAATGCACTTATTCTAGTCCTTGGTATAAACGCTCTACCTTGATTTCTATCCCCTGGGAATATCCCTACGTCAGCATTGTGAATAATAACAGGGTTAGTAAAATCTTCTATACCCGCTTTAGTTATAGCAGAATTATTATTTATAGTAGTATCATTAAAAGAAGGGCTTGTGGCAGCTTCTAGTTGATTTGTTGTTTCTCCTTGAAAGACGAAATTTAAACTGCAAAAGACAGCTAATGGAATGGTAAGTAAATGGTTCATAAGATTTAGTTTTTTAACAGCTCGATAAAAATACACTATTTAAGGTTGAAATGACAAGCATTAACGCTTTTTTTTATAAGTTTTCTACGAAATACACATTAATCTGTTAAAGTGTGTGTTTAAGGGGGTGAATAGCGTTATTTGAACAGTTACTCAGGAGTCAAGATAAACGGCGCCTCGATGAGGTTTTAAAATATCTCTAACGGGTTTCATATCAGGTTCTTCCACTACGAGATAAGCTATGGCGTGCAGTTCGCTTAATAGATCGACCCCTGTAATTTTTAATGAAAACTGTTGCTGTGCTAAATATTGTTTCAAATGAATTTCATGATGTTCGGCAATCTTTAGTGCATCTGGACCACGAAAATCCCAAATCAGTTTTATTTTACGCATCTTGTACAGAAATGCCTTTCTCGGCAAAGTTTTTAAAGTCAGTTAAATATTTTTGAGACTGCTTTTTAAAGGCACTCGGCATTATTAAGGTCATCATACGCATGGCAAAGCTTGTAGGGATAAATTCGTTTTCATTAATCCATTGCGTATGGCCTTCAGGTATGCTTTTAAAATAATTTCGCTGTACGTTGTGCATGCCTTTAGTATCATAATTAACGTGAAACGCATTAGGTAATTTTGATTTAGTAATAGTTTCAGTCAGCGCTATTTGACGATTGCCAAATTTGTAATTCAAAATCATTTTAGCGCCTACTTTACCAGGATCCCCATGTAAGTGTTCAAAACTTTCTAACCCATGTTGCCAATATTTCATATTGGCATGATTATCAAATTTTGTAATAAATTCTTCTAATGGAATTTCAACTATTATTTCTAATGTGTATTTCATTAAATAATCACTTTTTGGCAAGATATAAAAAAAGAGTAACACCATAATTTATTATGCTTTTTATTCCGTCAACCATGTCAAGAAAGGTGTGTTTATAAATTAACTTTAAACCACCATATTCTAATAGCATCAAGGAATATTTAATTATTTAGGATGTAAAAAGCACTAGTCACTACGACATCAGGGCAGCCTTTTCTTCTCAATAAAGGATACAGACTTTTTCTCCTGGTGTTTAACAGTAATAAAATGTATTGTTTATCGTTTACTATAACACTTGTATTATAGTCTAATATTGTTATTTTTGCAAGATTGAAAAACAATTCACTATAATAAAGATGCTTAATAGCTTATCATTTAAAATAAATGATAAATAAAGTAAAGTATATTACCTAAAAACAGAGAGATACATAACCTATGAAGATACAATTAAAAGGATTCTTTTTTGCCTTCTTTTTCGGAATGCTTTTTATGACACAAGCTCAAGAAGATAAAGTGTTGTTTACTGTTGAGAATGAGCCTGTGTATACCCAAGAGTTTATTCGTGTTTATAACAAAAATTTAGATTTAGTAAAAGATGAATCGCAAAAAGACATTGATGCTTATCTAAAACTTTTCATAAATTATAAGCTAAAACTTAGAGAAGCACGACAAATGAAGTTAGACGAGAAACAGTCTTATAAAACAGAATTGCAAAGTTATAAAAATCAATTGTCTAAAAATTATTTGAGTGATAGCAAAGTGACAGATACTTTGGTTATGGAAGCTTACGAAAGGCTAAAGCAAGAAGTCAACGCAAACCATATTTTAGTGAGACTTGATGAAAACGCAAGTGTAGAAGATACTTTAGCGGCTTATAATGAAGCCTTAAAGCTTAGAAACCGTGTGCTAGATGAAGGTTATGCAGCAGTACAGAAAGATGTGCATAACGGAAGAACCATTTTTGCAGAAAATCTAGGGTATTTTTCAGCCTTTAAAATGGTGTACCCTTTTGAAAACGCCGCGTATAATACGAAAACAGGTGAGATTTCAATGCCTTTTAGAACTCGATTTGGATATCATATTGTTGAAGTTTTAGATAAAAGAGCATCTAGAGGTGAAGTGTCTGTAGCGCATATTATGCTCAATGAAAACCAAGATAGCACTGAAGATAGTGAAGTAAAAATAAATGAAATTTACCAACGCTTAAAACAAGGGGAAGCGTTTGAAGCTTTGGCTAAACAGTTTTCCCAAGATAAAAGCTCATCTGCTAAAGGCGGATTACTAAAACCATTCTCAGGAGGAGAGTTGAGTTCTTTAGAGTTTGAAGAAATGGCCTTTGGATTAAATAAAGTAGGGGAAATTTCAAAACCCTTTAAAACAAATTTTGGATGGCATATTATTAAATTAATAGACAAAAAACCAATGTCTACTTATAGCGATATGAAATCAGAATTAGAAAGCAAAATTAAAAGAGACACGCGATCAAAAATTATAAATGATTCTCGGGTTAATGATTTAAAAGCAAGGTATACCATTGTTGAAAATAGTGACGGATTAAATTATTTTAAGACGATAGTAAATGAAGAGTATCAAAATAAACGTTGGAATCTGCCTTCCGATTTTGAGGCAGAAAAAACCTTAGTAAAAATTCAAGACAAAGAATTAACCTATGGCGATTTTGGTATTTATTTAGTAAAAAGCCAGCGCAACAGCAATGCAGCAAATTCAATTGATGCCATAGTTGAGAATCGTTATAAAGATTTTTTAGATAACCAATTATTAAAATATGAAGAAGATAATTTAATAAACGAAAATAAAGAGTTTGCTCAAATTGTTGACGAATACAGAGATGGTTTACTATTATTCGACTTAATGGAAAGTGAAATTTGGAGTGCGGGGAAAAACGATACAATAGCCATTCAAAAGTATTTTGAAGCCTATAAGTCCAATTACTTTTTTAAAGAACGTGTTGTAGCAGTTGTAGCCTCTTCAGCAACAAAAGCTGAGCTTAAAAAAGTCGCTAAGCTTTTTGAGAAAAATAAAAGTGTCGAAGAGATAAAAAAGGTAATAAATACAGATAGTGCTATAAACGTGAGCTTTACAATGGGTGAGATGGATGCGTCTCATCAGGCACTTCCTGATAATTTTATCTTTAAAAAGGGTATTTCTAAAATATACAAACATAATGACGCCTATGTTGTGGTTAAGGTTGACGATGTGCTTCCTAAATCACAAAAAACAATTGAAGAAGCTAAAGGGAGAGTTATTAGTGATTACCAAGAGTTTAAAGAAAATAATTGGCTAAAAGAATTGGCTTTTAAATATACTGTTAAAGTAAATCAAGACGCTTTAGAATCTGTAAAAGCAAAGCTCAACTAATGGTGAAACACTTCAGCTTATATCTCATTTTAGTAATTAGTTTTGCTTCTTGCGATTATTTTCGGCCTACAGAAACCGAAGCGGCTATTGCAAGAGTAAATGAAACGTATTTGTATAAAGCGGATATTTTAAAAATTTTACCAGAAAATTATACAAAATCAGATAGTACTATTTTAGTAAACGATTTTATAAACCGATGGGCAACTAGACAATTATTGGTTCAAGGTGCAGAGTTAAATTTAGAAGAATCTACGCAGGAAGAATTTGACAGATTAGTTGAGCAATATAAAAGCGATTTATACAGTAAAACGTATTTAGAAGCTTTAGTCTATAAAAGTCTAGATACAGTGGTCTCACAGGAAGAGGCATCGGCTTATTATGAAGATAATAAGGACGCTTTTAAATTAAATGAAGAGTTAATAAAATTCAGATATATTAATGTCGATGAAAAACGCTTAGATTTAGAGGATATCAAAGAAAAATTTAAACGTTATACTGCTGAAGATAAATATGTTTTAGATTCTATAGCAATTCAGTTCAAATCCTACTCACTTAAAGATTCGGTATGGATAAGGTTAGATCAAGTCGTTAATGTAATCCCTGTAATTACTGCAGAGAACAAAAATGAACTGTTAAAAAAATCTAATTTTATACAACGTAAAGATTCATTAGGGCTATATTTGATGCAAATTAACGAGGTACTCTTAAGAAATGAAACAGCACCTTTAGAATATGTAAAGCCCACAATTGATCAAATAGTAATCAACAAAAGAAAATTGGAGCTTATTAGGCAGTTAGAAAAAGACATCACAACAGATGCAATTAAAAATAAACAATTTGAAACGTATAATTAATTTGAAACACATTATAGCAGTATGCTTAATTCTTTTTGTGTCTACCGGAATGTTAGCACAAGAAATAATAGACGAAACGCCAAAAGCAGCAGAAAAAGACTCTGTTATGCCATTGGTAAATGTAAAGGTTGATGGCGTATCCGCAGTTATTGGAGAGTACATAATTTTAGAATCTGATATTGAAAAAACCATGAGATTATTAAAATCTCAGGGTATAGATCCTGCGACGTATACAAGATGCCAATTGTTTGGAAGGCTTTTAGAAGATAAATTGTATGCCCATCATGCCATACAAGATAGTATAGTAATTAATGATGCCGAAATCCGCTCGTATGTTAATCAACAGGTAGAACAATTTAAGCAGGAATTTAATGGTTCGTTAAAGGAAGTGCTGGCGTTTTATAAAAAAGATGATGAAAAAAGTCTGAAAGATGAAATGTTCGAAATCAATAAAGCGAACAAATTAGCTTCAGAAATGCAAAAGAAAATAGTAGCAGACATTGAGGTTACTCCTGAAGAAGTACGTCAGTTCTTTAACAAAATAGCTAAGGAGCAACGCCCTACTTTTGGTACAGAATTAAAAGTAGCTCAAATTATTATTGAGCCGGAAGTTACAGAGGAAGACACGCAGAAAGTAATTGATCAGCTTAAAGAATTTAAGAGAGACGTTCAGGAGAATAATGCTAACTTTCGTTCTAAAGTAGTATTGTATACAGATGATATTGCCTCAAAAAAGAATGGTGGACTATACACGCTAAACAGAACGAAACCACAGATGGTTAAAGAGTTTAGAGAAGTTGCTTTTTCTATGCAGGTAGGCGAAATTTCTGAACCTTTTAAAACAGAGTTTGGGTATCATATTATTTTTTTAGAAAAAATTAGAGGACAAGAATATGATGTAAGACACATTCTATTAATTCCAGAAGTCTCTCAAGAATCTGTAAAGGAAGCTAAAGAACGCATGGAAACGGTTAGGAAGAATATAATGGAAGGTAATATTACTTTCGCCGAAGCCGCAAAAGAATCAAGTGATGAGCGTGAAACAAAGTTTCAAGGAGGACAGTTAATTAACCCAGCGACTCAAGATTATAGTTTTGAATTAACCAAGATGGATCCGGAATTATACGGACAAATTCAAAATTTAGAGAATAATGAGATTTCTGAAATCATTGTTGATCGTGATAGAACAGGGAATGTGAAATTCAAAATCATGACTGTTACCGATAGAATTGATGAGCACGAAGCAGATTATGCAAGAGATTACTTAAAAATCAAAGAATTGGCCTTAAGCGAAAAGCGCTTAGATGTTATTGCAAAGTGGCAAAAAGAAAAAATAATGGACACCTATATTAAAATTAGTGATGTCTATAAAGATTGCGACTTCAGTAGTAATTGGTTAAAAAAATAATATAGTTTTAAAACATGTCAGACGTAAACGCGATCAACCAACTGGTAACGAAGTATAAAGCATTAAGGCAAGAAATAGCCAAGGTTATTGTTGGTCAGGATGAAGTGGTTAATCAAATATTGATTTCTATATTTTCTGGTGGTCATGCATTGTTAATTGGAGTTCCAGGTTTGGCAAAAACCTTAATGGTAAATACCATAGCGCAAACCTTGGGATTGGATTTTAAACGCATTCAGTTTACACCAGATTTAATGCCCAGTGATATTTTGGGTAGTGAAATTCTTGACGAAACCAGAAACTTTAAATTTATAAAAGGACCAATTTTTGCTAATATTATTTTAGCAGATGAGATTAATCGTACGCCTCCAAAAACACAAGCCGCATTATTAGAAGCCATGCAGGAAAGAGCGGTTACCGTTGCTGGACAGCATTATAAATTAGACTTGCCGTACTTTGTTTTAGCAACTCAGAATCCCATTGAGCAAGAAGGTACTTACCCTTTACCAGAAGCACAATTAGACCGTTTTATGTTTGCTATTAATCTAAATTACCCAACCTTTGATGAAGAGGTGCAGGTGGTTAAAGCAACAACTACAGATGTCACAGCTTCTGTGAATGTTTTATTTTCCGCTCAGGAAATTATAGATTTTCAACACTTAATTCGAAGAATCCCAGTAGCAGACAATGTTATTGAGTATGCTGTTAAAATAGTTTCTAAAACAAGACCAAATACAGATACAGCCTCAGATTTAGTCGCTAAATATGTAGATTGGGGCGCTGGACCAAGAGCGTCACAAAACTTGATTTTGGCTGCTAAAACGCATGCAGCTATCAATGGGAAATTCTCTCCAGATATCGAAAATGTTCAAGCTGTAGCGACAAGTATTCTAAGACACCGTATTATTAAAAACTATAAAGCTGAAGCAGAAGGCGTAACAGAAGAGCAGATTATCGCATCACTGTTTTAAATTAAAACTCGAGAATAAGTCGATCCGCTCATTTTTTTCTAATTGGTGGTGCAGCCACTAGAGCAGAAGCACTTTTAAAAAATCAACAGAGGTCTTTTGGGAGGCTATTTTAATTTTCGAAATAGTTTTCAATGCGTAACGATTGTGCTGTTTATTGTCTTCTTTTGTAGCGTGATAAGCAAAAAAATCAAAAGTTAAGATACTAGTGCATTTCTACGCAAACGCTATCGTTTTTAATGAAAATTCTATTTTGTTTCTTCAGTTTTCATCGATTCCGGAGTACAGCCACTTGTTAATTTACTATTTTTTCAATATTTAAATTATCATTTTAATAAATTGAAAATGAATTAGTGTTGTTTCATTGAATATAATTCAAAGATTATAGACATTCTCTATATATTTTTAAAGTACTTCGGAATTTTGTAAATTTGCAGACCGAAACTTCGGTAAGAACTTAAATTAAACACACAACCTTAAACTATTATTTATGGCATTCGATATTGATATGATCAAAAAGGTTTATGCTCAAATGGCAGAACGCGTTGATACAGCCCGTGAAGTCGTTGGTAAACCATTAACACTTTCAGAAAAAATTCTTTATAATCACCTTTGGGATGGAAAAGCAACCAAAGCGTTTATTAGAGGTAAAGATTATGTTGATTTTGCACCAGATCGTATCGCTTGTCAGGATGCTACGGCACAAATGGCTTTATTGCAATTTATGCAAGCAGGAAAAAGTAAAGTAGCAGTGCCAACCACGGTTCACTGTGATCACTTAATCCAAGCAAAAGAAGGTGCTGCAAAAGATTTATTGCATGCCAATGATGTAAGTAAAGAAGTGTTTGATTTTTTAGCATCAGTATCTAATAAATATGGTATTGGATTCTGGAAACCAGGAGCAGGTATTATTCACCAAGTGGTTTTAGAAAATTACGCTTTTCCAGGCGGAATGATGATAGGTACAGATTCTCATACTGTAAATGCTGGTGGATTAGGAATGGTGGCTATAGGAGTAGGAGGAGCAGATGCTGTAGATGTTATGGCCGGTATGGCTTGGGAATTAAAATTTCCTAAATTAATTGGTGTCAAATTAACAGGTAAGTTATCGGGTTGGACAGCACCTAAAGATGTGATTTTAAAAGTAGCAGACATTCTAACCGTAAAAGGAGGAACAGGTGCTATTGTAGAATATTTTGGACCTGGTGCAACAGCAATGTCATGTACAGGAAAAGGAACGATCTGCAACATGGGAGCAGAAATTGGCGCGACAACTTCAACTTTTGGTTACGATGAATCTATGGAACGTTACTTACGTGCTACAGATAGAGCAGATGTTGCCGATGCAGCAAATAAAGTAAAAGAGTATTTAACAGGCGATGCAGAAGTGTATGCAAATCCAGAACAGTATTTCGATCAAGTAATAGAAATCAACTTGTCTGAATTAGGACCCTTATTAAACGGGCCATTCACGCCAGATTTATCAACACCAGTTGGTAAAAATATGACTGAAAAAGCGAAAGCTAATGACTGGCCAATTCAAGTAGAATGGGGGTTAATAGGGTCTTGTACAAACTCTTCTTATGAAGATTTATCACGGGCCTCATCGATTGCACAACAAGCGATTGATAAAGGTTTAAAAATGAAATCTGAGTTAGGAATCAACCCTGGTTCTGAGCAAGTACGTTACACGGCAGAACGTGACGGTCTATTGCAAATCTTTGAAAACTTAAATGCGAAATTATTCACCAATGCATGTGGACCATGTATTGGGCAATGGGCAAGATATAGTGATCCTAAAAATGCACCAAAAAATAGTATCGTGCATTCATTTAATAGAAACTTCGCTAAGCGAGCAGATGGAAACCCAAATACGCATGCTTTTGTAGCGTCTCCAGAAATTACTGCAGCGATTGCTATTGCAGGGCGTTTAGATTTTAATCCAATGACGGACAAGTTAATTAACGAAAATGGAGAAGAGGTCATGTTCGATGAGCCAACAGGATGGGAATTACCGCCTAAAGGTTTCGAAGTTGAAGACGCTGGGTATGTGGAACCTATTGAAGATGGTACAGGAGTAAGTGTCGTGGTAGATGAAGATTCTGAACGTATCCAATTATTAACACCTTTCGAACCAATTGGTAGCGAAATTAATGGTGCTAAACTATTAATAAAGGCCTTTGGGAAATGTACAACAGATCATATTTCTATGGCTGGACCTTGGTTGCGTTTCCGTGGCCATTTAGATAATATCTCTAATAACTGTCTAATAGGGGCTGTTAATGCCTTTGGAAAGAAAACAAACTTTGTTAAAAATCAATTAACAGGAGAGTTTGGAGGGGTGCCAGATACTGCAAGAGCTTATAAAGCGGCTGGTGTTAAATCAATAGTTGTTGGTGATCATAACTATGGTGAAGGGTCGTCTAGGGAACACGCAGCAATGGAACCAAGACACTTAGGTGTGGCTGCAGTGATTGTAAAATCATTTGCGCGTATACACGAAACAAACTTGAAGAAACAAGGGATGTTAGGGTTGACTTTTGCTAATGAAAGTGATTATGACTTAATTCAAGAAGATGATTCATTTAATTTCTTAGATTTAAATGAATTTGCTCCAGATAAACCGTTAACACTGGAAATAGTGCATACAGATGGTAGTAAAGAGGTTATTAAATTAAATCATACTTATAACCAGGCACAAATTGATTGGTATAATGAAGGATCTGCTTTAAACCTGATTAAAAAAGAAAATGCATAAGTAATACCATATGTCTTAACAAAAAAACTCCTGATAAACATCAGGAGTTTTTTTATGCGTCTTTGTAAATAGCAAACAATTCTGGTCAAGGGCTAGAGTTTGAACTACATAAAAAAGGGATATTAGACTTTTTTGTAAATGATATTCCTAATAAATAGGAAGTATAATCCAGAGTAGTATCCTTAGTTTTTATTAAATTTGAAGTGTCCATGGGAGTATTGACGTTCCATTAATGTTAAAGATTATGAAAAGACTATCTGTTAAAAACATCATTCTTTTAATTGTCATCATATTACTGATGATTCCACAAAGCAGGCAACAAATTCAAATTGTGCTACATAAAGGTTTCGCCATGTTTAGCCCAAGTGTAGAACCTGAAGATAGTTTGGAGCAAATAAGCACCTATAATTGGATGCTTAAAGATTTAGAGGGAAATGCCTTCGATTTAAATAATAGTAAAGGTAAAGTAACCTTAATCAATCTTTGGGCGACATGGTGTCCGCCTTGTATTGCCGAGATGCCTTCCATTCAGGCATTAAGTACTGATTATAAAGACAAAATAGACATTATTTTAGTCTCAAATGAAGACCAGGAGGTGGTAAAGCGCTTTTTAAAGAAGAAAAACTACGATTTACAAATCTATACACCAACAACGGAGGCTCCCGAAACATTTGATGTGAAAAGCATTCCAAGAACGTTCTTATTAGATAGAAAAGGAAATATTATTATTGATGAATCTGGTGCGGCAAATTGGAATAGTGAAAAGGTAAGAAAAACCATAGATGAATTACTAAGGCTATAAGGTTTTAAAAAAGGCTTTGATAAAAGCGGTTGAAAAAAGTGAGCCCATGATGTTTAGTTCTTCTTTAAGGGATGACTCTTCATCTAAAAATTTAAACATGGTTTCTACAGTGTTTTTAGTATAAAATTGCTCAAAAATCCACTCACCCTTATGATTTTCATCGTGAAGCACTTTTAGAAAAACTTTATCATAAAAAGCATATTTGTTTTTGAATAAATTTTTTGAGGGTTTTTTATCTTGTTTTAAATTTAAAATAATCTTGGCAACCTTTTTTTCAGTGTGCTTAAACGAGTAGCCAGTACTTCCTTTTACCCAACCTCCAGCGGTTCCAATTTTTGTAATATTTTTAGAAGAGTAGTGATTAAAAGGAAAATCAGTCATGGGGATGCTTCCTTTTTCTGTTTCAGAAATACTGTACTGCTCTATTTTTAATACTTCTGTTATGTACCTCTCAATATAACTATCATAAACGGCCTCTTCAACGGTCTCTGGTGAAAAATAGGTGAATTCTATTAATGCCTTGGTTTCAGAAAAGGGTAGTACATAAGTAAACGTTGTTTTATCGCCATCTTTTAATCTGTAATCCATCATGGTGAAGTGTTCCACCTTAAAAGTAGGTCTGTCAGTTTCAATAGTCCAGCCTTTGAAGTGTTGAATAACTCTTGTGTAATTGTCGATTTCTGAATAGAATTCAGGAGAAATTCTGCTGTCAAAAACATGATTAGCACTGAGCGTTTGGGTTTCTGTTTTTACTAAAGGTTTATCATGGTCTTCAACAGAAAGGACGGCTTCCAAAATGAAATGAATAGTAGTATGTTTTCTTAAGCGTGTTTTGGCTTCATTATAAAAATCAATCGCTTGAATCGATTTATAAGTGTAAGGCTTTAAGTCTAGTTCAAGTTTTTTATTTGAAGAATAGAATAGCGCTTTATCCCAAACTTGTTTAACGATGTTGTCCCATCTACCCGTGCCTTTTTCCCAAAAACTCCAGGTTTTATCGTTATTGTTTTTAGCGTCTTTGTCAATAAGCGCTATTTGTTTATTATTGAAATAGGGGTCTTCAGCAAGCGCTAAGGCCAATTGTAATCCAGCCAATCCATTTCCAATAATAATGTAATCGAAATGCGAGTGTATGGTCATTTCTTTTAAAGAAAGTTTATGAACGTTTGAAGTATTTAAAAGGAACAAATAACATTCCAAAACATTCGCCATGTCCTTTTCCTAAATGCTTGTGGTGTATCTTGTGCGCACGTCTCACCCCTTTAGCATACCAATTATTGGCATTGCGAAAAATTTTAAAACGTTGGTGTATAAAAATGTCGTGAACAATAAAATAAGCAGCACCGTAAGCCATAATGCCAAGACCAATGGGCAAGCAATACCAAAGACCTTCATAACTCCATAAATAAAAACAAGTCATGCTTACTACAGCGTAAAAAATAAAAAAGGCATCATTGCGTTCAAACCAGCTATCATGATCTTTTTGATGGTGATCTTTATGTAGGGACCATAAAAAACCATGCATGACATATTTATGTGTGAACCACGCCATAAATTCCATTATCGAAAAAGTGCCTAAAAACACTAAGATCCAGTATACAATATTCATTATAATAAATTGAGTTGATATTTTACATAGCTTCTAGTGAGAAGCTCTATTTTTTTATAATTTGGGACTCTAATTCTAGTCGATTTAATATCTAAAGCGGGCGTCTTTTTTAGTTTTTTAAGAAGCTGACTATAATATCTATAGGCCATAAAGACACCAAATTTGGCTTCTATAGGTAATTGTTTAATGCCTTTTAAGCCTTCAGAAAAGTCATGCTCAATATCTGTTATTATTAGTTGCTTGGCTTCCTCATTTAGATTGTTTAAATCTGTATTTGGAAAATAAGTACGTTCTAATTCATCAAAATCTGCTTTTAAATCTCTTAAAAAATTTACTTTTTGAAACGCAGAGCCCAATGACATGGCAGAATCTTTCAATGAATCGTACTCAACTTGATCGCCTTTAACGAATACTTTTAGGCACATCAAGCCAACAACATCTGCAGAGCCATAGATGTAATCTTTATATTCACTCTCGGTTAAATAAGTCGTTTTATGAAGGTCTAATCGCATGCTGCTCATAAAAGCAGTAACCATGTGTTTTTCTATATTATACTTGTGATAGGTATGTTGAAAAGAGTTTAAAATGGGGTTTAAACTTATTTTTTCTGTTAATGCAAATTCTAAATCTTTTTCGAAAGCCTCAAATAATTCTTTTTTATTATAGTCATGAAAAGTGTCAACAATTTCATCTGCAAAACGAACAAACCCATAGATATTATAAATATCCTGTCTAATGGTATCTGATAGCATTTTAGTCGCCATTGAAAAAGAGGTGCTATAAGACTGTGTTACAATCTTACTACAATTATAAGAAACCGAATCAAATAATGTCTTCATTAGTTACTATGGTGTTTTTTTATTAATCCTGCTACTAATTTTCCTGATATTAATGCTGGGGGAACACCAGGTCCAGGAACGGTTAACTGTCCTGTAAAATACAAATTTTTTACTTTTTTACTTTTTAATTTTGGTCTTAAAAAGGCAGTTTGAAGTAAAGTATTTGCCATACCATAGGCATTTCCTTTATAAGAATTGTAATCCTTAATAAAATCATTTACACAAAAGGACTCTCTAAAGATAATAGATTCTTTAACATTTTGTGATGTTAAATTTTCAAATCTTGTAATAATTTTCTCAAAATAAGACGCTCTAATCGCTTCGGAATCTTCTATTCCTGGCGCTAAGGGTATTAAAAAGATACCTGCTTCTTTTCCTGAAGGCGCTACACTGTCGTCTGTTATACTTGGAAAACTAGCATAAAACAATGGATTTTCTGGCCATTTAGGGGCATCATAAATGTCCTTTGCATGGGCCTCAAAATCAACATCAAAAAAGAGCGTATGATGATTTATATTTGTTAACTTTTTATCGAATCCCACATAAAACAACAAAGAAGAAGGGGCAAACGTTTTTTTGCTCCAGTAATTTTCAGAGTATTGTCTGTGTTTCGTATCTAAAAGTGTCTCACTGTGGTGGTAATCTGCGCCACTTAAAACGATGTCGCAATTTACAGAAGCGCCATTAATTAATAATTCATGAGCTTTGCCTTGAGCATCAACGTTTATTTTATTAACTGCAGCATTCGTTTTTATTTCCACACCTAATGATGTCGCTAGTTTTTCTAAAGCCAGTATAACCTGATACATGCCTTTTTTTGGATGAAAGGTTCCAATACCAAAATCTGCATAATTCATAAAACTATAAAAAGAAGGCGTTTTACTAGGCTTAGCGCCTAAAAATAAGACGGGAAACTCTAAAATCTGAGCCAATCGCTCATTTTTAAATTCTTTCCTTACATCTCGTTTTATAGTACTTAAAAACTGATTGATCTTTTTAATGGTTACCGGAGTGATTAATTCTATGGGTGAAACACCTGGTCTATACACTAAATCTTTTATCGCAACATCGTAATTGTTTTTTGCGTTATCTATAAACTTCTTAAGACTTTTTGAGCTCCCAGGTTCTTCGACTTCAAAAGCAGCATAAATTTTATCAATAGTATCTTCAATGGTGATGTAATCATCTTTTCCAAAGTAAACTGAGTAGGCAGGATTTAATTTTTCAAGGGCATAGTAATCTGAAGGGCTTTTACCAAAATCTGCAAAAAAGCGTTCGAAAACGTCAGGCATCCAATACCATGTTGGCCCGATATCAAAGGTAAACCCTTGCTTTTTTAATTGTCTTGCTCTTCCGCCTATGGTGCTATTCTTTTCATAAATAGTAACATGATTTCCGTCTTTTGCTAAGTAACAAGATGCAGCCAATGCTGAAAATCCAGAACCTATAATAGCGATTTCTTTACTCATTTTTAACCTGCTTGTTGATTAGTACTATCTAGACTGTCCAGAATATCTTTTATAGTGTCCAGAATGGTTATTTTATCGTCGAGTTGTTCTTTTTCTATATGAATGGCTTGTCTACCAGAAATAAATAAAGAATGGTTAGAATTTTGAAGAATTTTTTCTGAAAACTCAATTAAATAGTCATTAATAATCTCCTTTTCGGGCTTTATGGTAAAGGATGATACATAAATAATTTTACCATAATAATCTGTGAGATATTTTAAACTATCTATTGGTACACTTTGTCCCAAATAGATACTATGAAATCCTCTTTGTGTTAACTCGTAATTTATAAAAAGCAAGCCTAACTCATGAATTTCATTGTCAGGGAGAAATAAAACATAAATCTCGCCATCATTTTTTATCTGTGAAACCTTAGAAATTTTATCAGTATGCACTAATATTTTCTGTTTTATAAGTTCAAAAATAAAATGCTCGTGAGCAGGTGTTATGGTGTCTGTCTGCCATAAAAGGCCGATATTCTCTAACAAAGGAACAAAAACTTCATAAAATATAGCACTAAGACTTTTATGGTTGACTAAATTATTAAAAGTGCTTAAGAATAGCGCTTTATCAAAATTTAGCATAGCCATTTTGAACAAATTAACGGCATGATTACTTGAATCTTTACTTAAAGCGATTTCTTTGACTAAAAGGGGGATTTCTTCACTTTCAAGATTAGCTATTTTTGATACTTTGTATCCGTTTTTGTTTAAAAATGAAATATTTAAGAGTTTTTGAAGGCTTGATAGACTATAGTATCTAATATTAGTATCCGTTCTGTTAGGTTTAAAGAGATTGTATCGTTTTTCCCATATTCTTATGGTATGCGCTTTTATACCCGAAAGGTTTTCAAGATCTCTTATGCTAAATTTTGTTTTTATATTGTTCATTATTCAGCTAAAATAGTTAAACAAAAATTAATAACTTAAATTTTAACAAACAATTATTTTTGAAGAAGTCTTGATTTTTAAAAAAGTGCGCACGAGAAGACTCGAACTTCCACGACCTAAAGCGGTCACTGGCCCCTCAAGCCAGCGCGTCTACCAATTTCGCCACGTGCGCATTTTAAAGTAAAGATAAAAAAAAAGTTAAGCATATAGCTTAACTTTTTTTAGTGACCGGGCTGGTATTATCCCCACTATTGTTAAGTATTTATATGTTAGTATTTTATCTTTTTTTTCGGTGCGTTTTCGGGTAGTTATTCCGTTGTTGGACGGTAATTTTCTGTTTTCAATCAGCCAAATTATCGACTAGAAAATCACGTTTTAAACCTTTCCCTTTCCCCTTTCCCCAATCATTAATAAAAACTTTTAGTAACTGCGTTACAGAAAGTAATTAAAAGTGTTTTTTTGAGAAACCTTGAGCAACCTAATGACCAAAGATAGCAACCTCTTTTTTTATATATATTATTTATTTAATATTTTTTTTATTCTATATTCTTTAAAAAAACTGTAACACAGTAACAGTAATTATAAATAACTATAAATCAATAAGTTATAGCGTTACAGTTTTGTTACAGATGTGTTACAGTTTTGTTACAGTTTTGAATTTCTGTAACACAATGTTTTCATGAATATCGCTTTTAATTTTTTCGATGAAATACATATATTTTTCGTTAAAAACATGATTCGTTTTAAATCAAATCATAAAATATTGTAATTCAATAGATTAAAACAATAACGAACTTATTTATCAATTATAATAATACACCTTGTTTACGGTTATACCCGTATTTTAACTATATTTAACGCTCAACGCGCTTTGTGTATTTGATTTTAGACTTAAACATCATTATATTGTGACGTTCTTATTATTTCTCCTACGATAAGAAAAGTTTTAACCAAGACTAATGCAATAAATAATTCTTTTTAGAATTCCGTCTGAACTTGAATACTATTAAAGTGTTTTTAACTAATCCTTAATATATTCAAAACATGAAAAAATTATTTTTTGCTTTATCTGTAGTATTTTTAACAATAAACTTAAATTCTTGTTCTACACCAGAACTTACAGAAAATGAAGAAAACACAGAACTCGCAACCGGGCATGGAGACAGCACCAATTCAGGATCGACTGACGAACCAGCGCCAGACAACGGAGAAGATTAAAAAAAACATTATTTATTTTATATTGGCAGTTGCTTGTGCGACTGCCTTTTTTTGTCATGAAACGTTAGCCTCTAAATCTAATGAGTTAATTGAAAAAACCGAAATTTGGGAAGCTGCAAAAGCTAAAAGAACGCAAGCTTTAAATGTTTTAAAAGATAATGCTTCAGGTACCCAGGACCACAATATTTACTTAGTAGAGAAAATTAAAACAGACCAAGCCTTTGAAGACCTTGAAGCCGTTATTGAAAAAGAACGCTTTCTGCAATTTAAAAATCTACAGCAATTTTTAGGTGAATTTGGTTGGGCCTCTGGTTTATTTCTTTACTCACTTTTTAATTTAATTATTACACTAATTCGTAAAACTAAAACCTACTACGGTGAACTTGGTTTACACACTACACTATTATATATCTCATTTTTCTATTTAAGATGGGCCTTTTTAAAAGAAGATTATTCAAACTGGCAATATATTCTAACCAACCTGGTTTGTATCACAACTTTAATAATTGCGACTTACTATTTTGTAGAGCGAAAACTTCAAGATGTAGAAAACTTACTTTACAATATTAGATTATTAACCAGGCATATTGTAAAAAGCAAACCAGAAAATAACCCAACTCCCTATGTTAAAAGCTATATTAATCTATTTAAAAAGTTGCGATCTTAATCATGGGAAATCTAAACGAAATAGAAAAATTTTTAAATAAAGATTTTTTCGATAAAGAGACGCGAGAACAAATTAGAAAAGACTTTGCAGACCATTTAGAAAGTGAATGTAATACAAAAGACGCGGAAATAGCAGCTAACGAAACTAAGTTGCTTAATATAAATAAGCGTGACTTAAAAAGCTTATTGGTTGGTTTTTGATAATAAATTATTTTGGTAATCTATAATAGCATCCTTTTTATGGTTGCTCAAATAACTTTTAAAGACTGGGTTACTCTCAAACTTCTCTTTGTGGCCCATAATTAAATCTACAATTTTTTGTACTTCTATTTTATTGGTGCCGTTATCAATAAAACCATTATCCTCCTCAATAATCATGTTTCCTTCTCCAGTAATCAACCAAATTTTGTTTAAATCTTCGTAGTTTTCGAAAATTATCGTCAAAAAAGTTTCTGAAAAGCTGCTTTTTAACTTATTTGTGTCTAAAAACCCCCTTTTTATACCAGTAGTCTCGTAAAATTCTTTTTTTCCAATCCCTTTAAAATCAAGGTATTGCACTAATCTTTCCTTAGAAGTTGCGATTATTGTCGTCATTTATTTGTTTTTAACGAAGATTATCGTTTATATTTGTAAAGCGTAAACAATATACGTAAAACGGTAAACAGAAAAAAATATAATATGGCTATTTCAGAAGAATTTAGAGAAAAAATTAAAAACCAATTTGGTGATGGCTTTCGTTACACAACAGAGGTAAAAAAAATCCTTAAATCTCAAAAGAAAACGAATACAAATGGCGAAGCTTATTCAAGCGATCATATTCGTGCAATCTACAATGGTAAGCGTGACAACCAAGATATAGAATTGGCAATACTTCAGTTCTTTAAAAAAATCAAGGATAAGGCTAAAAAAATAAAAACGCTTGAAAAATCATTTGATTGATTGTTGATAAGAGTAGGGTAAACCAATAGTGTAGTTAAATATACATTGATTTTTAGCAGCTCTACTCTTTTTTTTCTACACAAAGTAAGCGGGATTAACTATAAACTTAATTAAAATGCAAAAACACATTATTTTACACGGTACCCAGGATGAGATTGATAATTCAAAATCATTATCTCATATTTTAAAAAAATGTAACGCTTTTTCAATATTAAATTGTATTTCTCCAACAGCGGCCATAAGCACACAAATGAACCTTAGATATATAGGCGAAAACGTTGATCTTGTTCTGGTTTACACTAATAACAACCAGTTAGATTTTTGCGAGGTTTTACAATACATTAAGTCTAATGTTTACGCAGTAAAAAAGGCACTAACATTTGTTTTTTTAACCAGAACAAAACCATTTGTAGTTAACTCTTATATCTCTAAACACTTCAATGTAATTGATGTTTCTAAAGAAGATGAAAAACTAGAGTTTTTAGATAATACTGTGAGCCTTTCGCGCATAGATTCAAAAATACAATTTGTTCAGGAAATGATTGATGCGGTTGATGTTTCTAACAACTATTCAAAATCAGAAAAAGACCTTTTTAACAACTACTTTAAAAAAACTATTCACGAGTTAAATGTAGAGCGCTACAAGTATTCCAACAATTTAACAAAAGAGGTTTTAGCTTCTATTAATGTAAATCATTAGAAATAAGATTAATGAGCCAACAATTAAGCGATAAAATTTACCAAGCCTCAAATAAAGGTTTAGATATTATTACCAGTGTGCATCCAGATGCATTAAACATAGGTAGTAATAGCAAAAAAACCTTTCGCGCTAAAAACGATACAACCAAGCATGGCAGTAGTACCATTAAATTAATTAAAGGTATATACTGGATGGCTGATTGGGTAGAAAGCAATAAGGCAAAAACAGGTATTCAGGTTTATATGGATGATCGCCAATGCGATTACATAACGGCCTTAAAAGAACTCGCTGTAAAATTTGGAGTTACCACAAACCCAAAAGATTTACCTAGTGCAATACTAGAATTTAAAGAGGCTAAACCTACAGAAAAAGTGGGTTGTACATTCGATTATAATAACAAAATTAATGACTTTGAATTAAAAACACTTGGTCCAGAGGTAACAGAAAAACTTTGTGATGAGTTTAATATTAAAAGCTGTAAATCATTTACTCGTATTACCGAAAGTGGAAAAAAGGTAATTTCAACTGCAACTGCAGACTATCCTATTTTTGTTTTCGACTTTGGTTCATGGCAAAAAATATACCAACCGCTTAACCAGGACAAAAGGTATCGTTTTAGTTATAATGGTATTAAACCAGCTAATTTTATTTTTGGTTTTGAACTTCTACCAGATAAACAGGTACAACACGCTTTTAATGTTGAAGCGGAATGGGATTACGAAAAAAAGACAAAAGGACCTAAAAAGCAAGATTTAAAACTAGACAATATTATAATCGCTTCTGGTGATCGTGACGCCTTAAATATTGCTTCTTTTGGTTATAACGTGATTTGGTTAAATTCTGAATCCGATAGGTTAACTAGATCAGACTATATCGAGTTAAAAAAACTAGCTAGTAATATTTACATTTTACCGGATATTGATGGACCTGGTATTGAAGCTGCTTTAAAATTTGGTATTGAGTATGACGATATAAAAATTATTTGGTTGCCTAAATGGTTGAGAAATCAAAAAGACTTTAGAGGCAATGGTTTAAAAGACTTTAGAGACTATGTACTAAAAACCTACTATTCTGGTAGCGAGTATATTTTTAAAAAGAATTTAGAAAAATTAGTTGAAAACGCAATGCCTTTGCGTTTCTGGAATGAAACCTGGATTCCTAAAAAAGAAGCTTTAAAATACGATTATAACAACACTTATGCCATGCATTTTATCGAGCATCAAGGGTATTTTGTATATGAGAGCGACCAGAGCAAAGAGGACTACGAATTTGTAAAAGTTACTGGTAACATTGTACAAAAGGTAAAAGGTCACCATATTAAAAAGCATCTTTTCAACCATTTAGAAACCACTAACAAACCAGTGAATTTACGTAATATGTTGCTAAGAACTAATCAACTTAGCGATAAAAGCTTATCTCAATTAAATAGAATAGAACCTTCTTTCGAAAAGGCTAATTTTTCAACTCAATATTTGTTTTTTAATCACCAAACATGGGAGGTTACAACAAAAGGAATAAAAGCTAAAAAGCTAGGTAGCGTAAAAAATTACGTTTGGAAAAGTGATATAATACAACACGAACCAAAAATACAAGAGCAACCATTTACTATTACAAAATTAGACGATGGTAGTTATGATATTGAAATACACACTACTACAAATAAATACCTTAATTACTTAATAAACACCAGTAGAGTGTATTGGCGTGAAGATTTAGAAGTGCCATATATAACCGAAACAGGTTTTAATAAGGTTGAAAAAGAGAAATACTTTAAAGAAAATCAATTTAACATCGCTGGTAAAAACCTAAGTCCATCACAGATACATGAGCAAAAGCAGCATTTAGTAAATAAAATCTTTACGGTAGGTTACTTGTTACATTCTTATAAGAGCAAAAGTAAAGGCTGGGCAGTATGGAACATGGATTACAAAGTGGTTGACGATCTTGAAAGTAATGGCGGTACTGGTAAATCTCTTTTTTTTAATTTACTCTTTCCTATACTCAAAAACGTTAAGCAAATAGAAGGACGGCAAAAAGGCCTTGCAGATAAAGACTTTTTATTTGATGGTGTGACAGATAAAACCGATTTGGTTTTTATAGATGATGCAGACGCTTATTTTCGTTTCAATAGATTATTTACAGCTATTACCGGAGACCTACAAGTAAACCCAAAAGGTACCAGTGCTTATGAAATTAAGTTTGATAAATCACCAAAAATTGCAATTTCATCAAACTTTGGTTTGCAAGATGTAGACGGCTCAACCAGACGTAGATTATTGTTTGTATTAACTGGAGATTATTACCACGACAAAAGCGACGATTACAACGAAGGTAGACAGGTAAGCGACGATTTTGGTGGTAAGCAGCTACTTTCAGACTTCACACCTACAGACTGGGAAGATTACTACAACGCTACAGCGTATTGCACAAGCTTTTATTTAGGTTGTGAAGGCAAACTAAATCCCCCAATGGATAATGTAGAAAAGAGAAACTTAGTGCGCGAAATGAAGTCGCCATTTAAAAACTGGGCAGATCTATATTTTACCATTGAAGATAAAACCTTAAATGCTGAACTGGAAAGAAAGCAACTGTATTCGCTTTTTAAGGATAGCGCAAACCAACCAAATTACAGCCCAAATAGATTTAAAAAGAGTTTAGAGAGCTGGTGTAAGTTTTATGGATATAAACTTAATCCCGAAAATTACGCTCGTGTAAAAGACGGCCGAATAATAGATCGATTTAATGGTAAACCAACCGAGTTTTTTATTATTCAAACCGAACCAGAGGCAGACTTAATTAAAGTTGAAAAACCACAATTAACCATTATTCCAGAAGCCGAAAAAGAGGAAGATATACCATTTTAATTATGAAAATTTCTGAAAAAATAAAACTGCTGTTAGATAATGGAATTAAAGTTTATCCTTCAGCTTCCGAAAAATTAAAAAAAATGGCGGTTACCATTTGCGACGAGTACAATGTTATTTATAAAGTAAGTGCAACCAATAGAGAAGGAGAAATAACAGGAGACTATAAGCACACACAATCAACCATTAATAAAGCTTTAGAGGATGCTATAGATTACGTGTATAATAAAATTAGAAAAGGTCAAACAGAAAGCCTTAATAAAGTTTCTGAACAACTATAAAATGGAAAGCAATGAGTAAAAAAACAAAAACAACAGGAAAAACATTAGGGAGCACTTATAAGCGAACTAAAAAAAAGTACAAAACCGAAGCTGAAGCAAAGGCAGATGTGCTTAGTAAAAATGTAGATGAAAGAAGTAAAAACCTAATTTCTAGTGAAACTGAAAAGCACTATGTTTTTCAGGGTAAAACAAAAGTATAATAACACAGGCTTGTTGTTTCGGCTTCAAGCCTAAAATAAAAACACCTATGAACACACAAAGTGATTTAAAACCGTTACCAGAAATGCCAACCAAAGCAAAAATCCATGAGATTTATAAGCATTGTAAAAAAAACTGGTTGATTAAAAGAATTAACGAGATAATAGCAGCTTCTGGTGGTAATATAAGAGACCGTATTTTAACCAAAAATCAGTTTAAAGAACTTATAGATGACATAGGAATGCCAGAAGGTTACAAGCCTTTTGAGAATTAAAAAAAAACCGCGTTGCTCTAACAACGCGGGAAAACTATAATGTTTAATTAAAATGCAATACAATATTATGAAAAATTTACTAATAATTGTTGCCGCTTTACTATTTAGTAGCAACCTAAATGCACAAGACAAAAGATTTACGATCGCTATGTATTCAGATCCTGTGGCCACAACAAAAAATGGTTTTAATATCGGGGCCTCTTTAGATTACCAAATGACGACCATGTATTTTAAAGCTCAAGTTTTTGCATTCCCAAATCTAAACGGAACCAATTACACAGAATTCACCGGTACACCACTAGGTTATAATTACCACTCAAAATTTGATGACTTAAGAATATACACAGGGCTAAAACTAGGGGTGATTTATAGAGATGGTCCAAATCCTACTTATGGAGGTGAAGCTGGAATAGAATATTATTTCAAAGACTTTTTTATAGGTATAATGATAAGTAGGGATAGGAGAACTGATTCTAAAATATGGAAAACAGAACCCTACTGGCGTAACTCTGGATTCATAAAAATAGGGGTAGAGCTGTAAAACGCTTTCAAAATTCAATTAAATCAAACAACCTTATTATGAAAGATTTTTATATGAAAAATGAAATATCAAAATACGAAAAGAGAGTGTGTTTTTCTGCTGGTACAATAACCGGTATGTGTATAGTAGCGGTGCCTACTATTTTATTTCTAATATTTAGGTAAACTAATAACAAATAAAAGCACTCTGGAAAACAGATAACGTAAAAATCCCCTAGATAGGAATCAAATTCCTTGCGGAAGGATTCGGTAAGAGCCGATAGCGACAGACGTTGCAAGTTAAAGATAACAGATGAGTGTTTTTTTAATAATAACTGTAGAATAAATGCAATTAGCACAGGGATCAATTTTTTCGGGAATAGGTGGACCAGATTTAGCAGCTCATTGGATGGGTTGGAAAAACGTGTTTCATTGCGAGTGGAATAAATTTGGACAAAGATTATTAAAATATTACTGGCCAAACTCAAAAAGCTATGAAGATATTACAAAAACAGACTTCTCTATTCACAGAGGAACAATTGACGTTCTCACAGGTGGATTCCCTTGCCAGCCATTCTCCGTTGCTGGTCAGCAAAAAGGTATTGACGACGACCGCTATCTCTGGCCAGAGATGTTGCGTGCCGCTGTTGAAACAGAATCGCCTTGGGTTATTTGCGAAAATGTTACTGGAATCTTCAGTATGGAAGGTAAACAAGAATTACCAGGAGAAGTATTTTTTAGAGTGGACAGCCGAAAACTTACCAGATTTGACACGAGTGACCACTATGAGGCAATATACACACGACAATCAAAAATGCTCGTCGGAAATATTATTAAAGACCTTGAAGAAAACAGTTACACCGTCCAAACATTTGTTGTTCCGGCTGCGGCTGCGCAAGCTCCCCACAGGAGAGACAGAGTGTGGATTGTTGCTCACTCCGACAACTATAGAAAGAGCAGAGCATCCCGACAAAATGAGAGCCAGAGCCAAAAAGAACGGTTACAAAAATGGGACGAAGTTCAACAGTCTATCCAGTCAGATAATTTACGGGAACTTTCTTCCGACACCAAAAGCAAGAGAGGCCCCAGATTGCAAAGCGGAAAGGAAAAGGAACACTCCGAGTTTGGAAAGTCAAGCATTGATGGGAATGTTACCAACACCACAAGCACAAGAGGGCGGAAAGATAACAGGAAAGGAGAACCAGGACAGTATAACCAAAAGAGTTCGTCAAGAAACTGGGAAAATTTCCCAACTCAATCCCCGATTTATAATGGAGATGATGGGATTTCCTCCAAACTGGACGGAATTACCTTTTCTAAGTGGAGAAAAGAAACAATAAAAGGCGGAGGTAACGCAATTGTGCCACAAGTTATTTATGAATTTTTTAAATCAATTGAAAGTATAGAGCTTTCATAAAACCTGTAGTCATGCCAACATTACACCTGAACCTAAAAAAGAAGTGGTTTGATATGATTGCTTCTGGAGAAAAAAAAGAAGAGTATAGAGAAATTAAAACTTACTGGAGTAGAATTTTTGGACCAGGAATAAAAGTTAAAGGGAAAGTGTATTATCCTTCAGATGTAATTATTTGTTTTTCTAATGGATATGCTGCAAATAGAAGTCAAATGTTAGTTGAGTGTAAATATTTATCAACCAAAACAGGTAACCCAAAATGGGGAGCAATAGAAAATCAATGTTATTACGTGCTTACATTAGGTAAAGTAGAAATGATAACACCAAAACAGTAGTTTTTTTTATACGTTGTTAGGCATAGTTTTTTGTTTTTTAGTTACTATTTCGTTAAATTTATCGAATAATTATAGTGTATTATTTATAAGTTACTATATTTGTCTCGTTATATTAAACAATTAATTTTCTTTAAGGATTATATCAAAGTGTTTTTTATTAACTATCTTTAAGTGGTGAATACAACAAAACAAAATACAGAAATTGCTGATAATAGCGTAATTGCTTTTTTAGTCGAGCAGTACGGTGAAAAAGTAAGTGAGCTACTTGACAAAATTCAAAGTAGTGTTGTTAAACTTGATTTTAAAGGTGAAAAGGATGAAATAGCTCAAAATATTGAACAAATTCATAGTCATCCTATAGAATCAAATTATAAAATGGCAACTATTTCTAAAATGTATTTAGGTAAACTTATACATGGAAAAATGATTGAAGAAATTTTCTCCAAAAGAAAGAAAGAAATTGAACTTTTATTTATTCCACGAAGCAATCCGAATTTCTTCTTATTAAAACTTTTAGATAATACATTTGAAAATAGAGATTCTTTTAGAAATGAAATTCAGGAAAAATTTTATAGCAAACCTTATAGTGATATTCTAAATGTTGATATTGATTTTCTTCCAAAAGATATTTCAAAGGAAGATGTTATCTCTGATGATGTTATTGAAATTATCGATTATATTTAATGTCAGAATCAGTACAGTCCAAAACTGCGTGTAATTTCTGCAAGCAAGCAGTTTCAAATGAAAATTTTTTAGGAATAGTTGAAACTAACAGTCCTTCAGAATTTTATGATTGGAAAATTACTATAATTTTTTATTGTGGCTTGCATTATATGAAGTCATATGCATTGACTAAAGGAACTGATTTAGAAAGTCATAGGGATTTTAATGAAAAGACAATTTCTCAAAGCACTGGTGTTCGACCAGAATTGATTATCGATGGAAAAATTAGAAGTGATTATATTAATTTAAGAGGTTTATCTTATCATGCTAGATATGACGGTTTCTTTTCATCAAAGATTGATAAAATTTTGATAAAAGGAAGACTTAAAGATTCTAAACAATATTTATCTAATGTACAGAATTGGATAATTCCTAAATTAGAAAGAGAAAATATTCAAACAACTTACACTTTTTAAAAATTCGTTTTCAACGTATAGATTAGCTCAAATTATACCGCCAATTTAAGACATATTAAACATATGTTCAATATATCTGTAGTTATTTGAAAGAGTCGCCTTCTATCTTACCGAAAACGTAAATACAAGCAATCCAAATTAAAAGACTAACAAAAATATCCATACACAAATATCACAAACCTTCGTTTAAGCACTTACTAGCTATGTTTTATAAACCGTGTTAGCTATATTGTTATTTATCTAACTTTTTTCGAATTATTTAAATAGAAATTGAAAATATTTATTATTGCAAATGAAAGAAATATTGTTGCAAAAAATCCAGAAATTATCTTAATGACTGTGATTTTTTCTTTTATTGGAACAATTGTATTTGTTAAATATGTATTACTATCCTCTATTGGAATTTTTTTAATAACATTATTGTCAACGTCAATTAAGTTTAATGTTTTTTCATCAATAATTTCAATTTTAATAGTTTCATTATGTAATAATTCTGTTGATTTAATATATAACTCGTAATCAGGATATATTATTTTTGAAAATGAAAAGCTTGAAAAAAACAAAAAAGCACTAAGTGAAAAAAGCACTAAAACTCCACAGCCAATAACAGGTGTTGGATGTGTTAATTCTTCAAAATCAACTTTATCAAGATTAGAAATTCTAAAATTATGTTTAATTTCATTATCTAGAGCTGATGAAATTTCATAATAATTTTTTGATGAATCATCAGGTATTTTTAATAGAACCTCAAATTTAAAAAATTCATTTGTTTTAAAAAGATCCCAATTAATCTGTACGATTTTATTTTTGATAGAGATGACATCAATGTTTAAGCCTTTTGACTTATCTGTTATTTTAAATTCAATGCACTTGAAGCCATCTGGAAATTCAATTTCAAAAAAGTTAGAGATTGGATTTTTATCTAAGTCAAAATCGCCATTGTTGTAAATTTTTCCACTATAATAAAATAAATCATCTGTAATTTTTTCGTTGTTATAATTAATTTGAATTTTTTGGAAATTTTTTACAATATCACTGAATAAAGAAACTTTACTTACTTTTTGATGCACAAGTCTTTTCTTTTTCTCTCTTTTAGAAACGATAAGACCAATAATGCTAAATATTATAGTTAATAATATTCCAGAGATTGCTAAAACTCTATCTGTTGTTAGTAATTCTTCAATATTCATATTAGATTTTAAAGTATTAGTTTGGGAAACATTATAGCTAGCGTTTGGTGTATGGTTAGTTGCGTGCTTAAGCATCTAATTTAGCAAATAAATCTCAGATAGAATATTCCGCAGGAATGTTCGTAAGTCGGCAGTGACCTAGCTATTAATTATACATGTTGTTGTGTAACGTTTTTATTGGTGAGAAATATACTTTAACCAAGACTCTCCATTTTCCATAACAAATTGCATTACCTCTTTTGCAGACTCTGACGCCGCAGATTCCAAAAATTTTCTAATTAAACTTCCTGACTTTTTTTTATCCTTTTCAGAATTAGAAACCTCTTTAATTATTTCAATAGCTTTAATAAGCTCTTCTTGCTCATTTTTACTAATTGTTGAATCTTTAATTAAATCAAAAATCTTTTCATCGATATTTGAAATATTGAAATTTCCTTGATTAAATGTACTACCAATGAATTGGCTTTGATTCGAATAATTGTTTTGTTCTTTTACTTCATTATTAGAAGTAGTAATGAACATTTGTGGACTTTTTGAACTCAATAACGTTATTACATCTTTAAAGTAATCTGAATTATCCTTTAGATAATTGTTCTCTAATTTCAAAATATCCAATTGTCTCTGATAATGGTTTATTTGACCTTTCAGTTTTAATATTAGTATGTCAGATTGTTCTATTGAAACACCTTTAACAGTATTTATTAAAATTTCAGTTTTGTCTTTATACAGGTGCTTTAAATAATCGTCGAACCAACTTTGAATAGTTGCTTTATCCAAGCCTTCAGGCACATCAAATGATATGTAAAGTCCATCTTCACTATCCTTAGTATGCATTTTTATTTCAACTTTTTTACTCTCTTCAACGTAGATTGAAAAAAATGATAAATATTGACTAATTGCCGTTTTTAGATGTTTATCAATTTTTATAAAAGTATATTTCTTTAATTGCTTGTTTGCTTCTCTTGCTTCTAATTCCGCCCTTTCCTTAGAAATTATCAACTCATTATTTTTTTTATGAAGTATGTTATTAGTTTTGAGCCTAATATTATTATTTTTATACAAGCTTAAGGTTAATAGTGATAAGATGGTTATTAATGCAATTGTCAAAATTAATGTGAGTTCATCTGAATTAAGATTATTTAGCCAAGACTTAAAATCACTTTGTAAAATGGCATTAATTATATATATAAATTTCATTTGGTTAAATTAGTTTGTTCAAATGTTACACAACGGTCGTGTATATGGCTCGTAGCGTGCAAATTAGAAAATTATTTTCGGATTAAGCACAAGCCAGATTTTTAAATTTTATTATTTATCTTTTTTGTTGGAAATCGTCAAATTTAAAAATTTGGCGACTTTCCAAAGACGCCTTAACTTCGATTAATCAACTACCTAGCTATGAGCTATATACTTCTTAAGTTTACAATTCAATAAATTAGTTACAAAATCAGAAAGAACAAAAGAGAGAATTAAGGTTAATATATACGGTGAAGCTTTTGACTTCGACAACACTGATAATCCTCTCTCTTTTCTACTTTTATCACGTTCAGTTCTGTGAGACACTAGATCTCGTTTTCAAGTTGTTGTGAGTATAGTAGGCTGTTCTTTCATAAATCAGTTCTTATGAATAAATATAAAGAAACTTTTGGAATTGACATTAGTAAAGATGTCTTTGATTGTTATGGTAGTAAAGTTGGTCACTTACAGTTTAAAAACAATGCGGCAGGATTTAAGAAATTTCTTAAGGTATTACCTAAGGATAGTTTAGTGGTGATGGAAGCCACAGGTTACTACCATTACCTGCTTGCTCAGTTTCTTTACAAAAAAGGAGTTACGGTGTCTGTAGTAAATCCGTTATCGGTAAAACGATTTATACAGATGAGACTCGCCAAAGTGAAAACCGATAGAAGTGATGCTAAAGCGATTTGTGAGTATGGTCAAATCAATGAAGTGCCCCTTTACAATGCCTTAACAGATGTTCAAAGTGAATGTTTGCAACTCTTTAGACTACTGGATAGTTATATAAAGAAGCGTACAGCGACAAAGAACAAGCTCCATGGCGAAGAAGTTCTTGGTATGCCATCAAAGCATGTCTATAGTTCATTAAAAAGAAATCTTAAGCATTTGGAAAAAGAGATTGCAGGAATCGATCAGAAACTGCTAAGCCTTGTAAAGGCAGACCAGCAAAGTCAATTAACTTTATTAACTAGTATTCCAGGAATTGGTCTAAAGACAGCCCTTTTTCTAATAGTAATTACGGATGGTTTTCAGAAGTTTGAGAATGCTTCTCAATTATGCAGTTATGCTGGGATTACACCAACCATAAGAGAGTCCGGCAGTAGCGTGAGAGGTCGCAGTAGGATTAGTAAAGTTGGAAATAGGAAGCTTCGGAATTTATTATTTTTATGTGCATTTAATGCCTGTAAGTGTAACAAAGCTTGCAGAGCGCTTTACGAGCGTATAGTGAACAAAGGGAAAAGCAAAAAACTGGCATTGATTGCTGTAGCCAACAAGTTGCTAAAACAAGCGTTTGCAATAGCTAAATCTGGCAGACCATACGATGAAACTTATGTTTCAGTAATATAGTTTTTGAATTAAAAACCGAGTGAAAAATAAGCGTAGTGGATCAATTAAATGAATCTCTAAGCCTAAACTAATAATGTCTAAAATTAATGAAGAAAAGTGTTGTTTTTTACCTCAGTTCTTTGTTGTGCCACGTTTTATTTTGGGCTTATATCTTCTTGAACGGTCGTATTTTCAGGTATATTACTTGCTTGTTCCTGCTCAATAAATTCTGGTGGGATTCGATTTTTAATTATACTCACAATTTTCTTTATTGATTTTCTACCTCTCCACCATAAAATTAAAAGAAATAGACCTCCAATAAAACCTATAATTGTGACAAATAGAAAGCAATATTGAATTAATTCTGAAACGAAATTTGCTGTTGAAATAGCCAAAACACAAGAAACCGCAGACGATAATAAAAATATCGCAAAATTCAGATAAATACTATTGGTATCTCCATTTTCTAAAATTTCTAATTCGTGTTCCTTAACCTCAAACAAATCTACCGAATCCACGCGTCCTCTGCGAACACGCAATGGCTTATCGCCAATATTGTTGTTTTGCGTGCTCATAAATGTTTCTTTAGCCAATCGTTATTCTTTGTTCCATAAGAATTTTTCCAAGCCGCTTCAGTTCCAGAACGGATTATAAATATTCTATCTTCTGCTGTAGTCATTTGAATGATTTCATCTCTAATTTCAGACGCTTTTTTCTCACTCCTAATCGCAGTAGCGTTAGAATGTATAGGACAGATTCCATTACTGTCTTCACGAAGGAACTTTTTTATTTTGTTCAGTCTTATTGAGTCTTTTATCTCAAAAGTGACTATATATGTATTCATATAATTATTTTCATTTTCTTAACGAATTTCGGTTGTTTCTCAAATGTGGTACAACAACGGTATAATGAACATTATGTTCATTATACCGCCAATTTAAGATATATTAAACATATGTTCAATATATCTGTAGTATTTTTGATTACGGTCTTATATATCAAACATAGCGTGTAAAAAGGCACTAACTTTTCTGGCAACCACAGAGCCAGATTTTTATATATTGTTTTAACTTATCAAACGTAAAAGCCAAATTATAAATTTGGTGATCTTACTAAATAAGCAATAACCTTTCGGGAAGCTTAATTTAGCTATGTTTTATACACGGTATTAGCTGCTTTTAATTTATTAATTTCAATATTTTCTGTTTTAATTTGTTTAGCTCGTCAATTCTTATGTCAATAATCCCGTTAATTAAATTTCGGTGATCTATACAGGTTGGGCAAGTTTTTTCGTGTTCTGTATCACCAATTTTGTTCTTTTCGATTAGGTGACTGTTTATATAGTCATAATACCTTTGGTCTGTTTTCAGGGGTAGATTTTCGCTAATAAATTCTGTAGTCGTGATTATCTCGTTCAAAGTTGTATAGTTTTCTCCAAATATTTCATAATATTCCGTTGGTGAAATTCCGTTAAAAACCTTTGAATTGAAACTTTCAAAGACAGGTATTTTTAAATGTATAAGAGAAAAATTATTAATTCTTTCTCTAATGCTTTTATAGGCTTTCTCTAATTCAGGTATTTCAGGGAGTATGGTTTTTGTAAGATATATTTCAACAAATTTCTTTTTCCGTTTTCTCTTTATTATGTTTCTGATAAAGTCAATTATAAAAGAAGAAAGCAAACCCAATAAAAAAGGTACTGTCCAGTTAATTATATTCATAAGATTTTCGGGATCATTTATTACTTTACATAATAGATTCATTGTTGTAATGTTTTAAAACGGTCTCGGCTATGAGTAGTTGCGTGATTTAGCACTTAACTTTGCAAGTACACACCAAACTAAAATCTGCGATGATTTTTTTCTGAGGTAGGCGAGAACAAGCAATTACTTATTGCCATTGTTAGCGGTAGTTATTATTATCTTAATCCTTCTATTATTTCCATAATTCGTTCACTGTTCGGTGGAGGCGGAAAAGTTAATTCTAATTTAATATCTCCTCCTTTAGCTAGATTTTCAGGCGAAAATGTTTGATCAAGTTTTTTAGGAAATTGATTTATTGTATCAATTATAACTTTCGACCAACCTTTCATCAATTCCGCAGCTTCTTTAAGTTCCTCGGGTGGAATTAACCCTTGAAGTTCATATTCCCAAGCAAGAAGTTCTTTGCAAACTGAATCTATTTTATCAACTGCTGATTTAATCTCAAAAACATTACCTGCAACTCCCGGTTCGCCATATGCCTTTATTAATTCTACTTCAAAAGCCTTTTTAAAAATTGAAATTAATCTAATAAAGTCTTGTGTTGAATTACTAAACCATTCGCAAAATCCATCAATATCATAAGATTTTGATTTTTGAAAAACCAAACCCTTTTCCAACTCTTCATAATTTCTATTAACATCTTTTAGTCGAGATTTTAGCAATTCAGAGGAAAGGAAAAACTCCCAATAATCAGCTTTTTCTAAAGCAATTTTTTTTACTTTCTCATTCTCATTTTCTAAATCCAATAAGTTTTCGAGAACAAAACCTTTCAGTTTTTTTCGAACTTGATTACAAAATGGACCTAAAGATGCTTTTAAATTACCATCTTCTCTTGAATCATTATATTTTCCTGGTGTAACTCCGATTAAGTCTGTTGGTAAGTGAAATTCTTTAGTCGAGTTTGGAACAACAAAAAACACTCTTTTTTTTCCAAGTTTGCCAATAAAAAGTCCTAGTTCAAAAATTACATTGTCACGAACAGTATTCAACTTTTTATTTCGCATTTCGGTAATGTCATCTGGCTTAAAAACGAAAATTCCAAAATCGAAATTATCGAGAGCTGTAATTAAGTCATCTAGTGAATTGCTTGAAAGTTCAAATATTCCTTGTGTCCAAACTGTAGGATTTGAGTCATATTCCAAGTTTTCTTGAATAGTATATGCTATGTCTAAAGCCTCCGTCGAAGACCCAATAAATATTCTTGGTTTCATTTTTTTTTCTAATTACCGCTAACGTTTGGTGAATGATTAGTTACCTGTTTAGCAATTAATTTAGTAAACAAATACTTGCCAGATAAAATTCCGAAGAAAAATCAGAAGCTAGCAAACAAAGCAACGACCAAACTATTTAACTAAAATAAGCAATGTTTTTTACACGGTGTTGGCAACTGGGTTTATTTCTTTTTCTCAATTTGAACCTCAATTACACTTAATTCTAAAAGTTTTTTTAATAAATTAAGAATTAATCGATAAATTTCAGCAATTTCACTAATTCCAAAGACACCTGTTCGCTTGATTAATCCTTTTTCTATCAAATCATCGACTGAATGATTATAGTTATATTTTATTTCTAAAGCTCGAATTTCTAAACATAATTGGCTTACATCAGAAATTATTTCTTCGTCAATATCTAAAGAGTGATAATTTATAATTGACTCTAATTTCGAACGGAATCTGTCTAATTTTTTCTTTTCCATTTTCACAAGTTCAAATCTATCTTCTGGATTTAATTTAGTTAAACTTTCTAAAATGAGTATTTTAACTTTTATATGTGTTATTTCTTTGAAAATATTTAAACCAATTATACCAATAAATCTATAATTTTTTAAATCTTCCTTGTTTGTAAAAACAGACAATTGTTCAGTGGTGATTTCAGAGTCTTTAAAGGGCGATTTTTCTATGAATTCACAGAATTCTTGGATGATATATGCAATTTTGGTGACAATATATTTTTTCCTTTTTTTCTTTAATAATTTTACTGTAAAATGAGGAATAAGTTTTATTGATATTACAATACTAAGTAGTAAAAAAATAGAACTAACAATAGAATTCATCCAAAATGATTTCCAATCAAAATCTAAAAAAAAATGTTCCATTATAGTTCTCTTTTTACCTTGTTGCCAACAATGATTTAATGAACATTATGTTCATTATATCGCCAATTTAAGACATATTAAACATATGTTCAAAATATCTGTAGTTATTTCACTCCTTAACCCATGCAAAAACATAATCCGAACCCTGAAGCACATATTCAGTAAGAGCAAACTCCGCACCACCCCATGAGGCTCTTGTAATTAACACATCTTGGTTTTCACGTTGTACTTTCACCTTATAAAAACCTATTTCGGTTGGGTAGTCGTCCTCTAAATCAGTAAAATTCATATTCATAATTTAGATTAAGTTTTAAGTAAATATAAAAATTAAAACCACTCAAAACCACATATAAACATACAAATAACCATAAATCAACCTAAACTAAAAACCTAAAATACAAATCACTTTACTTTACAGTGTTAGTATTAAAAGTTCATTTATAATTTGGTTAAAATGAAGATTAATGAGTTAGGTCAAATAGCAAAAAGGGAAGTTATTGCATCTTCTCCTTTTGCTAAACTCATGCAAAGTGGAAATTGTCAGGTGGACAGTAAAAGCGAAGGAGATACTTTACATGGTGTAAAAGCTATGAAAGAAACTGCTTTAAAATTCAAAGAGCAAACCAGTAAGGTTGCAAAAGCACTTATAGGCAATTCAATTGAAGAAACGGTACAAAATAATTACAATTTCGTTTACACCCATTTTCAGTACGAGGCAGATGGTTACTTACAGCAATTAAGATCTCCGAATTGCAGCTTTGCACAAAGGTTTTCTGGTATAGATTGTAAAAGTTACAGTGTTTTTGTTTCTACACTTCTATTAAATCAAAATATAGCACACATTATAAGACGCGTAAAACAACGTGATTATAAACCAAGTCATTGGTCACACGTTTACATAATAGTGCCAGTAGATCAGCAAAAAACAAGCCTTAGCAAAGGCTATTATGTAATCGATGGCACTTTGCACATTAACAAAGAAACCCCTTATATAAAAAAACATGATACAATAATGAGTAAATTACCTTATGTTGTTTTAAACGGTGCTGCACAAAATGCGGTTTCAACAAATTTTAAAGCATCTAAAACTGTAATAGATGGTTTTCAGGAGTTTTTAAAGTTATTAATAGCTGTTGGTGTTTCTTCTTCCAAAATTCAATATATAATTAATACAGTAAATCAATATCTAAATCAAGGTATTGATCCTGCATTAAATATTACCAATAAAGGTGTTACCATTCAAAGCCAATTTATTCCTTTTGCAGAAACTAATCTACAATCAAGAGGATCTCAACGTGGTTTTGGTAGTGCTGTAAATTATGCTAATCAAATTAGTGAAAATCCTGTAAATGTTGGTCTTAATGGTGAGGGTGATGATAGTATTGATATAGAAGAGATAGAGGGGCTTACAGAGGTTATAGGCAGTGCATTAGATAGTAATTTCTTTAATAATACATTTGGGGCCGTATTTGCTAATGGCATGAATTTGTCTTGCTGGAATAGCACTTTCACACCACAACAGACTAGCCAACAAGTAAATGTAGTACACATACCAGCGATGCGTAATTTATTTAATGCAGTTGTAAATGCAAAGTCAGAAAGCGCGTTGCAGACAGCGTTAAATGTGCTTGATAAATATACAGCAAATGCAAATAAATTCTTTTGGCATGAGCGCATAGATACAGACTGGCAAAAATGTAGTCGTCAAGCTTTAGATATTTATACAGAATATTATAGAGAGCAATATCCTAAAATTGCGAAAGTAGTTGAGGCGTTAAAAGTTAATTTCAATATTACCTCTACTACTTTACAAGATAAAACAACTATTCCACCTGTTTATGATCACAATACGGGTCCAGTTGGCATTACTTATAATTATCAGTCTTACAATGTGAAAATCAAAGAAGGTGTAATACCTATAGATATAACTATTGATAATCCTTTTGATGATGGGCAAACACCAAATGAAGGTGGAACTGGTGGCGGAATAATTACACCTGGTGGAAATGGCATACCACATTCTAAAGCTGGATTTAATCCAGTGTTAGGTTTGTTTTTGGTTGGTGGAGCTATAGGCACATATTTATACACACAATCCAACAAAGAAAAATCTTCTAAAATTAAGAAATAATGATTTATAACAGATTACAAGAGCAAGATGGGAGCAGTAGTAGCGGTGGTTTTTTTGGTAAGTTATGGAGAGGCATTAAAGATAATATAGGCAGCATTGTTGGTCTTCTTATTGGTGGTCCAGTAGGTTTGTTATTGGGTGCTTTTTTAGACGCTGTAATAAATGCTGGTGGAACTGTTACCACTAGAGGTGGTGAAATTTATATAGATGAAGATGGAGAACCTGATCAATACCCACTTAATGAAATTGAAGAGGGGCTAATCAATGAATTTGTTGAAAATGAATTAAAGCCTACATTAATTGCCTTGGCAAATAAAGTGGATTTGACAGTTAACTTTAATCGTGGTTTTTCTCAAAAAGGATCTAATATTATTGAAACTGTTAATAGTGTTCTTAAAGATATTTCTGTAATAAAATCATTTGCAGTTACTCTTCAAAATTTTGCGCGTTCCCGATCTTCTAATTTTTATAAAAACAAAGTGGCTTTAATAGAATTGTATTTCAATGCTTTAGAAAAAGCGGTTATAAAGACTATTGAAGACGACCAAACACTACAATATAAATTGGTTTTAGAACCTCAATTAGTATCTAATATTTCTAATGTTGAAAGCATTGTAACAAGGTGGCAAAAACAAACAGTTACGGCAAACATTAAAAAGTATAAAGCTAAAGACGCCATTGTAACTAATCAAGAAACAGAGGTCGTAATCGGTAATACAGATGTATTAGATACAACGCCTGTTTTACAGGATCAATATGATGAAGTTGCAAACGCTATTGACGCAAACCCAAAATCTAATTTTTTAAGAAACCTAGGCTTTGCAACAATAGCAGCATTGATTATAAAGAAAATTTAAACAGTTAAACACAAATATTAATAATTATGAACAAACAACTCAAAGACAGTATCATCGATAATACTGTAACCGTTTTAAGCGCAGTAGGTGGTGGAAAGCTATCTAATGGCGTTGTTGGTCTCATTCCTGTAGAGGATAAAATGGGAAAAGTCGCTGTAAAAGGCGTGATTGCTTTGTCTAGTATTGCTGGTGCAGCATACATTAAAGGAAAAAGCGTCACTAAATCAGCAGCAAGAGGCGCACTGTTAGGTATGGCGTGGAAGCAAATTGATACGCTCACAGATGACTTAGTAAAGGACAATAATATTATTGATCCAATAACAGAAGGTTCAAGTACGGCAGAAAAATTTATTGCAAATGTTTTTGGTATGGGATGTCCGGCACAAACACAATCACCTCGATATGTGCAAATGCCTTCTTTAAATATGCCTTTTATGACTGCTCCAGATAGGGCTAAAAATTTAGGAGTAACTCAATTGCAAACTGTTAGTGCAGAATCTTTTAACTAAAATAATAATCTTAAAAAATAATACAATGGAAAATAGAGTAGAATTAATGCAACAAAAGGTAAGTGGAGCTTTTGCCAAGGCAGCAACAACAAGTAAAGCAGTGGCTGATTGTGCAGGAAGTGGACGACCAGGAACATCAGACTATAAAAATGCCGAACGCGTTTTATATGTAACAGGTGAAATTACCTCTTCAGGTCAAAATGAATATTTTCAAGCTATTCTTAAAAAGGAAACTGGTGTAACAAATTTTGATCGTAATCGATTAAATCCAGGACGAAATGGAGTTGCAACCTCGGCTAAGTTTGAATATGCTACAATCGTAACAGCTGGAAACGAAGCTGTAGATTGGAAAGCAGCGGTAAAAGTTGCAGATTTTAGTGAAGAGTGCCCTGGTACATTAAAAAACTCAGAAACAATGTTCGAAGATAGTGTAAAGCCTCTTATTGTTTTACCTGTATCAGAACTTCATAACCCAAACGTAACGAGATCAAACGATGAGTTATATCGTAGCTTAGGGGATTTACGTGTATTAGAGGCAGATACCGATTTTAAACTTACAATTAAGTTTCCAGAAGGTGCAGCACCTTTAGACGCGGCAAAAAGACACTTCTTTAGATATACTATTCGTGTAGGCGAAACAGTATCAAGATAATTAAACTAAATATTAATCTATTAAAAGCCAAACCAAAATTTTGGTTTGGCTTTTTTATTAATACCTAATGAAATGTGTTACGAAAGCGATAATAAAATATATGAAAAGTTCACTGTAGACTTTTCAATACCTAATGGCACTAAGTCTATTACGGTAGAAACTGAAAAGTTTATAGATGGCAAAATTATTCGTGCTGCTTTATATCCTGAAGGCAATTTGCCCGATCAGATAATTAACCTAACAATGGTTGATACATCTGGTAAAAAGGTGCAATATGGCTCTACATTAAAAGATTGGTTACAAAGACAAGGCGGAAGTTATATAGGTTCTATGATGCCTATTAACGCAGACGGAGGTAAAAGCTATCGTTTGGAATTTTCGTCATTAACTGCACTAGGAGCCGAATTAAAAGGACAGGTGGTTTTTGTAATAGATCAAACAACAGAGAACGGCGGTCAAAGCTGCATGTAAAAAAAAAACAAATGGCTAATAAAATTTCAAACTCCGACGATAGAATATACAAAAGTAAGAGGCTGAGAATTAAGAACTTGCTCAACTTAACTATTCAAAACGACGGAACTAAAGATATAACTGTAAATAAAGGCCTTATTAAGCCAGGTGGTAATATTCACTTTGCAAATAATGGTAACTACGTTTATAGAGATGATTTTGAAGCCAATATAATTTGTACAGGCGTTGATGCTATTGAAAACAACGTTTACATTTTGCAAAACGTGTTAATTAACGACTGTAATTAAACCCCTTTAATAGTTATGAATTTTGAATATGAAGCGGTAAATAATCATCTTGATAAAGCAGATACAAGCTTTATCGATGTTTATGATTATGAGGCTAAAAAGTACGTAAATAAAAAGCTAGGCATCGACCAGATAAAAGAGCAATTTGGTTCTTTAGATGGGTATTTGGAGAGTTTAATAAACAAAGGTATAAGTGTTCTACAATTTTATTTAAGACGCAAAAACGGATCTGGTTCTCAATTAGCTGGGCCAAACTCTGTTTTAATAATGCGTCTAGGTAAAAAAGATGAAATTAAAGAAGAATCGAAAGAAGCTATTCAAGAAAAATTAAATTTTCCTTCAATTTCTCAAAACCAGCCAGACATGCAAAATTTAGCACAATCACAAAGTCATCCTTTAAACAATGCGTACCAGCAACAGCCAGCTAACCAAGATTATTATTTGAGGCAACAATTATTAGATCAAAAAGAGAAGTTTACAGACAAAATTGATGATCTAAAAGAAAAAGTTGTGGACTTAAAAGAGGATCGCGATAACTACAAACGAAAGTATAATAAAACCCGGGAAGAAAAAGACGAGTTAAAAAGTCAGGTTCTATTAGCAGCTAGAGATAAAGAACTAGCATTACGCGAAGCCAAACAAGCCACACAGGGGTTTTTAGATAGTGAAGGTGGTCAGGCACTTTTAACAGAAGGATTGGGCGTTGTACAACAGGCTTTAAATAGAACAAAGGATGCAACTCAAACAAACTATTTAGCTTCTCCATCACAAAACCCAAAATTAAGTGATACAAAACGCGCTTTAATAATGGCCTTAGAGCAGCAAGGCATAAGCGACGATATATGCGAGGCATTATATTTTACACTCGTAGGATTAACGTCAAACGAAGACTTTATTAAAGAGCATACAATTTTGCTCGATTTACATAATTTAAAGAAACAATCATAAAACCTCTATAATATGCAAGGTAATTTTCCAGCAGGCGAAGTTAAAATTTTTGGTAGAGACATTACGGATGCCGTAAAGCGAAAAAACATAATAGATAAATTACAGTCTAAGGTACCAACTGAAGCGTTAGAAAAATTAGATCTAATGATTTCAGAAAAAGGACTAAAAGCCTTAGATAAAAAATGGAATTTAATTTCAAAATTCATTTAAAAAATGAGTACAGGTTTAGGTAATCCAGCATTAATAGCTGTAGCAAGTAGTAAAGAAGGCCAAAACGCAATAGGTCAAGGTATAAATGCCTTGAAATATGTGTTAATTATTGGCGGAACAATATTTGCCTCTAAAATTGCCTATGACCAGTATAAAAAGTGGCGTGCTGAAAAATACGCTCGTGATAATGCAGGCGATCCAAACTTAGTGGCTGCAGCAGTAATATTTAATTCCTTTTCAAGATTTGAGTTTCCTGGTGTTTTAGGCTTTTTACTACCATCATTTGAAATTTCAGCTAATGAAAGAGCTCTTTATGATATTGCTAGTCAAGTTGAAAGCGTCAAAGCGGTTAGTAAAGCTTATAAAATACTTTTCGATAGAACCTTATTTTTTGATGTTTCTAAAGGTTTAGATACTCAAGAAATGCAAAACTTCTGGAACATTATTAAAGCAGAAAGCACAAACACAGATACTACAACACAATACCCAATAGGTTCAACGCTATACGTAGCCGATAAAAGCGGAATTTTGGTAAACGAAGCTATTCAAGACCAAAACGGAAACTGGAGTGGTACAAACAATCTGTACGGAAAATACAGCTATAAGCAAGTGGTCGGTAAAGTAATTGCTATAGGTGTTTTCGAAAACGAGAATTATTACATAGTTCAGCAAATAAGATTTAGCCAGTGCTTAACTAATTGTCAAATAGGAGTGGTGCTTCAAAGTCAAGTGGATAACGTACAACCAAAATAAAGATTATGAATGTAGCTGGAATTGTAACAGACGATCAAGGTAATATTTTAGAAGGTGTAACGGTCTATAACAAAGATTTCCCAAATAAAATAGCGATAACGAACGAGCATGGCGAATTTATTTTGTACGGCCAAGGTATGGGAGATACTATCATTTTCTCTCACCAAACACAAGAAATCGAGCTAAAGGTAACTGAAATTGGGGCTTATGTAGTTATTCCAGTCAATAGTTTAGAAGGTATTGAATTAAATTCAAAAAGCAAATCTAACTATACGCCTTTATTGGTTGGTTTAGGTTTGTTTGGTTTAATACTTTTTGCATCATCTAATAAAGAACCTGAAACAGTAGTTTTATAATGAGTGGATTTTTAGGCATACAGAACCCAACAGGTAACGCAAATTCGTTACCACCAGACAACAAATTCAAAACAATTGATTTTGGGTATTCTGCTCTCGACCTAAACATAGGTGCGCTTAATATATCTAAAACAATTAATGAGTTACCAGAAGTAAACAACAGCGATTACAAGACAATTGCTGAAGATGAAATTGTCCGTTTTATAGGTATCGTTGTTCCTTATGACAGATCACCAGTTAGATATTTCGACACTTACCATTTAGAAGGTAAAGGAAAAGGGGTATATGGTATAAATGGTGATGTTAATGTAATTGAAAGCGATTTGCTATTATACAATAGAAAAGACATAAGCGAGATTACAATACCAGATTTAGAAATTTTAATCACCGGACCAAATGCAGTCTTAATTAATTTAGGCGAAATAGCAAATGCAGATTTATTAGACACATTAAACGCAGCCAATCCAACGTATAATATTACAGCTGGTGAAAACTGGTATTTTGAACTAACAAGAAACGATAAGCGTTTTGTTTATAGTTTTATTGGTAATGCTGGAGAATATGGTTTAAACCAAAATCAATTCATAAATAGTGACTTATTACTACTCTTTGCTGAAGACACAGATTTGTCTGCACCAGAAAAGTTTATCGCTACACAAGGCCAAACAGTTTTTAATCTACTTACTACGCCTTTAAATGTTGATGTAACAGTCGACAGGTTGCCACAAATAGAAACAACAGATTATACACTAATAGATAATACAATAACGCTTTTAGAGGCTTTAGATGCTGGAAGTATTGTTGTAATAAGAAAATTTTAAGATGAAAAAATTTATTTACATAATTGCTTTATTTATAGGTTTTAGCGCACTTGCCCAAAACCCGACTAAATTTAAAAACGGTATAATATTACCTAACGCTACAGAAGTTGTAAATCCAACGCGCATTCCTATTATAGATACAAATGGAACTATTAAGGACTTTATAACTATTCTAAATTTAAGCCCTTTAGTATCTACAGCTGGTGGAGGAGCATTAGAAGTTATAGACGAAGGTAATGGAGATGCTATTGTAATTGCAGGTAGAAATCCTCTTTTTTATGGAAATGCAGGATTTAATGTAGTTGACCTTAGTAGATCGATATCAAATAGTTCAACAAAAGGAGCTACCGGATCTAGAGCATTTGCAGCAGGAGTAGATGCAACAGCTTCGGGTAATCAATCTGTGGCAATTGGCAGGGGGGCTATAGCTACTAATAGTGAAGGTTTAGCACTGGGTTATAATGCAAGCGCAACTGGAAGCAACGCCACAGCTATAGGGAGGAACAATACGGCCTCAAATACTGGAGCTTTATCAATTGGTGGTCAATTTAACACCTCTTCTGGCTTTTTTTCTATTGCAGCGGGTAGTTCATGTGCTTCAAGTGGTAATGTTAGTGTAGCAATAGGAACTAATGCAATAGCAAAAAGTAGTTCCGAAGTAGCATTGGGGGCGCATAATACTGATTATACTCCAAACTCTATTTCTGTTTATGATGCATCAGATAGGGCATTCGTAATTGGGAATGGCGTAAATGTTGCCAATAAATCCGATGCCTTTACTATTTTAAAAAGTGCTCAAGTTGGTGTTGATATTGACAATTTTGAAGCAAACACAACGGGAGAAAAACTACAAGTAAATGGTAAAATTAAAGCCACTAATCTAAAATTAACAGGACTACCTATACATGCAGACGAAGCTTCGGCAGTTACTGCAGGATTAACCACAGGGGATGTTTATAGAACATCGACTGGAGAACTAAGAATTAAATTGTAAAGCTTTAAATAATGAAACAAGCATTCACACACCTTAAACCAGAAATAATAATAGCGTTCCTTTTAGGTATCGCAATTTTATTTTTATTCAGCTGGCGACAAAGAAGTAATAATGTATCTGGTTACTCATTAAAAAAATATTTAAAACCATCATTGCCAAACATCTTATTTCATTTGGTATCTAGTTTTGCTTTGCTTTTTGTATTACATGAAATTAGTGAAGACATTATAAAACGACTTGGTTTTAATGAAAACAAATACCATTTAACATTAGCGTGCTTAACAGGAATGTTTGGCGGTTTATTTGTTGCATGGGTGTTTGAGAAAGCGGCTAAAATTCGTAATAAAAACGACGATAATATTAAACATATTCATGGTCCGGACTGTAAGCATTAAAATTAATGAGCCTAACAAAAGAAGAAATTATAGAAGCAGTAAAAGCTTCACAGCAAACTAAACCAGTTGATTCGCATAAAGTAACAGAGTGGTTATTTCGTGGTCTAGTTGCATTATTACTGTTTTTAGGTAATAATATTCGTGTTCTGCAAATAGATCAAGGTATTGCACAACAAGCAATACTAAATGATATAAATATATTGAAGCGAGACAAAGAATATGAAAAAGAACAATACGAGGAATTTAAACAAATTTTATCAAAGCCAAGATTTACAAAAGATGATTTCGATCAAAGTATTACACCACTAAGAACACAACTAAATCAAAATACAGGTGAGTTAAACAGGCGTAGTACTATCACGGGAGAAGCAGAAAAGAGAATTTCAAGGCTTGAATATCTAATGGAGGAATTTGTCGCTTTAAAAAAAAAATAGAAAATAACGATTACGGTTTTTACCGTAAATCACAGTAAAAAAAAGGCACATGAGCATTACAACCTGTAATAAAGAACACATAATACTAGCCTTGTCTCAATTTGGCGTTACAGAAATTGTAGGCATACATGATAATCCTGTTATTATCAATTATCTCGATGAGTTGGGTTACAATGGCAAACAGTTAAAAGATGAAACGGCATGGTGCAGCACGTTCGTTAACTGGGTGGCCATGAAAAGCGGTTTGCCTAGAAGCAAAAATTTAGCTGCTAGGAGCTGGTTAAAAGTAGGTCGCGAGGTACCAGAAGGAAAACAGGAAATTGGAGATGTAGTGATATTCTGGAGAGGTAGCAAAACAGATTGGCGCGGCCATGTGGGTTTTTACATAGGTGAAAACGAAAATAGCATCTATACCCTTGGTGGCAATCAAAGTAACCAGGTTAAAATTTCAGAATATTCAAAATCTCGTTTGTTAGGTTACAGGCGTTTAAATAGTTATTAGTTATGAAAAAAAGAATTGAAAAAAACTACTATGATGTTGTTTATAGAACAAAATCAGGTAGCGCAATGGTAGCAAAAAGAATAGAAGCATCTAATGCTGAAAAAGCGAAAGCAAAAGTAAAAAAAGAAATGAAATCATCATCTACTTTTAAAGTTGTGGTTTCTGCTTTTAAATTATAAATCCTTTGCAATTACAAAAATGGATCTCAAAAAAAAATACAGTTTCGGCATCAAAGATTTAACAATAGTACTATTGCTGCTTTTTGGCGCTTATTATTTTATTTTAAAACCAGAACGTATTGAAACCGTTGTTAAGGAAACTAAGACAGTAGATATAAAAAAGGAAATTAAAGAAGCTATTAACAACCATCTGCAACTACAAAAACCAGAGGTACAACGCACAATTATATATCAGGATCGCGTATTACCAATTACAAAAGAAACTATAGTTGAACCAGAGGACCATGACAAGATAAAAAACCTTAATAAGTATAAAGACACTACCCAACTTGAAAACGGCAAAATATACAGCGAGATTTTAAGCGACGGCACCGTTTACAGTAATAAAATAATTGCGGAAATGGATGTTAAGACCATAACCAAAACAAAGGAAACTAAAATTACAAAATACGGTAGTGGTTTATTTTTTTCCCCATCTATACAAGTAAATCCTGTTTCTGGAATACAAAGTTTTGGAGCGTCTATAAATTACATTTATAAAGGAGATTTTGGTATTGGTGCAGGTGCTTTTTTAAACACACAAGCACAATCATTAAACTATAGTATAACCTTACACAAAAAAATATTTTAGTATGAAAAAAATTATAATAACAGGCGGAATAGTAGGAACCGGTATATACTTATATCTAAAAAAAAGAATAGGTGTAAAGATTATTAGCGCTAACGATCAAGAGAAAAAAATTAATTATGAGGTAATCGTAGGTCTTACCAAAATAAAAGGCACCTATGATGCTCTAAATGTAAAAGGAGCAATAAAACAACAAATTGGAAACAAAACGCTTGTTGTAGAGTCGTCCAAAGCATATATAGTAAAGTTTCAGGTACTAAATAACGAAGGAAAAGTTATTTACCAATACATACACACCTTTCCAAATATTGGTATCGTTCCGCCCGATTATACACCAGTAACTTACAATTCAATAATAAGTCAGGAAACATCGGCTAAATCAGGAGAAATGTTTAATTAATGAGTAAAGCACTAAAAATTACAGGCGCGTTAGTCGCATCGGTTTTGTTTTTTGGTTTTCGTAGATCGAAAGGCAACGCGCCTATTAGTGCAACTCTTTTTAATACTGTAAAAAAAGCAACGATTAACGCTTTTGGAAACTTAAACAGTGATCAAATCGACGCATTATCTGCAATAACTAACGCATTTATAACCTATGGCGATGGTGATAATAGTAAACTAGCTTACATTATAGCTACAGCTTGGCACGAAAGTAGGTTTAAACCTGTGCGTGAATGTTTTGCTAATACAGATGCTCAAGCTAGACAGTGTGTAAAAACAAAACCTTATGGGCTGCCAGTAAATGGTAAAGTGTATTATGGACGAGGATATGTACAATTAACCTGGTCTTACAACTATGAGAAAATGGCGAATTGGCTAGGTTTAGATTTGGTTAATAATCCGGATATAGCATTGCGAAGAGATGTGGCTGCTAAAATTATAGTTTATGGCATGTACAACGGCACATTTACAACAAAAAAACTTAGTGATTATATAGGTGGTAATTATAACGATTTTTATAATGCCAGACGTATTGTAAACGGTTTAGACAAGGCACAATTAATAAACGACTACGCTATTAGTTTAGTGAGTTATAATGCTTAAATTATGAATTTAGTAGGGAAGATTTTAACAGGTGTTGCAGTAGCTTCTATTACAAGCTTGATATTTGCACGCAAAAAGGTACAAGATGTAAAGGCTATTGCTGAAAAACTAACCTTTGGTATTGATCGTATTAATAAAGTTGATTTTAAAAACGGTGGCGTTGTAATTAACGTAGATATTTTATTAAAAAACAATAGCAATATCAACTTTGAGTTATCTACAGGAACGCTTTTAAGCCTTAAAAAAGTTCAAGTATTTACAGTTAGTGGGTATCAAATAGCGGAAGCCCAAAAGGAGTTAAACAACATCAGTTTGTTAGCTAATAATGCAACACTAATACCAAATGTTGAAATTTTTATAGACACATCTAATATTGGTGGTTTATTTATTAATCTTTTCACCATAAAAAAAGAAGATTTAATTACCAGGGCCCACTTAGAAATTTTCGGAAAACCATTTGTAGTATAAAATATGAAATCAGTCGAAAAATTCAATGCGTTAAACGGTATAATTCAGAGAAATGAATTGCAAAATATAATTGATTTGGCAAAATCAGAGGAGCAAAATCATATTGTAAATAAATTACAAAATGCGCTTTGTTTATTTCCTTCTGCATCAGAATTAAATGTTTTAATTCAACAGAAAGAATTTCCAATAAATAAGTTTTCCGAACTAAATTATATAGAATATGAAAATAATTTAGAAGATTACGAAATTGAAGGGTTGGGTAAACCAGTATCTCCAGAAGATATTTACAACATGATTACAAATAAAATAATTGAACTTTTAGAAAAAGAGATCAATTATGAAAAGATGTGGCAACCTAATAAAAGCGGTTATTTGTATGCCTACAATTTCGACACAAAAAAGCCTTACAGATCAATAAACGCCTTAAATCTAAGCTCTTTATACATTTACGATCCTTCACAACCATTGCTAGACAACCCTTATTATCTTACTTTTAATCAAATAACCAAATATAAAGGGAAAATCAAGAAAGGAGCTGAAGGCTTTAAGGTAGTGTATTACACAAAATTATATAGGTACCAGCAAGCAGAACCAAAATTAGAGTTTTCTACTTACGATCCTAAAAAGATGATTCGTTGGTTGAAATCTAAATCAATTCAAATAAGTTTGTTAAAGCAGTTTTCTGCAGAAGAAATAACCCAACAATCAATTATACCTATTCTAAAGTATTACAATGTTTTTAATGGAAGAGATATTGAGGGTATCGATTTTGATTTAGATAATTTTAAACTATCTGGTAAAATTGAAGGAAAGGAATGGCCGGCCAGTGAAGAAATTGAAAATGCTGAAGCTATTATTGATAACTATCCAGAAAAAGCACCTACTTTGATTATTAGAGGCAACGACGCGTATTTTAGAGAGTCTGAAGATATTGTTTCCATGCCAAACCGAAATAATTTTAAAAACGCCCAGGCGTATTACACGACATTATTTCACGAATACATTCACTCTACAGGAAGTTATAAAAGACTTAAAAGAGAATTTGGTAAAAAATTTGGTGATAAAAAGTATGCTTTTGAAGAGTTGGTGGCAGAAATTGGAGCGTCATTTTTAAGCGCAGAAGCTGGAATTTTACACTATACTTTGAGAAACAACGCCGCTTACATTAAAAGTTGGAGAAAATCGCTTTTAAAACGCTTAAAAAAAGATAATCGATTCATTTTTAAAGCTTCTACAAAAGCACAAGCTGCGGCAGATTATATACTTCAACGAGACAAGGAAGGAAAAGCCAAATACTTAAAAAAGGTAATCAAAGTAAAAGAAACAAAGCCAAAAGAAGGAACGCAATTAGCACTTTTAGGAGCTAAACAAAAGGGATTAAACTTTGCTGTATCACAATACACACCAGAGCCTTATACGCCATCAACAATAATTGAAAAGCAAGCGCAGGCGCACAATGATTTTGAAAAAGGGGTTTTTCAAGGTGCGCCGGTAGCTGCTTTACCTTTACCAATATCTCAACCAACTATAGAGCAACCCAAACCAAAACTAGTTAGCGCCATTGATCCAGTAGTTTCAAAAATGGTTAAAAAAGCTATCGACAGTAAATTACCAAAAGGCTTTACCTTGGCCAGCGAAAAACCAGATGAAAGTGATTTACCAGGCCTATTCTATTTACCAGGAGAAATAGGGAAGTGGCTAGGTAAACAGCAACGTTATAAGCTAATGTTTCTGGTTCATGGTGAAAGCGGTGCAGGAAAAAGTGAACTTGTTAAACAATTAACCAACGCATTTATAAATGCAGGTTTTAGAGGTGGTTTTTTTGATATTGAGCAAGGCGGTTTGCGTAGCAAAGACACACAAGAAAGTTTAGACCGCAACATACCACCAGAAAATTTAGATAAAATTGCATTTACCAGCGAAGCCGAAAACGGTTTACAAAGCGTTAAAGATGTTGCAAATGCATTCGATTTTGTTGTTATAGACAGTTGGCAAAAGCTAAAAACGCCAATGAGCCAGTTAGACGATTTAAGAGCAGAATACCCAGAGACAATCTGGATAGTGATTGCCCAAGAAACAACAGACGGTAAGGCAAAAGGAGGTAGTCAAGCTTCGTTTGATCCACCAGTAAGATTAAAAGCATACAAGGCAGATAATACCTTTGTAAACAACTATACAGAGATTATGAAAAATAGAGGAAACCAACAAACGGTAGGTACAAAGTACAATATGTATAGCAAAACACTTGTCAATGAATCTTTACCAGATTTGGTAACCGAACCACCTCAAAATAGATCATTCACTATAGAAAGCTATTAAACGAAAAAGCCACTCAATTCAGAGTGGCTTTTTATTTAGTTGTACTTTTTCTCGTATTGTTCTATTATTGTTGAAGTAAAACCAGTAATCGCGTAATCTGCTCCAGCCATCACAGTAATTCCTAGCTTGTTTTTTTGTGTAAAAAACATCGATAAAAAACACTAAAATTTTATGGCATAATTCCCTCTTTTACAAAAAACAACCAAAAAAGGCTTAAAATGTAAGCTTTAAAAAAACTGTAACACTATTTTAAAAAACTGTAACAGAACTGTAACAAAAACTGTAACACTATTAAGTATCTGTAATACAGTATTTTAAACTACTTGTAATCATTATTGTTACAGCGTTACAGAAAATTAGGAAACCTAAAGCGTAGAAAATAAAAAAAATAAAAATCTCGTTAAAAAATCACAAAACCGAATGTCTATTCAAAATTGAATCCATGTTAGAAATTTGATCGTTCATAATTTCATCTACAATGTGAACGTAAACCATTGTCGTTTCAATTTTACTATGTCCTAAAATCTTCTGAAGTATTTCTATTTTTCCACCAGCAATTAAAAATTGGGTTGCAAAAGTATGCCTGGCAACATGAAATGATACTTTTTTTGTAATTCCGCAAATTTTACAAATTTCCTTCAGGTAATCATTAATCGTTTGATCTGTAAAATCGTCATCAAACGTTTTGCCGTTTTGGTTAACAAATCGCTTTGCGGTTTCATTCAATTTTATACGCTGGAGCTTATTAGTTTTTTCACTCGAAAAAATAACGTGGTTTTCTAAAAAATTGTTTTCGCTTATTTTTTGTACATCACTAATTCGTAACCCGGTGAAACAAGAAAAGAGGAATTTCTTTAGTACAAATTTATAGGCGTCACACAAAAAGTCACTGTTATAAAAGTCAAACAGTTTGTTTAACTCTTTGCTGGTTAAAAAAGTCCTGTTTCCTTTAATAGTTTTTACTTTTATATCTTCAAAACTTATTGGTGTGACTATTCGCTTTTTATTGGCTATATGCAGGTATTTTTTTACGTTTTTTAAAGCGGTGTATACAGTATTGGGTTGGTTTTTTAGTTTTGTTCTTAAATGCGCTTTAAATTGGTTTATTAAATCTTCTGTCACTTCACAAAATAGAATACTCGATCTAAAACCTTTTAACTTTTGCAACGTGGCGTTTTGTTGTCTCCAGGTTGTGTGTTTTATAATATTTTGATCTAATTGGTTTTTTAGTTCAGATTCATAGAACTTTATAAAATCTATTTTACTGGATGGGTTGTAAAAATCCTCAATAAAGTTATTCATAGTTAAAGCGCGGCCGCTTAATCTGTAACTTATTTTTATTTCATTTATTGCCGCTAAATTTTGCCCTATAATTAAATTGTAATCTTTCGCATTTGTTGCGCTCCCTTTAACAGCTTGGTTTTTGTAATCAAATTCGCAAGGCTTCACATATATCTTTAACGGTAACTGTTTTCGTTCACTATTTATAAAAACCTGAATATAAAGTGCGGCGGTACCATCTTTTTTAATAGACGTTTTCTTTTGTATCAATTTGTGAGTAAACGTACCAGTCATATTTTTTGGGTAGTTTATTGGGTAGTGGAGGAGTGTATTCTCTATTCGCATAAAAAAACCAGTTAAAAAGTAAATAGGCCTAAAAACCACAAAAGCAGCAACCTTGCATGATTTGCAAGCTTACTGCTTAATGTAATTTTAATAGTCTAGTGACCGGGCTGGGGCTCGAACCCAGGACCCTCTCCTTAAAAGGGAGATGCTCTACCAACTGAGCTACCAGGTCATGCCTTATTGCGGGTGCAAATATAATTCCTTTTATTAATAATACAAGCATGTTTTTGAAAAAATTTTTGTTTTTTTGTCTTGCTTTCACGTAGGCGTTTAATAATCAAAGATTAACAGGTATGAAAAATTTAATTTTATTAGGATACATGGCTTCCGGGAAGTCTTTTATTGGAAAAAAATTAGCAAAAAAAATAGATTTTGACTTTGTTGACTTGGATGAGTTCATTGAAAGTAAAGAAAAAAAAACGGTAAAAGCGCTATTTGAAGAAAAGGGAGAACTCTACTTTAGAAAAGTAGAAAAAAAATATTTATCAGCACTTTTAAGTCGCGATGAAAAGTTAGTGATCGCTTTAGGAGGAGGAACACCATGTTACTATGACACCATGGATGCTTTAGTTAATGATGCTTCTATAGAGACGTTATATTTAAAAGTATCCATTCAGGAAATAATAAAAAGAGTGACTAACGAAACGGCAAAGCGGCCTTTAATAGCGCATTTAAAAACAGAAGAAGCGCTTATTGAATTTATAAGCAAACATCTTTTTGAACGTTCTTATTTTTATAATAAAGCCAACCACGTGATAGATGCTAATCAATCTGCAGATACCATTGTAGAAAACATTATAGCCAAGTTATTTTAAAAAAGCTTCAAATTTTTTTCCTTCTAATACAACATCCACATGTTCGTGTAAAGAGGTCGATAATGAAATGCCCTTAAAGTCTGCTTTTACAGGATATTTCTTATGGTTTCTATTCACCAAAACGGCGGTTTTAAATTGTTTCAATGGCACATCTAAAAAATGTTTTACACCATAAACCAAGGTTGTTCCTGAATTTAAAACATCATCAATTAAAACAATGGACTTGTTAGTATATTCTTCAACCGTTAAAGAGGTTTTTATAGGTGCTCTCGGATTTTTCTTATTTATAGAAACTTTACAAAGCACAGGGTTTATAGGTGAGATTTTAGAGAGAATCGTTTTTAGCTTTTTAGCTAATAGGTAACCATTACTATCAATGCCAGCCAAAACCACTTCAGTTTCATCGCTATTGCTTTCATATATTTGATAAGCAATACGCTTAATTTTATGATTTATCTCGTCGTGAGTAAGAATACTATTTTTTAGTGTTGTCATATTTTATAATTCATTTTCTAAATAGACATCATCGATATCGCGTCTGTCTTTTTTTGTGGGGCGGCCGGTGCCTTTTTTACGATAATAATCTTTGGAATATTTTAACAATTCTTGCGCTTCAAATGCAGATTTTGGCGTGGTATCCACACGATAAATATCCACTAGCTTTGCACCAACCCTGTTTGGAGGGACATCTAAAATAGTTAAGCTGTAATTCACTTGGTCTTTACGCACACTAATTTTATCGGTGGCATAAACCTCCCGACTCGGTTTTACGACTTGGTCGTTTACTTTAATGTGCCCTTTTTTACAAGCGGTAGTCGCTATATTTCTTGTTTTGAAATACCGTGTACACCATAAGTACTTGTCTATTCGCATATAATTGTAAAATCTACGTTAATGATATTGTACAAGATTAGATTAAAAGTTATCTTGCACTCAAAAATAAGCAAAAATGAATTTAAGAAAGTTAATCCTTCCAGTTTTATCACTAATTCTTGTGGTTTTATCTTGTAAAAAAGATGATGAGGACGTATTTCAGGCCATTCCAGACCGTGACAGGCAGGAAGTGTATGATGAAAACCTTATAGAAATAGAAGAATATTTAGCAACACATTTCTTTAATTATGAAGATTTTGATGAGGCGAATCCATATTCTGAAGCTAATGATGCTTTTACTATAGTTTTTGATACGATTGCAGGAGTCAATAGCGATAAAACACCTTTAATTGACCAAGTGACTTTTAAACCAGTGACTCAAGATGGTATTGATTATAAATTATACTATTTAGTGGTTAGAGAAGGCCTAGGTAAGCCTGTTCACTCTTTAGATAAAGCAGCAGTTTTATACAGGGGTACTGTACTTGATGGGACATTTTTTGATGGCGCCGTTAATATAGATGAAAATCAACCATTCAATCTAACGGGAGTTGGGAGTATAGGCGGTGTTGTAGCAGGGTTTAGAGAAGGGATTGTTGAATTTAATACAGCGACTAGTATCACTCAAAATCCTGACGGTACAACGACTTTTGACGATCATGGTATTGGTGCAGTATTTATGCCTTCAGGATTGGGGTATTTTGCACGCCCTACAAGCAGTGCTATTCCTGCGTATTCTCCTTTAATCTTTACTCTAAAGGTGATTTCTAGAACGAATACCGATTGGGATGTTGATGGTATTCCATCGCATATTGAGCATCCAGATGGTGATATTACAGGAGTAGAAGATAATACAGATGGTGACTTATTGGTGAACTTTATTGATAATGATGATGATGGAGATGGCGTTTTAACTAGAGATGAAGTACAACAAAAGGAGTATGAAGATGATGGTGTTAGCCCGTTTATGACCAAAGCAGAAGCCGTAGCGTATTACGATAATACTATTGCGACTAATGGTGAAAACGAACTATTTGTTAAAACGGAATTAAAGTTGGATAACACGTTTACTTTACATACGGTTGTAGTACCGCAGACGGATGTTAACGGAGAAATGCTTCCAAACTACTTAAACCCCAATATTACTGAGGTTTTAGAATAATCTATTAAAATATAATAAAAAGCCCAACTTAAATGTTTAAGTTGGGCTTTTTAATTTAGTGCGCTATAACTTTAGAGAAAGACTTAATATCAGCTGTTCTGGGCGCGTGTCTATTCTGCCAACAGGCATACTCGTATTATTGGTAATAATAGTGACTTCGTTAGCGTTAAAACCACGCTCGTATCTTAAATCGATTCCTAGTTTGCTTAAATTAAGCCCAATTCCAAAATTTAATCCCACCGTAAAATCGTTTTCTATCGACCCAAGGGTCGCGCCTTCTAATTCTGAATCTAAAATATACTGAAACGCTGGGCCAGCAAATACACTAACAGGTCCTAAAACTTGAAGTCCCACCAAAATAGGAGCATCTATACGTTGTAAGTTTAAATCGCCAGGATCATATTCGCTTTTGGTATTTGTGTATAGTAATTCTGGCTTTAAATATAACTTTGTTCCAATTTTTCCAAAAAGACCAATGTGGTATCCCACCGCTCGCGTAGGGTCTTCGCTAGTGTTAGAAATGGAATTAAAATAATCGCCATTGCCATTATAGTTTATACCACCTTTAATACCAAAGCCGCTACCTTCTTGTGCAAGAGCCGAGGAGGCTACCGAGATTACAAACACTACTGATAAAAACATGTTTTTACACACAAGATTTCTGTTCCTATTATCTAAGGCTTCGTGAAATTTTTTTAAAATTTTCATACTGATTCGTTTTAATGATTTCATTAAGTTAAACGAAAATTGTGCCACAATATTTTTTCAGCTATTGATTGTAACTGTTTTCTAATCAAAAAAGGATGAAAAGCATTTAGCTTTTCATCCTTTTAATAAGACTTGAAAGCGGTTTCTACTTTCGCTTTATAACCTTTTCACAGGCTTTAACTATAGACGCACTATTTAAACCATATTTCTCCATTAATTGCGCTGGAGTACCAGATTCGCCAAAGGTATCGTTAGTCGCAACAAATTCTTGAGGGGTTGGCCTGTGTTGCGATAAAACACGTGCAACACTTTCACCAAGACCACCTAAATGATTATGTTCTTCTGCAGTAACAATACATTTTGTTTTACTTACCGAATCTATAATCGCTTTAGCATCTAATGGCTTTATCGTATGAATGTTTATGACTTCAGCGCTAATTCCTTTTTCATACAAGGCTTTTGAGGCTTCTAAAGCTTCCCACACTAAGTGTCCAGTCGCAACGATAGTGACGTCACTTCCTTCTGTAAAATGAATGGCTTTACCGATTTCAAATTTTTGATTCTCAGGAGTGAAAACAGGAACTGAAGGTCTTCCAAAACGTAAATATACAGGACCCTGATGCTCTGCAATGGCAATTGTAGCGGCCTTAGTTTGGTTGTAGTCACAGGGGTTGATAACGGTCATGCCTGGTAACATTTTCATTAATCCAATATCTTCAAGTATTTGGTGAGTCGCACCATCTTCTCCTAATGTTAAACCAGCATGTGACGCACAAATTTTTACATTTTTATCAGAATAGGCAATGCTTTGTCTTATTTGATCGTAAACACGACCCGTAGAGAAGTTTGCAAAAGTACCAGTAAAAGGGATTTTCCCTCCAATGGTTAAGCCAGCAGCTATTCCCATCATGTTAGCTTCAGCAATTCCAATTTGAAAAAAGCGTTCTGGGTTTTCTTTTATAAATTGATCCATTTTTAAAGATCCAATTAAATCAGCACAAAGTGCTACAACATTTGGGTTTGTTCTTCCTAGTTCTGTAAGTCCATCTCCAAATCCTGAACGGGTGTCTTTCTTTTCTGTGTATGTATATGTTTTCATTTTTTATGCCCACCAAAGTAGGTAACTTTTAAATTAAACGTAATTATTAAACCGTATTAATAGTCTCCTAAAGTTTCAGGATTTTGCGCCAAACCGATGGCTAATTGGTCATCGTTAGGAGCTTTACCATGCCAAGCATGCGTATGCATCATAAAATCGACGCCATTACCCATAACTGTATTTAATAATACACAAACGGGTTTTCCTTTACCGGTTTCAGCTTTGGCCTTAGCCATACCTTTTAATATAGCGTCTATAGTGTTGCCTTCTTCAATATCAATTACGGTCCAGCCAAAAGCTTCAAATTTTAGTTTAATATCTCCCATTGGTAAAACAGTATCTGTAGCTCCATCAATTTGCTGTCCGTTTAAATCTATAGTCGAGATGATATTATCAACTTTTTTTCCAGCGGCATACATGATAGCTTCCCAATTTTGACCTTCTTGTAATTCACCATCACCATGTAAACTGTAAATTAAATGCTTACAACCATTTAGTTTTTTAGCTTGAGCTGCACCAAGAGCAACACTCATGCCTTGACCTAAAGAGCCAGAGGCTATACGAATACCAGGTAACCCTTCGTGCGTCGTTGGATGGCCTTGTAATCTTGAATTTATTAAACGAAACGTATTTAATTCTTCTACAGGGAAATAACCCACTCTAGCCAAAACACTATAGTAAACAGGGGAGATATGACCGTTTGAAAGAAAAAAGAGATCTTCTCCAATACCATCCATATCAAAGCCCTCTTTTCTATCCATAATTTCATTGTAAAGGGTTACAAAGAATTCTGCACAGCCTAAAGAACCACCAGGATGACCTGAATTTACTTTGTGTACCATTCGTAAAATATCTCTACGAACTTGTGTTGTAATATTTTCTAGTTGTTGTGTGTTTGCCATTGTATTTAGCTTGATTTATATCGCATCAAAAGTAACTTTTTGACGCCCATCTGCAAAGCGCATAGGACTTCACTTATTAACGAATTACCATGATTTACTAACAATATTTAGAATCCGTTCAATTTTATTAAATGTTTAAGAAGCATTGTGATTTTGTTATTTATCTTTACGCACTGAATTTATAAGTAAGAATGACATTCGACATAAAAGCTAAAGACACCCAAAGTAACGCTAGAGCAGGAGTATTAACCACAGATCATGGTGTTATTGAAACACCTATTTTCATGCCTGTTGGAACTGTTGGAACCGTAAAAGGGGTACACCAACGTGAGTTAAAAGAAGAAATAAATCCAGATGTTATATTAGGAAACACCTACCATTTATATTTAAGACCTCAAATAGATGTTTTGGAAAAGGCAGGTGGATTGCACAAATTCATGAATTGGGATCGTAATATTTTAACCGATTCTGGAGGCTACCAAGTATATTCTTTATCTTCAAGACGAAAAATTAAAGAAGAAGGTGTGAAATTTAAGTCGCATATTGATGGGAGTTATCATGTATTTACACCAGAAAATGTCATGGAAATTCAGCGCAGTATTGGTGCAGATATTATTATGGCGTTCGATGAATGTACACCATACCCATGCGATTATAACTATGCGAAACGTTCTATGCATATGACGCATCGTTGGTTAGAGCGTTGTTTAACGCATTTAGACAAAACACCCTTTATGTACGACTATGAACAAACGTTTTTTCCTATTGTTCAAGGGAGTACTTATAAAGATTTGCGTAAACAATCTGCGGAATATATTGCCAATGCAGGAGCACAAGGAAATGCCATTGGCGGACTTTCGGTTGGAGAACCAGCTGATGAAATGTATGCGATGACAGAAGTCGTTACCGATATATTACCAGAAGATAAGCCCCGCTATTTAATGGGGGTTGGAACACCTATAAATATTTTAGAAAACATCGCTTTAGGTGTTGATATGTTTGATTGTGTCATGCCTACACGTAATGCACGAAATGGCATGTTATTTACCGCATATGGTAGCATAAATATTAAAAATCTAAAATGGCGTGAAGATTTTTCGCCAATAGATGAGATGGCTATGACTTGGGTAGATACAGAATATTCGAAAGCGTATTTGCGTCATTTGTTTTCTGTTAATGAATTACTTGGAAAGCAAATTGCAACGATTCATAATTTAGGATTTTATTTATGGTTGGTTCGTGAAGCTAGAAAACATATTTTAGCAGGAGATTTTAGAACGTGGAAAGATAAAATGGTAAAGCAAATGAATAATAGATTATAGCCAGTGAAAATTCTCGATTGGTACATATTAAAACGTTATCTCCTCACTTTTTTGATGATGATTTTGCTGTTTATTCCTATTGGAATTACAGTACATCTCGCCGAAAAAATTGGTAAGATTTTAGAAAAAGAAGTCCCTCTTGGTGAAGTGATGCTCTATCTTTTAGACTTTACTATTTATTTTGCACACTTATTATTTCCACTGTTTTTATTCTTATCAGTCATCTGGTTTACCTCTAAATTAGCTAATAATACAGAGATTGTTGCTTTTTTAAGCTCGGGGGTTTCCTTTTCAAGATTTCTAAGACCTTATATAATAGGAGCCGTTATTGTTGGAATAATCTCCATTGTTTTAGGTTTATACTTAGCACCAAAGGCGAGTGAAGGTTTCAATGACTTTCAATACAAATATTTAAAAGGAAGGAAAGATACGGGGAATCAAAAGCTATTAAAACAAATTAATGATAACGATATTATCTATGTGAGTAGTTTTGATGGCAAGAGAAGTCAAGGTTTAAATTTTACCTTAGAGCACTTTGAAGGAGATAAAATGACCTACAAAATTAGTGCTGCAAGTATACGTTATATTGAGGAAGACACGATATATAGCCTACGTAATTATGAAAAAAGAATCATTACAGATAATGAGGACGTTATCATTAACGAAAGAAAGAAAGATACACTGTTCGCATTCGACCTGGAAGATTTAGTGCCAGACGAATATATCGCAGAGACCTTGCCTTATTTTGAATTAAGAAATTTTATTAAGAAAGAAGAAAAAAGAGGATCCTCAAACATTGGACGCTACAAATTAGAACTGTATCGTAAATGGAGTTTACCAGTTTCAGTATTTATTTTAACCATTATAGCAGTTGCTGTTTCTTCTATTAAAAGACGTGGTGGCATGGGAGTGAACCTTGCATTTGGCATCTGTACCGCCATGATTTTTGTGTTTTTCGATAAGATTTTTGGCACTTTAGCCTCACAGTCTGATTTTTCGCCACTGATTGCTGTTTGGTTTCCTAATTTTATATTCGGTATTTTAGCTATCATTCTCTTGTACCATGCTAAACGATAAACTTAAAAACTACCTGCACTTACATGTTTTAGTTTTTATTGCTGGTTTCACGGCCATATTAGGCAAGCTCATTAGTATCGAGGCGGTATCTTTGGTTTGGTACCGTATGATAATAGCTTCAGTTTTAATGTTTGTTTATATTAAAATAGCGAAAGTCAATATTTCAGTAGACCGAAGATCCCTTTTTAGATTTGCTTTTGCGGGAGTTATTATTGCTTTACATTGGATTACCTTCTTTGGTGCTATAGACGTGTCTAACGTATCCATTGCTTTGGCGATGTTCTCAACAGGTGCGTTTTTTGCTTCTTTTATAGAGCCCATTATTTATAAGCGGAAGATTATTTGGTACGAAATTATTTTCGGAATTATAGTTATTGCTGGCATATACATTATTCTTCAAAGCGAAATGAAATACATTTACGGCATCCTTTTGGGTATTTCATCTGCTTTTTTTTCTTCATTATTTGCTGTACTTAACGGAAAATTCTTGGAGAAACATTCTGCAACGAAGATTTCGTTTTACGAATTTTTAAGTGGTGTTATTTTTATTTCAATCTTTATTGCGTTTTTTGGTAACGGTTTTTCTGTAGCCTATTTTAATTTAAGCGCAAGTGATTTTGGTTACCTTTTTATTTTGGCTTCTGTTTGTACAACCTATGCATTTATTGCTTCAATATATGTTATGAGGTATATTAGTCCGTATACAGTCGTACTAACATACAATCTAGAGCCTATTTACGGCATTATATTGGCGCTTTTAATCTTTCCGGAAACCGAAAAGATGGCGCCAAATTTTTATTATGGCGCTTTTATAATTTTAGGAACCGTACTTTTAAATGGGGTTCTAAAAAACCGAAAAGCCTTCAAACTAAAACGATTAAAAAGAAGTACACTATAGAATTTTGGATTTAGTGTTAAATGCCAAAATCAAAACCAAAAAAAAGTGTAGTTTTGTAGGCTAACTAAATATTATAAAATCATTCCCTATGGAATATTTAGAATTTGAATTACCTATCAAAGAACTAGAAGATCAACTAGACAAGTGTCAGGTTATTGGAGAAGAAAGTGATGTCGATGTAACAGAGACTTGTAAACAAATCGAGAAAAAGTTAGTAGCCACTAAGAAGGAAATTTATAAAAACCTAACCCCATGGCAACGCGTACAACTATCGCGTCACCCTAACAGACCGTATACTTTAGATTATATCAAAGCCATATGTGGAGACTCCTTTTTAGAGTTGCATGGTGATCGAAATTTTAAAGATGACAAAGCCATGATTGGCGGTTTGGGGAAAATTGGAGATCAGAGTTTTATGATTATTGGTCAGCAAAAAGGATACAATACAAAAACCAGACAATACAGAAATTTTGGGATGGCTAATCCTGAAGGGTATCGAAAGGCTCTACGGTTAATGAAGTCTGCAGAGAAATTTGGACTTCCTGTGATTACCTTATTAGATACGCCAGGAGCTTACCCAGGTTTAGAAGCTGAAGAACGCGGACAAGGGGAAGCTATCGCTAGAAACATTTTAGAGATGACCCGCTTGAAAGTGCCTATTATAACTGTAGTCATTGGAGAAGGTGCCTCTGGAGGTGCATTGGGTATTGGAGTTGGTGATAAAGTATTAATGCTTGAGAATACATGGTATTCTGTTATTTCACCAGAATCATGCTCGTCTATCTTATGGCGCAGCTGGGAGTTTAAAGAGCAAGCAGCAGAAGCTTTAAAATTAACAGCTAGCGACATGAAAAAAATGAAGTTAGTAGATGAAATAGTAAAAGAGCCGTTAGGTGGCGCCCATACAGATCGTGAAAAAACATTTGCAATAGTTCAAGAAGCGATTTTAAAATCTTATGATGAGTTTAAAAACTTATCACCAAAAGAATTAGTCGAAATGCGAATGGATAAATATTCTCAAATGGGAGTCTTTAAAGGTTAGCAGCGATTATGAAGCATATCCTTAAAACTGAAAGTGTAACTTTCAGTTTTTTTTATGCTTATTAACAATAAAATTAAGTTATTAACAGTTAAATTGTTGATGAAGTGTTAAGATTGAGTATCTTAATTCAGCACTTTCTTTCTACAAATTTTTTACTTTCGTCACAGATGAAACAACCCAACCAAATACAAGGCTATAAAGTCGATAAAAGTACAATAATAAACCTCGAAAGAGGTAAAATCCCTCCGCAAGCTATTGATTTAGAGGAGGTTGTGCTTGGCGCGATGATGATCGACAAAAAAGGAGTTGATGAAGTAATCGATATTTTAAGCCCTGATGCTTTCTATAAAGAATCACATCAACACATCTTTGAAGCCATTTTCATGTTGTTTCAAGAGAGTCAGCCTATTGACTTATTAACTGTTTCTACACAGTTAAAGACAAACGCCAAGCTCGATTTAGCAGGAGGTGATTTTTATCTTATTTCTTTAACGCAAAAAGTATCCTCTTCAGCACATATTGAGTTTCATGCTCGTATTATTCTACAAAAATTTATTCAACGTAGTTTAATCAAAATCTCAAGTGAAATTATTGAAGATTCTTATGACGAAACTCAGGATGTTTTCGATCTATTAGATAGAGCAGAATCTAAACTATACGAAGTTACACAGGGGAATATTAAAAAATCCAGTGAAACAGCTCAGGATTTAGTAATCCAGGCAAAAAAGAAAATTGAAGAAATTTCTAAGAAAGAAGGAATGAGTGGTATTCCTTCTGGCTTTGATAAACTAGATAAATTAACCTCTGGCTGGCAGGAAAGTGATTTAATTATCGTTGCTGCACGTCCAGGTATGGGTAAAACAGCCTTGACCTTATCTATGGCTAGAAATATCGCAGTGAATCATAACATTCCTGTGGCGTTTTTCTCTTTAGAGATGGCATCTGTTCAATTAATTACACGTCTTATTTCTAGTGAAACAGGATTGTCTTCAGAAAAATTAAGAACAGGGAAATTAGAAAAACACGAATGGGAACAGCTTAACGTAAAAGTGAAAGCATTAGAGAAAGCACCATTATTTATTGATGATACACCATCACTTTCTATTTTCGACTTACGGGCAAAGGCTAGACGATTGGCTTCACAACACGGCATTAAAATGATTATTATTGATTATTTGCAGTTAATGACAGCTGCTGGATCTGGTGGAAATCGTGAACAGGAAATTTCTACTATTTCTCGTAACTTAAAAGCATTAGCCAAGGAGTTATCTGTGCCAGTAATTGCTCTTTCTCAACTATCGCGTGCTGTTGAAACACGTGGCGGGAGTAAAAGACCTTTACTTTCAGATTTACGTGAATCTGGAGCTATTGAGCAAGATGCAGATATTGTATCCTTTATCTACCGTCCAGAATATTATAAAATAGACGAGTGGGATGATGATGAGCATTCACCTACAGCTGGCCAGGCAGAATTTATTGTGGCAAAACACAGAAATGGAGGATTAGAAAATATCCGCTTAAAATTTATTGGAAACTTAGGTAAATTTGACAATTTAGATGACTTCGATACACCGTTTGGTCAGGAATTTCATTCTAAAATGAATGCTGCTGCAAACGATGACACCTTAAAATCAGGGGGCTTTACTGCGTCTCCTCAAGATGCCTTTGATGCGCCAGAGGATGATGATGTGCCCTTTTAATTAATCTCTTGTTAAACTTTTCATAGATAGTCAACGATAGTTTACTTTTGTTCAATAAAAAATGCTCCAATGGATAAAATACGTACAACGAATTATTTACTTCTAATTATTGTAATTCCTATTGTATTTTATTTACTTAAAATACTATCGTTTATATTCATTCCATTGGTGTTTTCAATGTTTATTGCCTTATTGTTCCTCCCGTTAATGCGATTTCTAAAACGACGAGGCGTACATAAAATAATTAGTATTTTTATTATTATTTTAATCATTTTTTTAGGCATTAAACTAGGTGTCGAGTTAGTAAAGCTCTCAAGTAAACAAATCGCAGAAAATGATTCTGAATTCTTTTTACAAGCAGAATCAAAGATTAATGATCTAGTTTATGAAGTAGAATCTATTTTTGGCATTAAAAATGCCAACCCAGAAAACACAAAATTATCGCGCTTTTTAAATAAAGAAGCCGTTTTTAAAAACTTTGGAAGCACTTTAAGTTTTATAAGTAAAACCTTAACGGCTGTTTTAATGACTGTTTTTTTTGTAGTGCTTTGGTTAGCTGAATCTATTAATATTGAGAACGTACTTAATAAAACGATATTAAAGAAAAGACACCAGTCTATTCGAACATTTATTAAAATTGAAAATGACTTAATAACGTTTATTAAAGTAAAGTTTTTAGTGAGTTTTCTAACCGGGGTGTTTACAGGATTAGCCTGTTACTTATTTGATGTAAGCTTCCCTATTTTTTGGGGATTATTTGCCTTCTTAATTAACTTCGTTCAAATGGTGGGGTCTTTTGTAACCGTTATTTTGTTATCCATTTTTGCTTTTGTTGAATTAGAGCCTTCTAGTACTTTACTGTTTTTTATCATTGCTATATCAGGAACTCAAGTGCTATATGGTAGTATTCTGGAGCCTATTTTTATGGGTAAATCCTTTTCTATTAATGTGATAACAGTTTTAGTCATGCTTATGTTTTGGGGTTTTATTTGGGGCGTGGCAGGTTTAATAATGGCCATTCCTATTACCGTATTTCTGAAAATTATTTTCGAACAATTTAACAGTACTCGGGGACTCGCAAAGATTATTTCAGCCTAATATTAACTTTTGAGCAGTAAAAAGGGAACAATTTTTGATTATCTTTCAATCTAGTACTTAAAATACATCCTTTTGAAAAAGATTCTTATATCATTTATATTATTTCTATTTGTAGCTCAGGCTTTTGCATCGTATATCATTATACCCATGGATGCAGAAACACAAAAAAATCATTTGAAGGCTTACGGCATTACGTATTGGGTTCTGGAGAAGGGAACTAAAGTTAAGTGGTTGCTTAATTATAAAGGCGGCTCATTCTTATTGCCAGATACCGAAAGGATACAGCGTGAATGTCAAATTAGAGGGGTTAGTTTCGAAGTGTTGAGCGACTCTAAAGCAGAAAGTATATTACAAGAAATTAGCAGTCCAAGTAAAAATATGGAAGCTATTATTTTGGAAAAAGCACCAAAAATTGCGGTATATACTCCAAAAGGGAAACTCCCATGGGATGATGCTGTAACCATGGTGTTAACCTATGCTGAAATTCCATACGAGACCATTTACGATGAAAATGTTTTAAAAGATGAACTCGTATTATACGACTGGTTACACCTACATCACGAAGATTTTACAGGGCAATATGGTAAGTTTTATGCACGTTATCGTACTGCCGCATGGTATATAGAAGAGAAAAAAGAAGCAGAAGCATTAGCTACAAAACTTGGTTTTTCTAAGGTTTCTGAAGAAAAAGGAGCCGTAGCGCGTAAAATTAGAGATTATGTTGTTGGTGGTGGTTTTATGTTTGCGATGTGTAGTGCAACAGATAGTTTTGACATCGCGCTATCAGCTGAAAATGTAGATATTTGTGAACCAATGTTTGATGGAGATGGAAGTGATGCTAATTATCAAGCAAAAATTGACTATCAAAAAACGTTTGCATTTAAAGATTATACTTTGGAACGAAGTCCTTTAGAGTATGAGTTTTCAAGTATAGATATGACGCCAGTAAGGCAAATACCAAAACAAACAGATTACTTTTCTCTTATGGATTTCTCGGCAAAATGGGACCCAATTCCTACTATGTTGTGTCAAAATCATACTGCTTTAGTCAAAGGGTTTATGGGGCAAACCACGTCATTTAATCGGGAGCAAATAAAAAGTAATGTGCTCGTTATGGGTGAAAATAGAACCAATGGCGAAGCTAAATACATTCATGGTATCAAAGGAAAAGGATTTTTTACCTTCTATGGCGGTCATGATCCGGAAGATTACACGCATAAAGTTGGTGATCCCAAGACAGAACTTGATCTACATCCAACATCTCCAGGCTATCGACTTATTTTAAATAATGTGTTGTTTCCCGCGGCTAAGAAGAAGAAACAGAAAACTTAAGCATCATTTCTTAATGTCACTATTACATAATGAGAAGCGGTTTTGTGAAAAATTATAAGCTATGATAGTACCAGATTTACCATTTGGTCCTATAGCTCTAAAAGTCATTTCTTTTTTCTTAACTTAGTCCATAGCCATTTTAATTAGATGATAACAAAAGAAACCATTCTCCAAAAATTGAAATTTAAATAGGCCGTATAACCTTTTAATTTTTTTGATAAGAAGATCGTGTAGCTTGGCAGGAGAGGAGTTTAAAATAGCTTTAATAGAGATCTCAAAATAACTAAATAACCTTATAATTGAAAACAACCACATTCCAATTTCTTCGTCTTTTAATTACTACATGTATCTTTTGGACACTCGCGTTTTGTGTCTTTATTTTTATAAGATATTATGCAATAGGAGCAGAAGAGGGGGTAACTGTTACAGATTATTCTATTTCTAAAATTTTATATTATGGTGTCTTATTAGGCTTGTTCATTGGAACTTTATTTGCAATTATTGAATTTCTCTTTGATAAATTACTGTCAAGGAATTTATCATTAGGTGTCGTGTTGCTGCAAAAATTTGTCATTTACTTCATAGGTATTATTTTATCTGTAAACTATATTTTTAAATTAGCCGAAGACACATTAGATTTAAATCTTACCATAGAAGAAGGCTGGTGGAAGAACAGTAAGATTTTTTGGCTCCTTGTTTGCTATTTTATTATTTGCTCTTTAATCTATTCTTTTATTAGAATTGCTAATGAAAAATTTGGCAGAGGTGTTTTTTTTAATTTTTTAATTGGAAAATATCGTAAACCTAGAGAAGAAAAACGAATTTTCATGTTCGTAGATCTACAGGCGTCTACAACAATAGCTGAAGATTTGGGACATTATCAATACAGTAGATTAATACAGGAGTGTTTTAATGATTTAAATGGTATTGTAAGAAGATATGATGCCAATATTTATCAATATGTAGGGGATGAAGCAGTCCTGAGTTGGTCTTTTAAAAAAGGGTTACGCAATGATAATTGTGTCAATTTATATTATCATTTTCAAAATCGAATTAATCGAAAATCTAAAATTTACAAGAAGAAGTATGGTTTGGTGCCTAAATTTAAAGCCGGTGTTCACGGTGGTAAGCTTATAGTTACAGAAGTAGGAACAGTAAAAAAAGAGATCGCCTATCATGGCGATGTGATTAATACCACAGCCAGAATTCAAGGCGAGTGTAATAAATATAATGAGTGGTTCTTAATTTCCGATGAATTATTGAATCAATTAAGCTTGTCTACTAATTACAAAACCAAAGCCATAGGCGATGTAAATCTAAAAGGGAGAGAAGAAACGCTCAATATTTCTGCTATAAGTAGAGTGTAATGGTTAAGATTTAGCCGCAATAAGCTGTTTTAAAATAGACTCTACGCCAAAGTCATCATTGCTTTTTGTTGAAAATTTCGATAAAGCCTTAACGTTAGGATGTGCATTAGCCATCGCATAACTAAAAGCAGCCAGTTTTAGCATTTCGAGATCATTATTAAAGTCACCAAAAGCCATCGTATGTTCAGGTTTTATATTCCATTTGTTCTGAAGGAAATCTAAGGCATACCCTTTATTTGCATTAGGCACAGATAAATCTACCCAATGTTCACCAGATACCTTTACGTTTATCTCATGCTCTAAATGTTGCAGTTTAGGGTAAATGTGTTTTTCAGAATTATCAGGATGATAAATAGCGATTTTCATAAAGTCGTCGGCCTCAATTTTGCTAAGATCTTCAACTTTTTTATAAGTCCTATAATATTCAGTAAAAACAGAATTAAAATGCGCATCATTAGAGTCTATGTAAGCAGCATCTTTTCCGCATAAAATAATGTGAGTATTAGGAATACTTCTAATCACTGGAATCAGTTTTTTAATGGATTCAATGGGGAATTTTGTGAAAAGCAATTCGGTTTCAGCTTCCCGAATGAGTGCGCCATTTTCTGAAACAATGGTGATGTCATTTTTTATAGCATCCAACTTGCTTATTATACTGCTATGCTGTCTTCCACTGGCAGCTACAAATTTAATGTTGTGTTGTTTTAAAGCGTTATATAATTCAAAAAAGACAGCGCTTACTTCATCTTTAGAATTCAATAAGGTGCCATCCATATCTGTAATTACTAACTTAATATCTTTCAAAATCGTAAAAGGTTTAGAATTTAAAAATAAGGCATTATATGAAAAAAGGACTAACAGTAGCGTTAAGCTTAACTTAAAAATTGTGATCAGTTTTTTAAAATCAAATGAGCCAAAACAAAAAAATCCGATTCTTTCGAATCGGATTTTAATTATATAAGTGAAATGATATTATTCAATTGGCAAAATGCCCTTATTTTACTTTATTCACAATAGCTTCAAAAGCTACTGGGCTATTCATTGCTAAATCAGCTAAAACCTTACGGTTTAATTCGATGTTATTAGCTTTTAATTTACCCATAAATTGTGAGTAAGTCATACCATGTAAACGGGCTCCTGCGTTGATACGCGTGATCCATAATGCACGGAATGTTCTCTTTTTTACCCTACGATCTCTATACGAATATTGCATCGCTTTGTCAACCGCATTTTTTGCTACTGTCCAAACGTTTTTACGACGTCCGAAGTAACCTTTTGCTTGTTTAAGCACTTTTTTTCTTCTGGCTCTTTTGGCTACAGAATTTACTGATCTTGGCATAATTTAAATGTGTTTTGTAGTAGGCGGTCAATAATTGACACTTTTTTAAATCTTAATTTGCCTTACTCCAGGGTTTATAAATAATTTGAAACCTATTAAGATTATGTTACTTTAAACGTAACATGATTTTAATATTATTCTCATCCGCAGGATGTACTAATGTACTATGCGTTAGAGCAAGCTTACGTTTTTTAGACTTCTTTGTTAAGATGTGACTCTTAAACGCGTGCTTTCTTTTAATCTTCCCAGTACCTGTAAGCTTAAAACGCTTTTTAGCACTAGATTTTGTTTTCATTTTAGGCATCTTGTTTCCTAGTTTTTTAATGATTTCACTTATAATATCTCAATCCTTAAAAGGAGTATTATCTATTTTTTTGGAGCGATAAACATAGTCATACGCTTACCTTCTAATCTTGGCATTTGCTCCACTTTACCAAGTTCTTCAAGATCTTGCGCTAAACGCAATAATAATATTTGACCTTGTTCTTTAAACACAATCGAACGTCCCTTAAAGAATACGAAAGCTTTAAGCTTAGCACCGTCTTTTAAAAACTTCTCTGCATGTTTTCTTTTAAATTCGTAATCATGATCATCTGTTTGAGGACCAAATCGAATTTCTTTAATAATGACCTTCGTTGCTTTAGACTTTAAAGCCTTATCTCGCTTTTTCTGCTCGTAAAGAAACTTTTTATAGTCCATGACTTTACATACCGGTGGATCAGCTTTTGGTGATATTTCAACAAGATCTAACTCTTGCTCTTCAGCAAAGCCTAAAGCTTCTTTAATGGTGTAAATACCAACTTCGATGTTTTCTCCAACTAAACGCACTTTTTCTGCTCTAATTTTTGAATTAATTCTGTGTTGGTCTTCTTTAATGACTCTTAAAGGCCCTTTCGATCTTTTTCTACGTATTGCTATGACTTATGTATTTTAGTTAAACGTTAATTTTAAAATTGTTTCAATGTTTTATTTATCTCTGTTTTTACAATTTCTGAAAAGACTTCTACACTTATCGTGCCTAAATCTTCTCCACCATGTTGTCTAACAGAGATCATGTTTTCTTGCTCCTCATTCTCGCCGATGATAATCATATAGGGCGTCTTATTCATTTCGGCCTCTCTAATTTTCTTACCAATCGTTTCACTTCGGTTATCTACCAAAGCGCGAATTTCGTGATTTTCTAGCAAATTTAAAACTTTTTCACCGTATTTCTCATATTTCTCACTAAGAGTTAATACCGAAACTTGAATAGGCATTAACCACAGTGGGAAATTCCCTCCGGTATGTTCTAATAAAATGGCAATAAAACGTTCCATACTGCCAAAAGGAGCACGGTGAATCATTACAGGTCTATGCAGTTCGTTATCACTCCCTTTATAATTCAGTTCAAACCGTTCTGGTAAATTATAATCTACTTGAATAGTGCCAAGTTGCCATTGTCTTCCTAAGGCATCTTTGACCATGAAATCTAATTTCGGACCGTAAAAAGCGGCTTCACCTGTTTCTACAACGTAATTTAAACCTTTATCTATGGCAGCATTCAAAATAGCCTTTTCAGCTTTTTCCCAATTTTCATCACTTCCAATATATTTGTCAGGATTTTCAGGATCTCTTAAAGAGACTTGTGCCGTAAAATTTTCGAAGCCTAATGAACCAAAGACATAAAGGACTAAGTCTATTACATTTTTAAATTCGGTATCTAATTGATCAGGAGTACAAAATATATGGGCGTCATCCTGGGTAAAACCACGTACACGCGTCAAACCATGCAGTTCACCACTTTGTTCATATCTGTAAACCGTTCCAAATTCAGCAAAACGTTTTGGTAAATCTTTATAAGACCACTGTGTTGCATTATATATCTCACAGTGATGCGGACAATTCATGGGCTTCAATAAAAACTCTTCACCTTCTTTAGGTGTTTTTATTGACTGAAAGCTATCTTCACCATATTTCTCATAATGACCAGAAGTTACATATAATTCTTTTTGACCAATATGCGGCGTCATAACCATCTCGTAACCTGCTTTCTTTTGTGCGGCCTTTAAAAAGTTCTCTAAACGTTCACGTAACGCAGTTCCTTTTGGTAACCATAATGGTAAACCAGCACCAACCTTTTGAGAAAAGGTAAAAAGCTCTAGTTCTTTACCTAATTTTCTATGATCCCGTTTTTTTGCTTCTTCTAAAAGGGCTAAATATTCGGTCAGCTCCTTTTGTTTAGGGAAACTAATACCATAAACACGTGTAAGCTGTGGTTTATTCTCATCACCGCGCCAGTAAGCACCAGCAACAGACAGTACTTTAGTAGCTTTTATAATTCCAGTATTTGGTATGTGCCCACCGCGACACAAATCAGTAAACGTAGCGTGATCACAAAAAGTGATAGTACCATCTTCTAAATTCTCAATTAATTCGGTTTTAAAAGGATTGTCCTTGTATAATTCCAAAGCCTCTGCTTTAGTAGCACTTCGCATTACAAAGTCATGTTTACCACGAGCGATGTCAAGCATCTTATCTTCAATAGTTTTAAAATCCTTTTCTGAAATTGTAGTCTCTCCAAAGTCAACATCATAATAAAAGCCACGTTCAATAGCGGGACCAATAGTCAGTTTTGCATCAGGATAGAGTTCTTGAATAGCTTGAGCCAAAACGTGAGCACTCGAATGCCAAAAGGCCGTCTTACCTTCATCAGTATTCCAAGTATACAAAATCAAACTACCGTCTGTGGTTAATGGGGTTGTCGTTTCAACTGTTGTTCCATTAAAACGCGCCGAAATAACGTTTCTAGCTAAGCCTTCGCTAATGCTTTTTGCAACATCCATTGGTGTTGTATTAAGCTCAAAAGGCTTCACACTCCCATCAGGTAAAGTAATTTGTATCATATGTTTCAAATAATTAAAGACGCAAAGATAATACCTTACCCATTCACAGGCAATACATATATATTAATTCTCAAAATAACCATTAGGGCGTTCCCTTTCAGGTCGGGTTTTCCGCTGTATCTTTTGCAAAAAAGCAAAAGGATGCCGCTGCAACCCCTAACGCGGGCAAATAGCTAAGTGTAAAGTATTCTCTTTTTTGGTGCTGTCTCTATAGAAAGGGTGTTATTCACGCTTGGATAACAAATAGTTTCAAAGCCTTGGAAAAAAGAGCCTATATATAAAGGACAGATTGGCTCTAAAAAAACAAGATTATTTTTGTTTGTAATGTGCTTAAAACAAAGGCGGTAAGGGGGTGGTTAAAAAAAGATTAAAAAAGTTCTAAAAAAAGGGTTGCCATAACTAAAAAAGAATCTATATTTGCACCCGCTAAGCGAAACAGGTGTAGACTTGGGCAGCAAAGCAACGTTCATTAAAAGGCTTACAAAAAAAGATTATTTTTTTAAAATAAGCGTTGAGATGACAAAAAAAGGTTGTAAGTTTGCAATCCGAAAAAACAGCAATGTTTTTTCAAAAAAGTTCAAAAGAAATTTATTGAGATACGGATTAAAAAAAGATTTAGTTTTTTTTATAAAAAGTATTGTGGGATTGGAAATAAGTTTTATATTTGCACCCGCTAAGCGATAAAGGTCTTAGAGAAACAGAAAACAAGTTCATACACATATTGAATTGACAGCGTAAGAGAGTTATTGGAAACGATAATTTTCAAACAAGAGAATAAGCCATTTTGAGTACTAAAATTAATTTCTTTGGTTGTTAAGCAAATTAGTCGAAAGACTTTAAAATTTAACGATGAAGAGTTTGATCCTGGCTCAGGATGAACGCTAGCGGCAGGCCTAACACATGCAAGTCGAGGGGTAACGGGGTGCTTGCACCGCCGACGACCGGCGCACGGGTGCGTAACGCGTATAGAATCTACCTTGTACTGAGGGATAGCCTTTGGAAACGAAGATTAATACCTCATAGTATGATGACTTGGCATCAAGATATCATTAAAGGTTACGGTACAAGATGACTATGCGTTCTATTAGCTAGATGGTAAGGTAACGGCTTACCATGGCAACGATAGATAGGGGCCCTGAGAGGGGGATCCCCCACACTGGTACTGAGACACGGACCAGACTCCTACGGGAGGCAGCAGTGAGGAATATTGGACAATGGAGGCAACTCTGATCCAGCCATGCCGCGTGCAGGATGACTGCCCTATGGGTTGTAAACTGCTTTTATACAGGAAGAAACACTGCTACGTGTAGCAGCTTGACGGTACTGTAAGAATAAGGATCGGCTAACTCCGTGCCAGCAGCCGCGGTAATACGGAGGATCCAAGCGTTATCCGGAATCATTGGGTTTAAAGGGTCCGTAGGTGGATAATTAAGTCAGAGGTGAAATCCTGCAGCTCAACTGTAGAATTGCCTTTGATACTGGTTATCTTGAGTTATTATGAAGTAGTTAGAATATGTAGTGTAGCGGTGAAATGCATAGATATTACATAGAATACCAATTGCGAAGGCAGATTACTAATAATCAACTGACACTGATGGACGAAAGCGTGGGGAGCGAACAGGATTAGATACCCTGGTAGTCCACGCCGTAAACGATGGTCACTAGCTGTTCGAACTTCGGTTTGAGTGGCTAAGCGAAAGTGATAAGTGACCCACCTGGGGAGTACGTTCGCAAGAATGAAACTCAAAGGAATTGACGGGGGCCCGCACAAGCGGTGGAGCATGTGGTTTAATTCGATGATACGCGAGGAACCTTACCAGGGCTTAAATGTAGTGTGACAGGACTAGAGATAGTTTTTTCTTCGGACACATTACAAGGTGCTGCATGGTTGTCGTCAGCTCGTGCCGTGAGGTGTCAGGTTAAGTCCTATAACGAGCGCAACCCCTGTTGTTAGTTGCCAGCGAGTCATGTCGGGAACTCTAGCAAGACTGCCAGTGCAAACTGTGAGGAAGGTGGGGATGACGTCAAATCATCACGGCCCTTACGTCCTGGGCTACACACGTGCTACAATGGTAGGGACAGAGAGCAGCCACTGGGCGACCAGGAGCGAATCTATAAACCCTATCACAGTTCGGATCGGAGTCTGCAACTCGACTCCGTGAAGCTGGAATCGCTAGTAATCGCATATCAGCCATGATGCGGTGAATACGTTCCCGGGCCTTGTACACACCGCCCGTCAAGCCATGGAAGCTGGGAGTGCCTGAAGTCCGTCACCGTAAGGAGCGGCCTAGGGTAAAATCGGTAACTAGGGCTAAGTCGTAACAAGGTAGCCGTACCGGAAGGTGCGGCTGGAACACCTCCTTTCTAGAGAAAGACGACCAAGTAAATTTAAAACAAGAAAAGAAATTGTTTATTCTCCTGCTGTTAATTTAAAATCTATTATAGTAGAGTCTCATAGCTCAGCTGGTTAGAGCGCTACACTGATAATGTAGAGGTCGGCAGTTCGAGTCTGCCTGAGACTACTAGTATAATCTTAAAGTAATTTAGGGTTATTTAGTACATACTATAAGACAAAGGAAATTCTAGAAGTTGTCAATTCTAAAAAAGGTAATTCTGAATACAACATTCGGAGTTCTTAAATTTGGGGGATTAGCTCAGCTGGCTAGAGCGCCTGCCTTGCACGCAGGAGGTCATCGGTTCGACTCCGATATTCTCCACCAAAGTTCCCGTGAAAGTGGGAATCTCATTAAAGTTAGCAATAACAAAGATGAGATACCCAATTAATTTGGGTATTGCAACGTTCATTGACATATTGAAAAAAGATACATGAAAAATAACAATTAGATTTATCTAATTTTATAATAATATATTAGGATTAATTATACTCACAACGAGCGATGTATAATTAATCACAAATTTAATTTACAAGGTGTAATAATCGGTACTTGATATTTATTTATTAAGGATTGTGACTGAAAATTGTAAATTAAATAGTAACTCATTAAAAAAGCAAAAAGTACAATAAGCTAAATAAGGGCGTATGGGGAATGCCTTGGCTCTCAAAGACGATGAAGGACGTGATAAGCTGCGAAAAGCTGCGGGGATTGGCACATACAAGTTGATCCGCAGATATCCGAATGGGGCAACCC